>NZ_CP149994.1:2212362-2528413 GCF_051307055.1 Dryocola sharpae | reverse complement strand
ATTCGGCATTCTGGGCATCAACGAAGAAGATCAGCGCGAGAAGTTTGGCTTCCTGTTAGACGCCCTGAAATACGGCACGCCGCCGCACGCGGGCCTGGCGTTTGGCCTGGATCGCCTGACCATGCTGCTGACCGGCACCGACAACATCCGCGACGTTATCGCCTTCCCGAAAACCACCGCCGCGGCCTGTCTGATGACCGAAGCGCCAAGCTTCGCTAACCCGCAGGCGCTGGCCGAGCTGGGCGTGGCGGTCATTAAAAAGGCTGAGAAAGAATAAGATGGCCTTTAAGCGTCCCGTCTCGGTACTGGTGGTCATTTTCGCGCAGGATACCGGGCGGGTGCTGATGTTACAGCGGCGCGACGATCCGGATTTCTGGCAGTCGGTTACCGGCAGCGTGGAAGAGGGTGAAAGCGCGCTGCAAGCTGCACTTCGCGAAGTAAAGGAAGAGGTCGCTATCGATGCCGCTTACGAGCAGCTGGCCTTAGTCGACTGTCAGCGCTGTGTTGAGTTTGAGATTTTTGCACATTTGCGTCATCGCTACGCGCCGGGAATCATGCGTAATACAGAATCCTGGTTCTGCCTTGCGCTGCCACATGAGCGCCAGATTACCATTACGGAGCATCTGGCCTGGAAATGGGTCGACGCCAAAGCGGCGGCGGCCATGACCAAATCATGGAGCAACCGGCAGGCGATTGAAGAGTTTGTAATTGATGCCGCCTGAAAAAGGCGCTTTTGGAGATTGTTATGGCAGGTCATAGTAAGTGGGCCAACACGAAACACCGCAAAGCGGCACAGGATGCCAAGCGCGGTAAAATTTTCACCAAAATTATCCGTGAGCTGGTTACGGCGGCCCGTCTGGGCGGCGGCGATGCAGGCTCCAACCCGCGTCTGCGCGCGGCCATCGATAAAGCGTTATCCAACAACATGACGCGCGACACCTTAAACCGTGCGATTGCGCGCGGCGTGGGTGGCGACGAAGACGCCAACATGGAAACCATCATTTATGAAGGTTACGGCCCTGGTGGTTCAGCCGTTATGGTTGAATGCCTGAGCGACAACCGTAACCGCACCGTGGCGGAAGTGCGTCACGCGTTCAATAAATGCGGCGGCAACCTGGGAACCGACGGCTCCGTAGCCTACCTGTTCACCAAAAAAGGCGTGATCTCCTATGCGCCGGGCAAGGATGAAGACACCGTGATGGAAGCCGCTCTGGAAGCAGGCGCGGACGACGTTGTGGCCTATGACGACGGCGCCATCGACGTCTTCACCGCCTGGGAAGAGATGGGCGCCGTGCGCGATGCGCTGGAAGCTGCCGGTCTGAAAGCGGATGAAGCGGAAATCTCCATGATCCCTTCCACCAAAGCGGATATGGATGCGGAAACCGCGCCAAAACTGATGCGCCTTATCGATATGCTGGAAGACTGCGACGACGTGCAGGAGGTTTATCACAACGGTGAGATCTCCGACGAGGTGGCGGCAACCCTGTAATGGCGATTATTCTCGGTATCGACCCGGGATCGCGTGTCACAGGTTATGGCGTCATCCGCCAGACGGGGCGTCAGCTAAGCTATCTCGGTAGCGGCTGCATCCGTACGCAGGTGACCGACTTGCCCTCGCGTCTGAAGCTCATCTACGCGGGGGTGAGCGAAATCATTACCCAGTTTCATCCGGATTATTTCGCCATCGAATCCGTGTTTATGGCGAAGAATGCCGATTCCGCGCTTAAGCTTGGCCAGGCGCGAGGTGCGGCGATTGTTGCCGCGGTTAACCACGAGCTGCCGGTGTTTGAATACGCCGCCCGTCAGGTTAAACAGACGGTGGTCGGTATCGGCAGCGCGGAGAAAAGCCAGGTGCAGCACATGGTGCGCACCTTGCTGAAGCTCTCAGCCAACCCGCAGGCCGATGCGGCGGATGCGCTGGCGATTGCCATCACGCACTGCCACGTCACGCAAAACTCGATGCAGATGAGCGAATCAAGACTCAATCTGGCGCGGGGACGCTTAAAATAACCAGGGCTGGAAACGCAGCCGACCTTAATTTGATAACAAAGAAGGAAAAGCGCGTTTTCTCCTTCTGTCGGGTTGAGCTGCTGAAAATCAACGGGCTGATTTTCCTGTTATTTCAGGTAAAGAAATTTTTTGCCTGCCCTTACATCAATATAAGGCTGGATATGTATCCAGCCTTTTTTATATGATACGCATGATTTTTTTGCACAACCGCTAAACGCAGGAGCACAACGTGATTGGTCGACTCAGAGGCATTATCCTGGAAAAACAGCCGCCGCTGGTATTAATGGAGGTGGGCGGCGTAGGATATGAAGTCCATATGCCGATGACCTGTTTCTACGAGCTGCCGGAAACCGGCAAAGAAGCGGTAGTGTTTACCCAGTTCGTGGTGCGTGAAGACGCCCAGCTGCTGTACGGCTTCAATAATAAGCAGGAACGCACCCTGTTCCGCGAGCTTATCAAGGTGAACGGCGTTGGCCCGAAGCTGGCGCTGGCTATCCTTTCCGGCATGTCCGCGCAGCAGTTTGTGAATGCCGTTGAGCGCGAAGAGATCGGCTCGCTGGTGAAGCTCCCGGGCGTGGGCAAGAAGACCGCCGAGCGTTTAATCGTGGAGATGAAAGACCGCTTCAAGGGCATGCATGGCGATCTCTTTACGCCTGCGGCAGACCTGGTGCTGGCCTCGCCGGATAGCGGCGCCGTGGACGATGCAGAGCAGGAAGCAGTTGCCGCGCTGGTTTCGCTGGGCTATAAACCACAGGAAGCCAGCCGTATGGTGAGTAAAGTGGGCCGCAGCGGTGCCGATTGCGAAACCCTGATCCGCGAAGCCCTCCGCGCCGCACTTTGAGGTAAAGGATGATTGAAGCAGACCGTCTGGTATCGCCAGACACTATCACTCCGGATGAACTGATTGACCGTGCCATCCGCCCGCGTTTTCTGGCGGATTATGTCGGCCAGCCGCAGGTCAGCTCGCAGATGGAAATTTTCATTCAGGCGGCAAAGCTGCGCGGGGATGCGCTCGATCATCTGTTAATTTTCGGCCCGCCGGGGCTTGGTAAAACCACCCTGGCGAATATCGTCGCCAACGAGATGGGCGTGAATCTGCGCACCACCTCCGGCCCGGTGCTTGAGAAGGCCGGGGATCTGGCGGCCATGCTGACCAACCTCGAACCGCACGACGTGCTTTTTATCGATGAAATTCACCGTCTCTCGCCGGTGGTTGAAGAAGTGCTCTATCCGGCAATGGAAGACTACCAGCTGGATATTATGATTGGCGAAGGCCCGGCGGCCCGCTCAATCAAAATCGATCTGCCTCCGTTCACCCTGATTGGCGCCACCACGCGCGCGGGATCCTTAACGTCGCCATTGCGTGACCGTTTCGGCATCGTGCAGCGCCTGGAGTTTTATCAGGTGGCGGATTTACAGCACATCGTCGGGCGTAGCGCAGCCGTGCTGGGGCTTGAGATGAGCGAAGAGGGCGCGTTTGAGGTGGCAAAACGCGCGCGCGGTACGCCGCGTATCGCTAACCGCCTGCTGCGGCGCGTACGAGATTTTGCCGAAGTACGCCATGACGGCTCCATCAGCGCGGACATCGCGTCGCAGGCGCTGGACATGCTCAACGTGGATACGGAAGGCTTCGATTATATGGACCGTAAGCTGCTGCTGGCGGTGATTGATAAGTTTCTCGGCGGCCCGGTCGGGCTGGACAACCTGGCGGCAGCTATCGGCGAAGAGCGTGAAACTATCGAAGACGTGCTTGAGCCCTTCCTGATCCAGCAGGGCTTCCTGCAGCGCACGCCGCGCGGGCGTATGGCGACGCCGAGGGCGTGGACGCACTTCGGCATTGTACCACCGGCAATGCCTTAATTAATTCAACGCGAAGCAGATTAACTGCTCTTGAGCCCGGCCTGGGCGAATGAAGGGCAGTTAAAATAACGCTGAACTTATTTTTGCGGGACGGGTTCCAGCCTGTGGAATTTCATCAATAGAACCAATGATTCTGATGATGACGCAGGGAGATTCGGTTGCGGCCGCTTTGAGAAGCCTATACGACTCGCCAGATAGATTTATAACCCGGACTACGGTAAGCAGCCCGGGTACTACTTCCTTACTTACGCAGCCTGTTTCTTCGTCATGCTGAGAATAAACAGCACCGCCGCGCATAGCACCACCGAAGGCCCGGCCGGCGTATCGTAAAACGCCGAGAAGGTCAGCCCGCCCGTTACCGCCAGCATCCCAACGATTACCGCAACGCCAGCCATTTGTTCCGGCGTACGGGCAAAGCGTCTCGCGGTTGCCGCCGGAATAATCAGCAGGGAGGTGATAATCAGCGCGCCGACAAACTTCATGGCGACGCCAATGGTCAGGGCGGTCACCAGCATCAGCAGCATTTTTACACGCTGCAGGTTTACGCCGTCGACGTGCGCTAAATCAGGGCTGATGGTCATCGACAGTAAATTACGCCACTGCCATAACAGCACGCCAACCACTACAGCAACGCCAAGGCCGATAGAAATAAGATCCGGCATAGTCACGGAGAGCAGATCGCCAAACAGATACGCCATCAAATCGACGCGCACGTTGGACATTAAACTGACCACCACCAGACCTAACGACAGCGCGCTGTGCGCCATGATGCCCAGCAGCGTATCAATCGCCAGGTGAGGGCGTTTTTCCAGCCAGACCAGACCCAGCGCCAGCATCAGCGTGACGGCTATCACCGCATAAAATGGATTGACGTTCAGCAGCAGGCCGAACGCTACGCCCAGTAAGGACGCGTGGGAGAGCGTATCGCCAAAATAGGACATCCGACGCCAGACGACGAACGAACCTAACGGCCCCGCCGCGCAGGCAAGCAATATCCCGGCAAGCCAGCCGGGCAACAACAATTCAATCATGACTGGCCGTTCCCTCTGCGCAGAATAATGCGTCCGGTAAGATCGTGACGATGGTTATGGTTGTGGCGATAAATTCCCAGCTGTTCCGCGCCGCGCTGGCCGAACATGGAGATAAATTCCGGGTGCATGGAGACCACTTCCGGCGTGCCGGAGCAGCAGATGTGATGGTTAAGACACAGCACGTCGTCGGTTTTCGCCATCACCAGATGCAGGTCGTGGGAAACCATCAGCACCGCGCAATCGAGTTCATGACGCAGCTGGTCAATCAGGTTGTACAGCGCCAGTTGGCCATTAACGTCAACGCCCTGAGTAGGTTCGTCAAGCACCAGCAGCTGCGGACGGTTGAGCAACGCTCGCGCCAGTAACACCCGCTGGTTCTCGCCGCCGGAAAGCTTTTGCATGGGCGCGTCAATAAGATGCGCCGCCTGCACGCGTTTGAGCGCCGGTAAAATATCGCTTTTCTTAACGCCCGGCCGCAGGCGCATAAAGCGATTTACCGTCAGCGGCAGCGTGGCATCAAGATGCAGTTTTTGCGGTACGTAACCGATGCGCAAACTGCTGTCGCGCTTGATTACCCCGCTGTCAGGTGCTACCAGCCCCAGCACTACGCGAACCAGAGTGGATTTTCCGGCGCCGTTTGGACCCAGAAGAGTGAGGATGCGTCCCGGCTGCAAATCGAGGGATATATCAGACAGCACGCGGCGCTGCCCGAAAGAGACGGAGATATTTTCCAGTGTTACCAAATTTGACATCACAATTTCAGGGTTGCAGAAGTTATCGGATGTTATAATATCACACATCCCACTTCCGCATGGATGATAAGTCGCATTATGTTACATAAAAACACACTTCTTTTCGCGGGTTTTTCAGCCGCGCTTTTGGGCGCCGCAGCCATGCCTTCACAGGCTGCGGTCGTCGCCTCCATTAAGCCTCTGGGCTTCATCGCCTCCGCCATTGCAGACGGCGTGACGACCACCGAAGTTCTGCTGCCTGATGGCGCATCCGAACATGATTATTCCCTGCGTCCATCTGATGTAAAACGCTTACAGGGAGCGGACTTAGTGGTATGGGTCGGGCCCGAGATGGAAGCTTTTATGCAGAAATCGGTAGGCCAGCTACCTCAGCAAAAGCAGGTGACGCTTGCGGCGTTAAAAGAGGTGAAACCTTTGCTGATGAAAGGCGACGATGACGATGAACACGAGCACGAAGCACATGCCCATTCGGCGGAAAATAGTGAGGAAGATCACCATCACGGTGAATACAATATGCATATCTGGCTCTCGCCTGAGATAGCGCGCCTGTCAGCGGTTGCAATCCACGATAAATTAGTGGAACTTATGCCCGAAAATAGAACCCAACTTGACGCCAACCTGCAGAAATTCGAGTCAGCATTAGCCAGCACCGATAAGCAGGTTGGTACCGTGCTCGCACCGTTGAAAGGTAAAGGGTATTTCGTTTTTCACGATGCCTACGGCTACTTTGAAAAACACTACGGACTGACGCCGCTTGGCCACTTCACCGTCAACCCAGAGATCCAGCCCGGTGCGCAGCGTTTACATGAAATCAGAACACAGTTGGTTGAGCATAAAGCGGTCTGCGTTTTTGCTGAGCCACAGTTCAGGCCAGCGGTAATTAACGCCGTCGCCCGTGGCACTAACGTCCGTTCAGGGACGCTGGATCCGCTGGGCATCGACGTCGCGTTCGGTAAAGACAGCTATATGCGGTTTTTGACCGGGCTTGCGAATCAGTATGCCAGCTGCCTGAAAGGAGATTAACGAGGAAGTGAATACGTGCAACAGATAGCCCGCTCTGTCGCCCTGGCTTTTGACAACCTGTCCCGGCCCCACCGCGTTATGCTGGGGTCCCTGACGGTTCTTACTTTAGCGGTCGCCGTCTGGCGGCCCTATGTTTACCACCCGGAAGCCAGTCCCGTCATTAAAACCATCGAGCTTGAAAAAAGCGAAATCCGTTCTTTATTGCCAGAAGCCAGCGAGCCAATCGACCAGCCGACGCTTGACGAAGGCGATGACGCCATTCCACAGGATGAGCTGGACGATAAAATCGCGGGCGAGGCGGGCGTTCATGAATACGTCGTTTCAACCGGCGATACGCTTAGCAGCATCCTTAATCAGTACGGCATCGACATGGGCGAGATCGGCCAGCTGGCCACGGTTGATAAAGACCTGCGTAACCTGAAAATCGGCCAGCAGATTTCCTGGACGCTGACCGCCGACGGCGAGCTGCAGCGTCTGACCTGGGAGATGTCCCGCCGCGAAACCCGTACCTATGACCGCTCCGGCAATACTTTCAAGCTCAGCACTGAACTGCAGCAGGGCGACTGGGTTAACAGCGTACTCAAAGGCACCGTTGGCGGCAGCTTCGTCAGCAGCGCGAAAGACGCGGGCTTAACCAGCGCGGAAATCAGTTCGGTCATCAAAGCGATGCAGTGGCAGATGGACTTCCGTAAGCTGAAAAAAGGCGATGAATTCTCGGTTCTGATGTCCCGCGAAATGCTGGAAGGCAAGCGTGAGCAAAGCCAGCTGGTCGGCGTCCGTCTGCGCAGCGGCGGCAAAGATTACTACGCGATTCGCGGGGAAGACGGCAAGTTCTACGATCGCAGCGGCTCGGGCCTTGCGAAAGGCTTTATGCGCTTCCCGACGGTAAAACAGTTCCGCATCTCCTCGAACTTTAACCCGCGTCGCCTTAACCCGGTAACCGGGCGTATCGCGCCGCATAAAGGCGTCGACTTTGCTATGCCGCAGGGAACGCCTGTGCTGGCGGTGGGCGATGGCGAAGTGGTGATGGCGAAACGTAGCGGCGCGGCGGGCTATATCGTTGCCCTGCGTCACGGACGCACCTACACCACACGTTATATGCATCTGAAGAAACTGCTGGTAAAATCAGGGCAGAAAGTGAAACGCGGTGACCGCATTGCGCTTTCCGGCAACACAGGCCGCTCCACTGGCCCACACCTGCACTATGAAGTGTGGATCAACCAGCAGGCGGTTAACCCGCTGACGGCGAAGCTGCCGCGTACGGAAGGGTTGACCGGTTCGGACCGTCGTGATTACCTGGCTCAGGTGCGTGAAGTGGTTCCTCAGCTGCGCTTTGACTAACCCTTGCAGCGCGGATAAAACAAAGCCGGTGCCAGCGCGCCGGCTTTTTCTTTTGTCTGCCGGCACGTGCCCCGTTAAACTACCACTACATTCATATCATCAATGAGTTGATGCCGTACTGAGAACCTGCATGGAAAAAGCAAAAAAAAGTCAGAGCGAATTTATCCCCGAGTTTCAAAAAGCCTTCTGGCACCCGCGTTACTGGGGCGCCTGGCTGGGCGTGGGGGCCTTTGCAGGACTTGCCTTATTACCGCCGTCAGTACGCGATCCTCTGTTAGGTAAAGTCGGGCGTATCGCGGGTCGCTTTGGTAAAAGCGCCCGTCGTCGTGCGCAAATTAATCTGCTTTACTGCTTCCCGGAAATGCCGGAGCCGGAACGCGAAGCCATCATTGATGAGATGTTTGCCACCGCGCCGCAGGCGATGGTGCTGATGGCGGAATTAGGGTTGCGCGCGCCGCAAAAGGTGATGCAGCGCGTCGACTGGCACGGCAAAGAAATCATCGATGAGCTGAAGGCCAACGGCGAAAACGTTATCTTCCTCGTGCCGCACGGCTGGGCCGTGGATATTCCGGCGATGCTGATGGCCGCCGACGGGCAAAAAATGGCCGCGATGTTCCATAACCAGGGCAACGCGCTGTTCGATTACGTATGGAACAAGGTGCGCCGCCGCTTTGGTGGCCGCATGCACGCGCGAAACGACGGCATTAAGCCCTTTATCAGCTCCGTACGTCAGGGCTACTGGGGCTATTACCTGCCGGATCAGGATCACGGCGCCGAGCACAGCGAATTTGTGGATTTCTTTGCGACCTACAAGGCCACGCTTCCGGCGATTGGCCGCCTGATGAAGGTCTGTCGCGCCCGTGTGGTCCCGTTGTTCCCGGTTTACAACAGCAGCACGCATCGTCTGGATATCTTTATTCGTCCGCCGATGGACGACCTGGCCGATGCCGACGACAACCGGATTGCCCGCCGCATGAATGAAGAGGTGGAGATTTTTGTCCGCCCGAACCTGGCGCAATATACCTGGATCCTGAAGCTGCTGAAAACGCGTAAAGAGGGCGAAACCGAACCCTATCGCCGTAAAGAGCTGTTTCCTAAAAAGTAAGAAAGGGGCCATCCGGCCTGAGGATTCCCCATAAATAAAGACAGGCATAGAAGGGTGTGATCTACTTAGTGTTCCACCAGAAAGTAAGGTCACTCCTCTATGCCTGCTTCACAAGTTTGCCATAAATTTTTCAGCCAGTCCCTGAACTCCATTCATCAGTACCGTAAAAACGCCCTGCTCGATATGACCGTGGCCCTGACACGTGGTGCTTCGCTTTCTCTTACCAGCATCGGCAGATACCTGCCAGGCCCCGCACGTGTTAAGCACAAGATTAAGCGTGTTGACCGGCACCTCACCAGCGATCTGATGTTCAGTGACATTCCTTCCGTCTACCAGCAGCTTGTATCCCGCCTCACGCACAGCCTTTCATTATGCGTTATTGCCGTGGACTGGAGTGGCTATCCTTCATCAGCGCTCAGTGTTTTGCGGGCAAGCTTATTGTGTGATGGCAGAGCTATCCCTCTGATGAGTAAAGTTATTTCATCCCGCTACCAGAACAACTCTGCTGTACAAAATGCCTTTCTCGATCAGATGGCTGCCGCTATCGGCAAAGATAAGCAGGTCATTATCGTGACCGATGCAGGCTTTCGCAGCAGCTGGTTTCACCACATCCGCTCTCTGGGCTGGGATTTTGTCGGACGAGTCAGGGGCAGCCTCTATTTTCAGGTCATCGGGGATGAAGAGTGGCAGATGGCGCGGGATATTGCGTCATCAACAACGGCGCGCTATCTGGGATTCGGGCGACTGGCACGCAACGCCAGTCGTGACTGTCCGGGACATTTCTACACCGTGCATAAGCGGGCGACGGGCAGGAAAAGCAGCCAGCATTATCCCAAAACAGACAGGATGTACCGTAAAAACGCGCGTGAACCGTGGCTGCTTTTTACCAGCCTGATGGAATATAAGCCACGCGAGATAGTCAAAATTTACAGCCGCCGTATGCAGATAGAACAGAACTTCAGGGATGAAAAAAGCGAGCGCTATGGTCTGGGGCTTCGGGCAAGTAAAAGCCGGGGAGAAAAGCGGATATCCGTGCTTTGCCTGGTTGCGACGCTCTACAGCATCATCATGTGGCTGACGGGTTATTGCCTTGAAAGTAAAGGGATAAATCGATGGTTTCAGGCAAGCAGTGAGAAATCGCGGAGGGTATTGTCGTATCTGACGTTGAGTGAAAATGCCATCCGGCAATCACCGGGAATACTGTCGGGGATGAACCCCGACAGGGTATACGCCGATATGGCGAGGGCCTATCGAAACATCATCATGGTGTATTGATGATGTTTCTGGGGATCCCTCAGGCCATCCGGCCCCTTTTTCATGCGCTAGCTTTCGCTGACCTTTAGATCACTCAACGCAAAGGATGCGCGTGGTGTTGGTGGTGCCGATGGTGCTCATCACATCCCCCTGGGTCACAATCACCAGATCGCCGGACACCAGGTAGCCTTTGTCACGCAGCAGGTTAACGGCGTCGCTGGCTGCCGCAACGCCGTCGTTCTGGCTGTCAAAATAGACCGGCGTAACGCCGCGGTACAAAGAGGTCAGGTTCAGCGTGCGCTCGTGACGGGACATGGCGAAAATCGGCAGGCCGGAGCTGATACGTGAGGTCATCAGCGCGGTGCGGCCCGATTCTGTCATGGTGATAATCGCGGTAACCCCTTTCAGGTGGTTTGCCGCATACATCGCCGACATGGCAATCGCTTCTTCTACGTTGTCGAACTCTATATCCAGACGGTGTTTGGAAACGTTGATGCTGGGGATTTTTTCAGCGCCGAGACAAACGCGCGCCATTGCCGCCACGGTTTCAGCAGGGTACTGACCGGCCGCGGTCTCAGCAGAGAGCATTACCGCATCGGTGCCGTCCAGCACGGCGTTCGCCACGTCCATAACTTCGGCACGGGTTGGCATTGGGTTAGTTATCATCGACTCCATCATCTGGGTCGCGGTGATCACGGCGCGATTCAGCTTACGCGCGCGGCGGATAAGGGTTTTCTGAATGCCGACCAGCTCCGGATCGCCGATTTCCACGCCCAGATCGCCACGGGCGACCATAACGACATCGGAAGCGAGGATAACGTCGTCCATTGCAGCTTCATCGCAGACGGCTTCGGCGCGCTCCACTTTAGCAACGATTTTGGCATCGCAGCCTGCATCGCGGGCCAGGCGGCGGGCGTAGTTGAGGTCTTCGCCACAGCGCGGGAAGGAGACGGCCAGATAGTCGACGCCGATTTTCGCCGCGGTGACAATGTCGGCTTTGTCTTTGTCGGTCAGCGCTTCTGCGGACAGGCCGCCGCCGAGTTTGTTGATGCCTTTATTGTTGGAGAGCGGGCCGCCGACGGTCACTTCGGTGAACACTTTCATGCCCTGGACTTCCAGCACTTTTAGCTGCACGCGGCCATCATCCAGCAGCAGGATATCGCCGGGCACGACGTCGGCAGGCAGGCCTTTATAGTCGATGCCGACTCTCTCTTTATCGCCTTCGCCTTTACCCAGGTTGGCATCAAGCAGGAATTTGTCGCCGATACTGAGGAAGACTTTACCTTCCTTGAAGGTGGAAACACGAATTTTAGGCCCCTGCAAATCGCCCAGAATAGCGACGTGGCGGCCCAGTTTCGCGGCAATTTCACGAACTTTATCCGCACGCAATTGGTGATCTTCTGCGGTACCGTGGGAGAAGTTCATTCGCACCACGTTGGCGCCGGCTGCGATAATCTTTTCCAGATTATTGTCGCGATCGGTAGCCGGGCCTAAAGTGGTAACGATTTTGGTTCTACGTAGCCGTCTGGACATGTATTACTCCGTTGACTGAAACAACTTGGTGTTGCGTGAACAAAAACTCGGTTAGTCAGAGGGCGCGTCATCGCGCAAGGGGACAACTTAACCGAACGACCTGAAAAGTTACAGCTTTGTTATTAAAAATTAGCGAGTATCGCCCGCGGCGAATCGCCCCTTATCAAAACGCGATTCCTTGAGCGCTTCTTTGACTCGCTTCAAGTTATCCCGGAATTTTGCGCCGCGACGCAAAGTAAAACCCGTGGCCAGCACGTCGATGACGGTTAATTGCGCCAGGCGCGACACCATCGGCATATAAATGTCGGTGTCTTCTGGCACATCAAGTAATAAAGAGAGGGTGGCTTCCTGCGCAAGCGGCGATCCTTCGGAGGTTATCGCCAGCACGATGGCGTCGTTTTCACGCGCCAGCTGCGCCAGCTCCACAAGATTTTTGGTGCGCCCGGTATGCGAAATAAGCACCACCACGTCTTCTTCGCTGCAGTTCATACAGCTCATACGCTGCATGACGACGTCGTCAGAATAGAAAACCGGCACGTTAAAGCGGAAAAACTTATTCATGGCGTCGTGGGCGACGGCGGCAGAAGAGCCCAGCCCAAAGAAGGCGATTTTTTTCGCCTGGGTCAGCAGATCCACCGCCCGGTTTACCGCGGCCATATCAAGGGATTGCCGCACCCGATCGAGGCTGGCCATCGCGGATTCGAAGATTTTACCGGTATAGGATTCAACGCTGTCGTCCTCGTCAACATTCCGGTTTACATAAGGCGTTCCATTCGCCAGACTTTGCGCTAAATGTAATTTAAAATCGGGGAAGCCTTTGGTGTCCAGGCGGCGACAAAAGCGGTTTACCGTAGGTTCGCTAACGTCCGCGTTGCGGGCAAGGGTAGCAATACTTGAGTGGATAGCCTCCTGCGGAATAGCGAGAATCACTTCTGCGACTTTACGCTCTGATTTGCTAAGGTGTTCCAGCTGTGACTGGATTTTTTCCAGCATATTCATCGTTAACAGGCACTCATGGATTTTGTCGATTTCTGAAAGCGAAGAAACCGAGACGGGGTTTAGCAAGAATATACGCTTGCCTTCTCCCTGAAGGGCAGGTAAACGGGCTTGAATTTGTTGTTTTTTTTCATTACTTGATCGGGGTCTAACTTTAGATAAGATCCTGGCAAACGGAAAAAAGTTATTAAATTTCACTCAGCGAGGGAAAGCCGCGCGCCTGTCGCGCGATTTGCCGCCTGAGCACGATCGGACAACCTCCGGTTGTTTACGTTAATTCATCAACGGCGGTACATTGCTTTGTAATTAAATTACATGAGCGACCCGGTACAAGATACCCGAAACGAGGAGAACGACATGGCGGTAACACAGACAGCTCAGGCATGTGACCTGGTGATTTTCGGCGCAAAAGGCGACCTTGCGCGTCGAAAACTGCTGCCATCCCTGTATCAACTGGAAAAAGCGGGTCAGATCCATCCGGAGTCCCGTATTCTGGGCGTTGGCCGCGCTGACTGGAGCAAAGAGGCGTACACCAAAGTGGTACGCGAAGCGCTCGAAACCTTCATGAAAGAGAAGATCGACGAAAGCCTGTGGGACAAGCTGAGCAGCCGTCTTGATTTCTGCAACCTGGACGTCAACGACACCGCGGCCTTTAGCAAACTGGGTAAAATGCTCGACCAGCAAAAGCGCGTCACCATCAACTATTTTGCGATGCCGCCAAGCACCTTCGGCGCCATCTGCAAAGGGCTGGGCAAAGCGAAGCTGAACGCCAAACCTGCCCGCGTGGTGATGGAAAAACCGCTGGGCACCTCGCTTGCCACTTCTCAGGAAATCAACGATCAGGTTGGCGAGTACTTTGAAGAGTGCCAGGTTTATCGCATCGACCACTATTTAGGTAAAGAGACGGTGCTTAACCTGCTGGCGCTACGTTTTGCCAACTCCCTGTTTGCTAATAACTGGGATAACAAAACTATCGATCACGTGGAAATTACCGTGGCTGAAGAGGTGGGCATCGAAGGGCGCTGGGGTTACTTCGACCAGGCAGGCCAGATGCGTGACATGATTCAGAACCACCTGCTGCAAATCCTGTGCATGATTGCCATGTCGCCGCCATCCGATCTCACCGCAGACCACATTCGCGATGAGAAGGTGAAAGTCCTGCAATCGCTGCGCCGCATCGATCGCAGCAACGTGCGTGAGAAAACCGTGCGCGGCCAGTACACCGCAGGCTTTGCGCAGGGTAAAAAAGTGCCGGGCTACCTGGAAGAAGAGGGTGCGAACAAGTCGAGCAGCACCGAAACCTTTGTGGCTATCCGTGTTGATATCGATAACTGGCGCTGGGCGGGCGTTCCTTTCTATCTGCGCACCGGTAAGCGTTTGCCGGCCAAATGTTCAGAAGTCGTGGTTTACTTCAAGAGCCCGGCGCTGAACCTGTTCAAAGACTCCTGGCAGGACCTGCCGCAGAATAAGCTGACCATCCGCCTGCAGCCGGACGAAGGCGTGGATATCCAGGTGCTGAATAAGGTGCCGGGCCTGGATCATAAGCACAACCTGCAAACGACCAAGCTGGATCTGAGCTATTCGGAAACCTTTAATGAATCCCATCTGGCGGACGCTTACGAGCGCCTGCTGCTGGAAACCATGCGCGGCATTCAGGCGCTGTTTGTGCGCCGTGATGAAGTGGAAGCAGCCTGGAAATGGGTCGACTCAATCACCGAAGCCTGGGCTGCGGATAACGATGCGCCAAAACCTTATCAGGCGGGAACCTGGGGGCCGGTGGCTTCCGTTGCGATGATCACCCGCGACGGCCGCTCATGGAATGAATTTGAGTAAGCAGGATGTGAAAACCGCGCGTAAAGCGGCTTAACTTTACCGGTAACATGATCTAACTCAGACGTGGTAGAAGTTTTTGTCATTAAAAGCCCTGACTGGATTCACCAGCGGGGCTTTTTTATTTACACTAGCCGAAGCGATTTTGCCCTGATGCCAGGAAGATCGGCCGGTTGAGTAGTAGAAAGCCGGTGGTTTTTCTCTTCTGCGCACTGCGACGGCAGCCACTTTATGAGGTCCTTTTATGAATCAAAAAACGTTACGCGTAACAAAACGCATCGTTGAGCGCTCAAAAGATACCCGCGCAGCCTATCTGGCGCGCATTGAAAAAGCGAAGAGCAATACCGTGCATCGCTCAGAGCTGGCGTGCGGTAATCTGGCCCACGGTTTTGCCGCCTGCCAGCCAGAAGATAAAGCCGTGCTGAAAAGCATGCTGCGTAACAACATCGCCATTATTACCTCCTATAACGATATGCTCTCTGCACACCAGCCTTACGAGAGCTATCCCGGACAGATCCGCAAGGCGCTGCACGCTGTGGGTGCAGTAGGCCAGGTCGCAGGCGGCGTACCGGCAATGTGCGATGGCGTAACCCAGGGCCAGGACGGGATGGAGCTTTCCCTGCTGAGCCGCGAAGTTATCGCTATGTCTGCCGCGGTCGGCCTTTCGCATAATATGTTCGACGGCGCGCTGTACCTTGGCGTATGCGACAAGATTGTCCCGGGCCTGGCCATGGCCGCGCTCTCTTTTGGGCATCTGCCCGCGATCTTTGTCCCGTCAGGCCCAATGGCCAGCGGTTTAGCCAATAAAGAAAAAGTGCGCATCCGCCAGCTTTACGCAGAAGGCAAAGTGGACCGCAACGCGCTGCTGGAAGCCGAAGCCGCGTCTTACCATGCGCCGGGCACCTGCACTTTCTACGGCACGGCCAACACCAATCAGATGGTGGTGGAGTTTATGGGCATGCAGCTGCCGGGCTCCTCTTTCATTCAACCGGACGCGCCGCTGCGTCATGAACTGACGGCCGCCGCGGCGCGGCAGGTCACTCGCCTGACCGGCAACGGCAACGAGTGGATGCCGCTGGGCAGGATGGTTGATGAGAAAGTGGTGGTGAACGGCATCGTTGCCCTGCTGGCGACGGGCGGCTCCACCAACCACACCATGCACCTGGTGGCGATGGCGCGTGCGGCCGGCATCATCATTAACTGGGACGACTTCTCCGATCTTTCCGATGTGGTGCCGCTGCTTGCCCGCCTTTATCCAAACGGCCCGGCGGACATTAACCACTTCCAGGCCGCGGGCGGCGTGCCCGTGCTGATGCGCGAACTGCTTAAAGGCGGTTTGCTGCATGAAGATGTGCACACCGTCGCCGGTTTCGGTTTGCAGCATTACACCATGGAGCCGTGGCTGGATAACGGCCAGCTGGCATGGCGCGAAGGCGCCGAAAAGGCGCTGGATAGCGAGGTTATTGCCAGCTTCGACCAGCCTTTCTCAAAACATGGCGGGACTAAAGTGCTGAGCGGCAACCTGGGCCGGGCGGTAATGAAAACCTCTGCCGTGCCGGCTGAGAATCAGATTATCGAAGCGCCAGCGGTAATTTTTGAAAGCCAGCATGACGTCCTGCCGGCTTTCGAAGCCGGCCTGCTTGACCGGGACTGCGTCGTTGTCGTGCGCCATCAGGGGCCAAAAGCGAATGGCATGCCAGAATTACATAAACTTATGCCGCCGCTTGGGGTATTATTGGACCGCCGTTTCAAAATCGCGCTGGTCACCGACGGACGCCTGTCGGGAGCCTCAGGTAAGGTACCTTCCGCCATTCACGTCACTCCGGAGGCTTACGACGGCGGGCTGCTGGCCAAAGTTCAGGATGGCGACATGATTCGCGTCAATGGACAGACGGGTGAGCTCAGCCTACTGGTTGATGAGGCCGAGCTTGAGAAACGCACCGCCTTCCATCCTGACCTGAGCGCCGGGCGCATCGGGACGGGGCGTGAACTCTTTGGCGCGTTGCGTGAGCAGTTATCAGGCGCGGAACAGGGCGCGACCTGCATTACATTTTAAGCGCCACTGCGGTGTACGCCGCGGTGGTAACAAATTATCAAGCTGGCTTAAGAGGCTCTCAGATGAAAAACTGGAAAACAACCGCGGAACAGATCCTGACAACGGGTCCGGTCGTTCCTGTTATCGTAGTGAACAAGCTGGAACACGCTGTGCCGATGGCGAAAGCGCTGGTTGCGGGCGGCGTGCGAGTGCTGGAAGTGACCCTGCGTACGCCGTGCGCCATGGACGCTATCCGCGCTATCGCAAAAGAAGTGCCGGAAGCTATTATTGGCGCAGGCACCGTGCTGAACCCTCAGCAGCTGGCCGAAGTGACCGAAGCCGGCGCGCAGTTTGCAATCAGCCCGGGCCTGACCGAACCTCTGTTAAAAGCCGCGACCGAAGGCACCATTCCATTGATCCCCGGTATCAGCACCGTTTCTGAACTGATGCTGGGCATGGATTACGGTTTGAAAGAGTTCAAATTCTTCCCGGCGGAAGCGAACGGCGGCACCAAAGCGCTGCAGGCGATTGCAGGCCCGTTTGCCAACGTGCGTTTCTGCCCGACCGGCGGCATCTCCCCGGCTAACTACCGCGATTACCTGGCGCTGAAGAGCGTGCTGTGCATCGGTGGTTCATGGCTGGTGCCGGCGGACGCGCTGGAAGCGGGCGATTACGATCGTATCACTAAGCTTGCTCGCGAAGCGGTTGAAGGCGCGAAGGCGTAATTCAGAGCTGCTGACATATAAATCCCTCTCCGCTGCGGAGAGGGAGTACCGTTACCCTTCGACTTTTACCGCTGCCGCAGCCTGAACCGCGCGATCGACAGCGTTTTCGATATCGCTTCCCGTTGCCAGCGCCACGCCCATCCGACGTTTACCGTTCATCTCCGGCTTGCCAAATAAGCGCACCTGTAAACCCGCGCCCGTTGCAGCGGACACATTGCCAAACTTCACGTTATCGCTGGTGAGTTCCGGTAAAATCACCGCGGACGCCGCCGGGCCGTACTGGCGAATACCGCCAACCGGCAGGCCGAGGAAGGCGCGCACGTGCAGGGCAAACTCGGAGAGATCCTGCGAAATAAGCGTGACCATGCCGGTATCATGCGGACGAGGGGAGACCTCGCTGAAAATCACTTCATCCCCGCAGATAAACAGCTCGACGCCAAAGAGACCAAAACCTCCCAGGGCGAGCACGACTTTCTCAGCGATTTCCTGCGCGCGGGCGAGCGCTTTTTTGCTCATTTGCTGCGGCTGCCAGGATTCGCGATAGTCGCCATCTTCCTGACGGTGGCCGATGGGCTCGCAAAAATGCACGCCGTCTACGGCGCTGATGGTCAACAGGGTTATCTCAAAATCAAAATTTACTACGCCTTCGACGATGACCTTGCCTCTGCCTGCGCGTCCACCTTGTTGCGCATACGCCCAGGCTTTTGCCAGCTGTTCGCGGGTACGAACGAAGCTCTGGCCTTTGCCGGAGGAGCTCATCACGGGCTTAACGATACAGGGCAGGCCAATTTCTTCGGCGGCCCTGAGGAACGCCTCCTCAGCCTCGGCGAACCGGTAGCTGGAGGTCGGCAGGGATAGCTCTTCCGCGGCAAGGCGGCGGATGCCTTCTCTGTTCATCGTGAGGCGGGTTGCGCGCGCGCAGGGCACGATATGCAGGCCCTGCTGCTCCAGCTCAATCAGCATGTCGGTGGCGATAGCTTCAATTTCGGGAACGATAAAATCAGGCTTTTCCCTGAGGACCAGCGCTTTTAGTGCCGCCGCGTCGAGCATATCGATGACATGGCTGCGGTGCGCCACATGCATGGCGGGAGCATCCGCATACCTGTCGACGGCAACCACTTCCAGCCCCAGACGCTGGCATTCAATGGCCACCTCTTTTCCTAATTCGCCTGAACCTAACAGCATAACGCGCGTGGCCGCTGGACGCAGGGCCGTTCCCAACATTGACATAATCCGCATACCCGATGTGATAAAATAACCGGCCGCAGTATATACGAAAACGTTTGCGTGCGCAGCGGCTTTGCCGCTTGCGAAGTAAGTGCAATATAACTATACTGTATAAATACACAGTTAAACGGAGCTGCAAATATGGCGGTTGAAATCAAATACGTTGTTGTGCGGGAGGGGCAGGAAAAAATGTCTTTTGCCAGTAAAAAAGAGGCTGACGCTTACGACAAAATGCTCGACCTGGCGGAAGTATTAGGCGACTGGCTGCACCAAAGTCCCGTCGCCTTCGAAGAAGGGCAGAGCGATGCGCTGGCAATGTGGCTGGCGGAAAACAAAGAGGTGCTCTCTACGGTGTTAAGAAGCGGTAAATTGCCGGACGTGGCGGCAACGGCCAGCGTACAGGAGACGCCCGACGAGGATAACGTTACCGCTCACCCCGGGCGTAAACGCACCAGGGCTGCCTAGGCCCGGTTTAAGGCTTGCGCAATAACGGTTTTGTACCAGGCTTTTTCTGACAACCTGTCGTCAGGAGAACCTTATGAACAAGATCGCTGTTGCGCTTTGTATGGCCTGTTTTCTCACCAGTTTTATCGCCTCCGCGGCGGAATCTAACAAAGTTAAGTTTCCGCATTGCCAGAATCTCGATGCAGACGCGGTTGGCGATAGCGTGAAGAACGATTATCAACAAAACCGTATCGTACGCTGGCCTGAAGATCGCAAGAAACTCGGCCAGGCCGATCCCGTTATCTGGGTGAACAGCAAAGAAATAACGGGCAAAAATGGTCAATGGAAGGTGCCGCTCACGGTGCGCGGCATGAACACAGATATCCATTATACCGTTCTGGTCGACTGCAACGCTGGCACCGCAGATTATCAGTCCTGATCCGGTCATCCCGGCGTGAGAGCGTTGCTAAAAACTTACGCCTTAAACAGGTTACTCAGGACTACTAAAAACAAAGAATTATCCCTTCTGTTTATCCCGGACAGCCGGAAATCACCTTTTTCGGCTGTTTGTCATCAAAGGCTTGCGGGGTTATCCCGGCAAGCCCCTTTGCGCATCTTTAGCGTTGTCAGACAGTTCTTGACGCCCGTTCGCTTACCCTCAACCAGTTAAGCGATAAATTAAGGGTGCCTCTCATGAGTAATTGGTTACAACAGATTCAGTCTATGCTGGGCCAGACGGGTCTCTCCGGCCAACAGACGCAGCAACACAACGGCGCGGGCGGTCAGGAGCAGGGGTTAAGCAAACTGCTGGTGCCGGGCGCGTTAGGCGGGCTTGCAGGCCTGCTGCTGGCGAGTAAATCCTCCCGCAAATTATTAACTAAATACGGTACCAGCGCTCTGCTGGTGGGCGGCGGAGCCGTTGCGGGAAGCGTGCTATGGAATAAATATAAAGACCGCGTTCGTCAGACGCATCAGGATGAGCCCCAGTTCGGGCAGCAGCAGTCGCCGGTGGACGTTCGTACCCGCCGCTTAATTATGGCGCTGGTGTTTGCCGCAAAAAGCGACGGCCATATTGATGACAAAGAGCGTCAGATAATTGACCAGCAGCTCAGGGAGGCGAATATCGAAGGTCCCGGGCGCATGCTGATTCAGGAAGCTATCGACATGCCGCTCGATCCAAAACTCTTGGCGCAGGATGTGAAAAACGAGGAGGAAGCCCTCGAACTCTATTTTCTGAGCTGTGCGGCCATCGACGTCGATCATTTTATGGAACGCAGCTATCTCAATGCGTTAGGCGATGAGCTGAAGATCCCGCAGGATGTGCGTGAAGGCATCGAGCAGGACCTTAACCAACAGAAGCTAAGCCTGCCGGGTTAACCCCAGCATTTTCCTCAAAAATCCACGTTTCGCTTGCAAGCCTGTCTGAATTTGCCACCCTTACAGGGTGTTAACTAAAAATGAATAATGACATGCCACCAAAAGCGCAAAAGATCCCCCACGTCCTGCAACAGCATGGCGATACAAGAATCGACGACTATTACTGGCTGCGTGACGACGATCGCGAGAACCCGGCTGTGCTCGATTATCTGCACGCAGAGAACGACTACGGGCAGCGGGTAATGGCTACTCAGCAGGCGCTTCAGGAGCGCCTGCTCAAAGAGATGGTCGACCGCGTTCCTCAGCACGACGTGTCCGCCCCTTATACGCAAAACGGCTATCGTTACAGGCAGGTGTACGAGGCGGGCAACGAATACGCCATCTATCAGCGCCAGTCGGCCGTCCTCTCCGAGTGGGACGAGTGGGATACGTTGCTTGATGCGAACCGGCGTGCGGCCCATAGCGAGTTTTATACCATGGGCGGGATGGCGATAACGCTGGACAACACGATTATGGCGCTGGCAGAAGATTATCTCTCGCGCCGCCAGTACGGCCTGCGTTTTCGCAATCTTGAAACCGGGAACTGGTATCCGGAGGTGCTCAGCAACGTCTCCACCAGTTTCGTCTGGGCGAATGATTCCTCCACGCTTTACTACGTGCGCAAGCATCCTAAGACGCTGCTGCCTTACCAGGTCTGGCGCCATACCGTGGGGCATCCCTCAAGCGACGACCATTTAGTGTACGAAGAGAAAGACGATACCTTTTACGTCAGCGTGCACGGGACGACTTCGCGGCACTTTATTTTGATCCACCTCGGCAGCGCGACGACCAGCGAAGTGCTGTTGCTGGACGCTGAATTACTGGATGCGGAGCCGCAGCGCTTTGCGCCGCGTCGCAAGGACCACGAATACACACTCGATCACTACCAGCACAATTTCTATATACGCTCTAACCGCGAAGGCAAAAACTTCGGCCTGTATCGCAGCAAAGTCCGCGATGAAAAACAATGGGAAGTGCTGATCCCGCCGCGTGAACACATCATGCTTGAAGGCTTTACGCTGTTTACCGACTGGCTGGTGGTTGAAGAGCGTCAGCGCGGCCTGACCAGCCTGCGGCAAATCAACCGTAAAACGCGCGAGGTGACGGGGATTGCATTTGACGATCCGGCCTATGTCACCTGGCTTGGATACAATCCGGAGCCTGAGTCTTCGCGGCTGCGCTATGGCTATTCGTCGATGACCACGCCGGATACGCTCTTTGAGCTGAATATGGATACCGGCGAACGCCGGGTTATCAAGCAAACTGAAGTGGCCGGGTTTGACGCCGGTAATTATCGCAGCGAGCATCTCTGGGTGAGCGCGCGTGATGGCGCGCAGGTACCTGTTTCGCTGGTTTATCATCGCAAACATTTCCAGCGCGGGAAAAATCCCCTGCTGGTTTACGGCTACGGTTCTTACGGCAGCAGTATGGATGCAGACTTCAGCAGCAGCCGTCTTAGCCTGTTAGACAGAGGCTTTGTGTTTGCCATCGCCCACGTGCGCGGCGGAGGTGAACTGGGGCAGCAGTGGTACGAGGATGGCAAGTATCTCAAAAAGATGAACACCTTCAACGACTACCTTGACGTTTGCGACACTCTTTTGCAGCAGGGCTACGGCGATCCAAACCTGCTGTACGGTATGGGCGGCAGCGCGGGCGGCATGCTGATGGGCGCCGTGATTAATATGCGTCCTGAATTGTTCCACGGCATCGTGGCGCAGGTACCCTTTGTCGATGTGGTAACCACCATGCTCGATGAATCTATCCCCCTTACCACCGGGGAGTTCGAAGAGTGGGGGAATCCGCAGAATGAGGAGTATTACTTCTACATGAAGCAATACAGTCCTTACGATCGGGTCGCTGAGCAAATCTATCCGCATATGCTGGTGACCACGGGTTTGCACGATTCGCAGGTGCAGTACTGGGAGCCTGCAAAATGGGTGGCGAAACTGCGTGATAAGAAACGGGATGATAACCTGCTGCTGCTGTGTACCGACATGGATTCCGGGCACGGCGGGAAATCGGGGCGTTTTAAATCTTATGAGGGCGTATCGCTGGAGTATGCCTTTCTGATTGCCCTGGCGCAGGGGACATTGCCAGGGCGGACGTGACGGCGCGTTACTCAGCTTTCCAGATAGTGTTTTAAGGTCATACGCAGATCCGGCGTGAGCTCCTTGATGTTATTTAACATCCAGCGCAGGTAGCCCGGATCGTCCTGCGCAATCTCTTCGATCTTTTTACCGCGGTATTTACCAAACATCATAGTGCTAACCAGAGCAGGGCGTCCGGTAATGGTAACCATCTGTTCCGGCGTCCAGCCAGATTCATCCATAATGCGAATCAGGAGGGCTGCGGTAATATAGCAGTCGAAAAGGGCGCGGTGATGGTGCAAATCCGCAGGCGTTTCGACGTCGAGCTTCAGGGAGTTGTAGAGCGCCATATTGCTGTATTTGATGCCCGGCCATAAACGGCGGGCCAGCTTTACGGTGCAAATCCATTCGCCGGACATATCCGGCAGCATGCGGCTGTCGAAGCTGGCGTTGTGGGCGACGTAATAGGGGCTGCCGTGATAGCGCGGTATGACCTCTTCAATCCATGGCTTATCCGCCACCATATCTTCGGTAATTTTGTGAATGGCCATTGCCTGATGGCTGATAGGGCGATCCGGGCGCACCAGATCGCTCATCGGGTTGACGATGCTTCCGCCTTCAATATCAACAGACGCAACTTCCACCACGCCTCCCTGCAGCCCGCAGGTTTCCGTATCTATAACGCGCAGCATAATGACTCCAGATCTGCCTTACATGCTCAAAACGGTTAGCGTAAAGGAATGACCTCGCCATGCCAACCTTTCTCATCGCGTCGGCCGATGGTCAGCAGCTCGCCGCGGTCGGCCCTTACCACCAGCATAACCTGTTAGCGAAAGCCCGGAAAAACGAGTAAATCGATCTGCCGCTTTTGTAAAAAAATTAACGAAAGGAAATTATTTCAACTTGGGCTCGTAAGGCAGGCGAGAAAGATTCACAGAAGCCAGACGATGGGCGATTAGTCTTTCCCGGAACCAGTTTCTTAGATTTTCCGGCTGTTCACGCTCGACGGCTTCGGCGATCACGGGCATGTTATAGCGTTCTTTAAAGGCCACGCCTGCGGCGGCGAGATCGACATTTATCTTGTCCATTTCCTGCAGGGGCAAATCGGCGAGATTGTAATTCATGTTGTCCTCCATCTTTGTCCCGGCAAAAGGTACTGCGTGATGAACACGATGACAAGTTTTTACATGCATTGATAGCCGCGCTCAATTCGACTTGGCCGGCGCCCGGGGTTATCCTTTTGCCGTTCTCACATAATAAAAAGGAATAGTTAATATGGCTTTCACCTTCCCGCGAATCCTGACCGCAGCAGCATTTTTTACCGCGATCTACGTTTCTCCCACTGTGTTTGCACACGCGCACCTTAAAACCCAGTACCCGGCCGCAGATGCAGCGGTAACGGCGGCGCCCCAGGCCCTGACCCTTGATTTTTCTGAGGGGATTGAGCCAAGTTTCAGCGGCGTGAAAATTACCGGTCCGCAAGAAGCGGCGGTGAAAACCGGCGCGGTGAAACGCAACGAGAAAAACAATAAACAGCTTATCGTGCCGATAGAGGAATCGCTCAAGCCCGGCGAGTATCTGGTCGACTGGCACGTGGTGTCCGTTGACGGGCACAAGACCAAAGGAACCTATCACTTCTCCGTGAAATAAAGGCGATGCTGTCGGCGCTCTATATCACGCTGCGGTTTATCCATTTCGCCGCGTTGATGGTGCTGTTTGGCAGCGCCGTTTGTAGCGTGCTGCTCGCGCCAGCGTCGTTTAAAGCCGTATTGCGTCGTCGGCTGGCGAAACAGTGCCATGCCGCCATCTGGCTGTCGGCGCTCAGCGCCGTTCTGCTGCAGGGTGCGCAGGCCGGGTTAATGGGCAGCGGTTGGGCCGACGCCGTTAATCCGCAGGTCTGGCTTGCCGTCTCCGGCACCCGCTTTGGCGAAGTCTGGCTGTGGCAGATTATCCTTAGCGTTGTAACGGTTGTGGTATTTTTACTCAAGCCGCGCGCGCTGCAGAGCATATTATTGATGCTTGCCGCTGCACAGCTAATCCTGCTGGCGGGCGTTGGGCATGCGGCGATGCGCGAGGGAATGCCGGGGGCTATCCAGCGCCTGAATCACGCCGTTCATCTGCTTAGCGCTGCCTGGTGGGCCGGAGGCTTGTTACCGCTGCTGATCTGTATGCGAATGGCGCAAAAGCCGCGCTGGCGGCAGGCGGCCATCATGGCGATGATGCGCTTTTCACGTTACGGGCATCTTGCCGTCGCGGCCGTGATAGCAACCGGCGTTATCAACAGCCTGATGATCCTGGGCTGGACTTTGCCGCTTGCCAGCGGCTATGTACAATTGCTGCTGGTAAAGGTTGCCCTTGTAGCGCTAATGGCGACAATAGCGCTGATCAATCGCTATCTGCTGGTACCGCGCTTTGCCGACGCGGTAGCGCAACAGCGTTTTATTCAGCTAACCTGGCTGGAAGTCATTTTGTCGGCGGCGGTACTTCTCGCGGTCAGCGCCTTCGCTACCTGGGAGCCGTTCTAGCGGCATAGAAACTAAGAGAGATTCATGAAAAAGAGTATTCTGACGCTGTTATTACTGGCCTGCAGCGGCGCAGCCCTGGCGGCGCCACAAATCATCACGATCAGCCGGTTTGATGTGGGTAAAGATAAATGGGCGTTTAATCGCGAAGAAGTGATGCTGAGCTGCCGGGCGAATCATGCTTTGTTTGCCATCAACCCCTCAACGCTGATGCAATACCCGCTCAATGAAGAAGCGGAACAACAGGTTGCCAGCGGTAAGACCAGCGGACAGCCTGTTTCTGTCATCCAGATAGAGGATCCAAACGCTCCGGGTAAAAAAATGAGTCTGGCGCCCTTTATCGAACGCGCCGGCAAGTTGTGTGACTAAATCCCGCCGCGCCTTATTTTAGCCAAAAAAAACAGCAATATCCGTAAGCCGGTTATTGCTGTTTTCCTTATGGTAATTCCCTGAAAGCAGGTTTTTTTCTGAACACTTTTGCCTCAGACTGGAAAACCTGCGTCGGTAATCTATTCTTAAGAGGCAAGGCGACTTAGCCTGCATTAATGCCAACTTTTAGCGCACGGCTCTCTCCCAAGAGCCATTTCCCTGGACCGAATATAGGAATCGTATTCGGTCTTTTTTTATCTGTATGAAATAGAAGGGCTTTGCAGTTTATCCTTAAACTTTCCTGAAAAATTTCCGCACCCTCATATTTGCTTTAAACCATAACATACTCTGTAGCGCGCGCGTCCAGGTATTTTTTTGGTTATTGCTAACTTTTTGCGCTCAGCCGGGGTTGCAGAATCTTCACGCAGGCCGCAACGCATGGTATGCGGCCCGATCGGCAGGAGCCTGAGTAAGCCGGAGTTACGCGTCCGGTTTTTTATACCGCGGCAGCTGCGTTATCTCGTAAGTGCTCGTGCCCAGCACCGTGCATCTGTCTGGCACCGGGTTTCCCGAATAAAACAAGAAATACTTCAGATCTTGCGGAAAGAACACCAGGTCGTCGCCGTTCTGAAAGCTGGTGATGCGAAACGGTACGTCGCTTTTTGTTCTGGTCTTTTTTACCCCTGAAGCAATCATGAAGTGATCGCCCCACTGCATCGTCGAAAGGTTATATTTGAACCGCGATATGACTACATTCTTGCGTAATGAGCATGAAAGCCGGGTGGCGGTTGCAGCAAAAGCCGACGACTGAATGAAACCTAGCAGGCTGATTAAAAGAATGAGTTTCATGATAAGCCTCATTGTAGAAAACTTGTGTTGCAAAGGTAACACGAAACATACAGGTAATTCACAGGAAGGTTGCACCTGCAAAGTTTCCTGCGGCACCGGGCGGCTGGAGTTGAGATAGTCTATTATTTATAGCGGGTTATAGATAAGAGCAGCAAACTATCTGCAGTCACCTTACTGGCGCATTGATGCGTTTGAGAAACCAGACGAGGTAAAGATGAGTATTGAGGAACAGAAGCAAAAAGCCGAAGCGGAAATCTCCGCCCTGATCTCAAAAAAGATCGCCGAGCTACGAAAAAAATCGGGGATGGAAGTTTCTGAAATTGAGTTTACTCCTCGGGAGACGATGGCCGGGCTTGAAGGATACGCTGTAAAAATTAAGCTTATATAATGCCCTGTCTGAGAAAGGGCCGTTACGGCGGCCTTTTTATGACTATTCTTTATTACGTCTTAAGGCCGCGAATCGTCCTCAGCGCGGGCAAAACAACACAAAGGAAGAGAGAGTCATGAATACATCATCAGTGGCCAGCGAGCTGGGAAAGTTATTGATCGAGAAAAAGTTATTCCTGACCACTGCTGAATCCTGCACCGGCGGACACCTCGCGTCGACTTTATGCGCAGCAGAAGATACGCCCTCTTTTTATGGCACGGGATTTGTGACGTTTAATGACGATGCAAAAAAAAAGGTGCTGGGCGTCAGCCCTGAAACCCTCGATAAATACACGGCAGTGAGCAGCCAGACGGTGTCGGAGATGTCAACCGGCGCACTACGCAGCGCAGGCGCGGATATCAGCATTGCGGTCAGCGGTTATGCCGGGCCGGAGGGAGGAGAAGACGGTACGCCGGCGGGAACCGTCTGGTTTGCATGGCAATTGCCCGAAGCAAAAATCCATGTTAAGTCAGCGCATTTCAAAGGCGACTGCGAGTCGGTAATTATGCAGGCTACGGATTACGCCCTTGCTGAAATGCTGGCGCTGCTGAAACAAAATAACCCGGCTTGACAGGGCCGGGTGGCAGGAGACGTCATCTCTGGCTTCCCTGTAGAGAGATGCCTGTTCAGTGCGTATTTTTTTCCGCAATTCCTGTCAGTTTTACATCCGTATTTTTTTCTTCATTCAGGGTCTGTTCAAGAAGCTTCGCGGCCTCTTTGTAGCCCAGTTTTTGGGCGAGGGTGGATAACGTCCCGTATGAAGCAATTTCATAATGCTCAACTTTCTGCGCCGCCCCGATCAATCCTTCATCTCTCAGCGGTCCTGCTTCAACGGATTCGATTATTTCCTGAGCCTCTTCAACCAGCCCTTCCAGGGCATGGCATTTCATTCTTTTAATACGCAGCCCATCTGTTATTTCCACAATTTTATCAATACGCTCTATTTGGCCTCTGGTTTCTTCCAGATGGGCCTCAAATGCGGCTATTAATTTTTTATCTGTTGCCGCCCGGGCCATTTTTGGCAGCGCACGGGTAATTTGTTTTTCTGCGCTATAAATATCAGACAGTTCATGGATAAATAAATCATTTAGCGATTTTACTGTTGGCATAAATACATCCTTCTGGCTGTTAAAATAAAAGGCAATCCTGTTGCATACAACAGGATTGCCGATGCCGGTAAGTTTACCTTAATGAATAGTTAACTTAATTGTCATGCATGCGAATGAGATAAACAAATCGCTTAAGTTCACCGGCACATTTAATTAATAATGATTAGGACGACCGGCCGCCGCCATGGCTGCTTTTACCGCCTTTTTTCCCTGCTTCAGAGGCCTTTTGCGGGTCATTCTTGAAGTTCCCGCCGCTTTGCTGGCCGCCTTTCTTACCGGCTTCTGATGCACGATCCCGATCTTCTGCAAAGTTTCCTGAACCGCCACGATGCTGAGTCATAATTATTACCTCATAATGTTTTGGTTAAATAATAGAGAGGCTGCGCCTCTCCGCTAAGCACTACTAACTATAGCTGGCAATGTCAGCGTGACAAATTATAAGGCGCATTATCTCCGACGCTTTGCCAATACCAGGATTATTCCTGGCTTATATTTTTTGAGGAAAAATTCTCTTACAGGTAGCAACCCTTTAAGAAATAATATTGTGAACATAAGTTTATTTCTTTATCAGTCACTTAAAAAATAAATACGTTAAATAACGCAGCTGAAGTAGACAAAGGTGTACTTTCCTGCGTTAAAAACAACGGTGATATGACGGCTTATATTCGGCGATATGCCGCCCTGGTGGGCAAAATTCAGCTGTCGCACAGACCGGCGGCCGGGCGCTTACGTCGCTTTTTGAAGAGGGTAAACCACGGCCTGCGGCGCAAAAAGATATGACGCCGGTCACATTCATTAGCATCCTCACTTATCTGTCAGTACAATCACGCTCTGCCTGATTCTGCCGCGTCCTGAAAGACGGGGTAATAAAAATATAAACCTGCAAAGACGAAACTATGACAACCACTCAAACCCAGATGCACGCGCGGGAGAACTCCCTTCGCTACGTTTTACGCTCGCCGCGCCTGCTAGTGCGGGAGTCGCTTGCCGGCGCGATCACCGCGCTGGCGCTGATCCCGGAAGTAATTTCATTTTCCGTTATTGCGGGCGTTGATCCAAAAGTCAGCCTTGTGGCCTCCATCGTACTTTGCCTGGCAATGTCCGTGCTGGGCGGCAGACCGGCAATGGTTACCGCTGCGGCGGGTTCGGTCGCGCTGGTCATCGGGCCGATGGTTCATCTGCACGGCGTGGGTTACATCCTGCCCGCGGTGATCCTTGCGGGGTTGATTCAGATTTTATTCGGTTTGGCCGGGCTTGCGCGCATGATGCGCTACATTCCTTTGTCCGTAATGACGGGATTTGTGAACGCCCTCGGCATTCTGATTTTCTTCGCCCAGGTTCCGCACGTCTGGGGAAATAGCCCGCTGGTCTGGGGGCTTTTCGCGCTGACGCTGGCCATTGTCCTGCTGCTGCCGCGCGTTGTGAAATCGGTACCCTCGCCGCTGGTAGCTATCGTGGTGATTACCGCCGCCAGCATGGCGATGGGGTTTTCTGTTCCCACCGTGGGCGATACCGGGCCGATGCAGGCGGGTATGCCCGGCCTGACGGAGCTTCTTGTGCCGCTGAACCTTGATACGTTACGCATCATCTGGCCCTGTGCATTAAGTATCGCCTTTGTGGGGCTGATGGAGTCTTTGCTGACGGCCAAACTGGTTGATGAGCTGACGGATACGCCATCGAGCAAACGTCGCGAATGCTGGGGGCTGGGGTTATCCAATATCTTCGCCGGTTTCTACGGCGGTATTGCAGGATGTGCCATGATTGGGCAAACCATTGTGAACGTGGAGCTGGGCAGGGGACGCACGCGTATCTCGACGCTTGCTGCGGGATTAGTGCTGCTGCTTCTGGTCACCGCCTTAAGCGAGATGATGGCGAGAATTCCCATGGTGGTGCTCGCCGGTATCATGATGATCGTGGCCGTGAAAACGCTCAACTGGCACAGCCTGACGCCTAAAACACTAAAACGCATGCCCGTCCCGGAAACGTTGGTCATGGTGGTTACCGTTGCTGCAACGGTCTACACCGGGAACCTGGCGATAGGCGTCGTCGGCGGCGTGATTTTTGCGATGATGTTGTTCGCCCGTCGTATCGCTCACGTAGTGCGTGCCGAACGCCAGCTTCTGGCGGATGGTCGCTCCGTACGTTACACCGTAACGGGCCCGCTGTTCTTCGCCAGCAGCAACGATCTGTTCGAGCACTTCCACTATGCGGATGACCCGCAGAATGTAACCATCGATCTTTCTCAGGCGCAAATCTGGGATGCTTCAACGGTCGCCGTCCTTGACGCCATCGAAACGCGTTATCAGCGTTACGATGTGCAGGTAAATATTGTCGGGCTTGACATTCGCAGCGCTGATTTCCACGGACGCCTGAGCGGCAAGCTTTAAAACCCGGGCCGGTAGCCTGCAAGGGGTTACCGGTATTTCAGTATTAATCACCGGTTTTTGCAGGCCGCACTACGTTTTTCCCCTATATTTCCCTGCCGCGAGCGTTGTTTAAATAACAAGCTGGCGAATCCAACAATCTCTTAACATTATCATTGCGGCGATGTCAGAAAAATTTTATTACTATTTAAGCGCTTAGCTAAGATCCCGGCACAGCTAAGCGGGGCGTATCCCGGCGCTTCAACCCTTGCGCCGCCTGGCTCGCGAGCGGGCCGCTGACAGGCGGCGTACCGCTTGTGTTAAGCGGGGCAGGCGTGTTTCTCGCCACCGCACCGTTCAGTTTGTTGCTATGCGCCATTATTTCCGTCTGCAAAGCGGGTATGCAGACACGACTGCAAAATTCATAACGATAAGGAAGGCTGGATATGGCTACGCTGGCACCTCGCCTGGAAACCGAACGTCTGGTATTACGCCAGTTTACGCTGGATGATTTTGATGACCTGGCGGCCTGCTGGGCCGATCCGGAAATGGTGAAATTTATCGGCGGCGGAAAGCCGCAAAGCGCCGAGATGAGCTGGGGTCGCTTACTCCGGTATATCGGCCACTGGCATGCGCTGGGCTACGGCTACTGGGCGATGTTTGATAAAGCCTCAGGGCGCTACGTTGGCTCGTTTGGCTTTCAAAATGCCCGCCGCGATCTGACGCCCGCGCTGGAATATCCGGAAGCCGGCTGGTCGCTGGTGCCGGCTGTGCACGGCAAAGGCTATGCGGCAGAAGCGCTGGCGGCAATTTTAAAGTGGGCCGACAGCGCCTTCAAAGGTCCGGTCTGCTGCATTATTGACGATGAAAATCAGCGCTCGCTTAACCTTGCGAAACGCTTTGGTTTCGCCTTCCAGCACTACGTTATCTATCATGACAAACAGGTGCAGATGCTGATCCGCCAGCCTGCCTTATAGCACGCATGCCTCTGGCCTATACTTGTTAATCGGGTCCCGGCCGGAGGAGGCGTTATGTATCAGCGTATCGACGGTGAAAACTGGCGGCATATCTACATTGTGGGCGATCTGCACGGCTGCCTGGCGAAAATGGTCGCGCTGCTTAAGGCGCACCGCTTCGATCCCCGGCAGGATTTAGTCATTTCCGTGGGGGATGTGATTGACCGCGGGCCGGACAGCCCGGGTTGTCTGGCGCTCTTAGGCAAGCAGTGGTTTAAAGCCGTTCGTGGCAACCATGAAGAAATGGCAATCGATGCCCTGGAAATGGGCGACAGAATGCTGTGGGTGATGAACGGCGGCGACTGGTTTCGCGGGCTGCCGGAAGAACGCCGGCAAAGCGTGCGCGACGCGCTGCTGCACTGCCGGGAGCTGCCGCTGATTATTGAGCTGCATACCCACAATCAAACCTTTGTTATTGCGCACGCGGATTATCCCGCTTCCCATTACGCCTGGAATAAACCGGTGGATGAGCATCGTCTGGTCTGGAGCCGCGAGCGGCTGAATCAAAACATGTTGGGGAAGGGGGAGGACATCACCGGCGCTGACCAGTTTTACTTTGGGCATACGCCGCTAAAAGAAGCCGCGCGCTATAACAATCAGAATTATATCGATACCGGCGCGGTATTTGGCAACAGGCTCACTCTGGTTCAGGTGCAGTGAGCGCTACAGATCGCTGTACTCCTGCGCCGGCCGCCAGAAGCCATCAATAAAATCCTCCACCGGATAACAGCCGCCGTGGCGCATCCGCTGCTCATCCATGGCGACCAGGCATTGCTGTTCGGTATTAAACACGTCAACCACGATATCGTCGCACCCACCGTCCAGGTAACAAACAAATAAAACCAACGCAAACATTAGCGCCTCACACCGCACCGTTTGGCTTAAGTGTAGGGGATATGGCAAGAAGAGGGGAAATCGAAGGCATAAATAACCCGTCTGCGGCGACGGGTTCATTCTGAATCAGGCAAGGCGCATGACCCATGCATCGGACTGTTGGTCGTAATGTTGACGATAAAGTACGGAATGCTCGCCATCCAGCACTGCGGGAATGCTGGTTTCGTCATCCCAGGCATCTAACTGCATGCACAGGTCTGGGTCAGATTTACAAGGGATGCTTAACGTTCGCTCGCCCTGCTGCTCACCGTTTAACTCGGCATCTTCAATTTCGAAGTTGCCTATTCGTACGTTAGTTTTCGTCATCTCGCTCTCCTCCGGTCCGCCGATCGTGGTATGACCAGTAAGGTCATCCAGATTTGAGCCTAGTCAATGGTGCAAAAAGTGCCAAATAAAAAGCGCTTATTTTTATCGCAAATTATTGCCCGCCCGCGAACAGTTTGCCATCGCGTACCAGTTCGCGCGGATAGCTGTTCTTCAGACGTGAACCGATTTTCTTTGCCAGGCCAAGAGGTTGCCCCTGAAAGGTCACCACGACATCATCGCCGGAAGGCGCGGACTCCGGATAAACGTCACGACCGCGATACCACTCTTGCGCTTCATGCTCCGTTAACGCAAAAGCCAGCGGAGCGGTGCCCGCCACGAGCGCGATAACGGCTTCGTGCTGCCAGCGGTAACCCTTATTATGCTGCTCAGCGAGGCGCAGGCCGATGCGCGAAAAGCGCACCTTGCCAATCAGCGGTACGATTTCTGACGGAAACAACCAGATTTCTTTGTCGCGCTGCCACAGTTTGAGTTCATCGCGCCAGCTGATACCTGCTTTTGCCGCCGAGGCGATAACTTCTGCCGCCTGGCGACCCTGCAGCGGCGTAAAGGGGAACTTGCCCACTTTATAGCCCGGCTGCGGCAACGGCTCGACAGAAGCGGTTTTGCGCAGGCGCGCCACGAAAAAGCCTTCGCAATCATAAATCTGCGGGAAGACGTGCAGGAAACCTTCTTTGGTGATGGCTTTGTCAGCCTGCGGGAAGAGCTCGTGGAGCGGATCGATTTCAACCGCATCCGGCCACTCATCAAGCAGCCACTGGCAGATTTGCTGATTCTCTTCGCGGTTTAGCGTGCAGGTGGAATAAATCAGGGTGCCGCCGGGGCGCAGGGCGTGAAAGGCGCTGGCGATGAGTTCCCGCTGGGTATCGGCAATGCTGGCGGTACTCTCCGGCGTCCAGTTACGTAATGCGTCAGGATCTTTACGCACCACGCCTTCGCCAGAGCAGGGAGCATCCAGTAGAATCGCGTCAAAGCACTCTGGCAGCGCGGCGCCAAATACCCGGCCATCAAAATGGGTCAGCGCGACGTTGCTGATCCCGCAGCGGCTGATATTGGCATGCAGCACTTTTACCCGGCTGGCGGAATATTCATTGGCCAGAATGGCGCCCCGGTTGCCCATGCGCGCGGCAATCTGCGTGGTTTTGGAACCGGGGGCTGCGGCGACGTCCATGATGCGCTGCGGCGCGCGGCCGTCGGCAAACAGCGCCGCAACGGGCAGCATTGAGCTGGCTTCCTGGATATAAAACATGCCGCTCAGGTGCTCGGCGGTGCTGCCCAACGGCAGGCCTTCCTCATCTTCCCGCTCAATCCAGAATCCTTCTTCACACCACGGAACCGGCGTGAGCTGCCAGTTGTAAGGGGCGACGAGCTTAAGGAATTCGGCAACCGAAATCTTTAACGTATTAACGCGCAGGCTGCGGCGCAGCGGGCGCTGGCAGTAGTCGATAAAGCTTTCGAGCGTTTGCCCGGCGGGCAGAGCGTCGCGCATAACGTCAAGAAAAGATTGCGGCAGATAGGCGGAGTGAGTTTGGGCCACGGAGGGAGTTCCACAGAAAAATAAGGGGCGCAGTGTAGCATAAACACCCGGGATGACGGACAGCAGAGAAGCTCATTAAGTGTGGGTTGCCCTGATGTTAAAGGCAGCGGACTATGATTCTGGTTTGCTTCAGCTCTCCGAAAATCACGTTTTCGAAGGTTGCCACTAAGCTGAACGCCCCGGCAGGGTACCGGGGCGCGCAGGTTAACGCGGCAGGGCGGTACCCCATTGACGCCACTCTTTCGGCTCGCTTTCCAGCAGCAGGAAGTGTTTACCCGGCTCGGCTTTTGGCGCCAGCGGCGTGCCCGGCGGAGTCGCAAAGGCTATGCCGCCGCGAATGAACTGGTTGAAGGTGCCTGTTTTCACCACGCCGCCGGTCAGACCGAAATCGAGGCTGTAGCCTGAGGCGAGCCAGAAGACCGAGCTGTCGCGCACCAGATGCTGGAAGCGCTTGCTGATACGCAGGCCGACCATTACGCGGTCAGACAGATTGCCAAGCGTAAGCCCCGTCACGGTGCCAACTTCCAGGCCACGGAACAGCACCGGCGTGCCAATGTTCAGCGCGCCAGCCTCGGGCACTTCAACCACGATGCTCAGGCCATCCGAATAGCGCGAGTCGGTGATGGAGATCTCCTGCAGCTCAAAGTCGCGTCGCGGCGAGCCACGGCCTGGTTCAACGTTGATATATGGCTGGAGGATGGTATCCAGGTGATCGACGCCCGCAGCCGAAATTTGCGGCGTCACCACGGAGAAGCGCGTGCCGCCGCGAGCAAACGTCGACACAAATTCCGGATACAGCACCGCTTTGGCCTCCACTTCGCTGCGCGATTCGGTGAGATTGAGCGACTCAAGCTGGCCGATGTCGATCCCCAGATAGCGGATTGGCATCCCGGCGGAGAGTTTGCCGGCGTCAAAAGTATGCAGCGTTATCTGGCTGCCAACCGCGCGGGCGGCGGTTTCCGACGCGTACAGCACGCGTTTGTCACCTTTGGCATAGCCTGCGCCCGCGCCGCTGAGGTTATCGAAGCTGATAGCCCCTTTTAAGGCGCGAGAAAGCGGGGAAGCCTGCACGGTTAAACCGCTGCCGTTCAGCTGCACTCGCGCGCCGCCTTCGGCCCAGAATACGCTGCTTGAGGTCAGCAGTTTGCGATATTCCGGTTTGATATGAACATCAATATCAAAGCTATTGGCTTTTGGTCGCACGGTGATGATTTCACCGACCTGGAATTTACGGTACAGCACCACGGAGCCAGCCTGAATATCCGGCAGGCTGGAGGCCGTAAGCGTTAAGGTGGTGGTTGGAAGATCGCTTAAGCTGTTTTCCACCGCTTTTTCCAGGTTGGCAAACAGCGGATAGCTGGATTTCATCTTGCCTTTGCTACCGGGAAGCACGCGGACGCCGCCGTTGATCCATTCGCTGGCGCTGGCGCCGAGGAACTCCACGCCGTCCATGCCCAGCTTCACGTCGATGCGGCTGTTCACCACGAATTTACTGTCGCCCTGCAACAGGTGACGGTACTGCGGCTCGATGGCGACGGCAAAGCTCACGCCTTTGGTGCTTAACGACCGTTCCAGAACCTGTCCTATCCGAATGCCGTGCAGGATAACTGGCTGGCCCGCATCGATGCCGTAGCTTTCCGGCGCGGTCAGGCTGAGCGTCAGAACGTCAGGCTGCTGCAGCGGCGTTTTGTCGCTCGGCAGTATCACATAATGATCCTGTGGGTCGCCTTCGCCCGGAACCAGCTCAAAGGTGCTGCCTGTCAGCAGGCTGCTGATGTTCGGATTGCTCAGGGAAACTTTCGGGCTGCGCAATTCGATGCGGGTACCGCTGCGCATCAGGTTAACCACGCCGGGATCGACCGTCATTTCACCGGTCACCGCGCCGCCCGGAACCAGATTAAGCTTAGTCAGGGTTCCCACTTCCAGCCCCTGGTACATCAGCGGCGTAGAGCCAGCCTTCAGGCCTTCGCCGCCCGGCAGGTCGAGCTTGATCAGCACGCCGCGCTGGCTATGAGCGAGGTCTTCATACAGACCAAATTCGTCATCGGATTTTGCCTGGGCAGAACTTTCCGGCGAGTCGAAAGCGATGGCGCCGTTCACCAGGGCGGCGAGGCTTTCAAGCTCGATTTTTGCGCCGCTGAGGCTGATATTTGTTTTCACGCCTGAGACATTCCAGAAGCGGCTGCCTTTTTTCACCAGATGCGCGAAACGGCGATCGATCAGCACATCAATGGTGACCCCCTGTTTATCCGGGCTAATGGTGTAATCGTAAACGCGCCCGACCGGGATCTTACGGAAGTAAACCAGCGAACCGCTGTTCAGCGAGCCCAAATCCGGGGCATGCAGATGGATCATCAGCTCGCCGTTGTTCAGACGATATTTAGGCTGGGTATCGAGCGCAACAAAGTGATCTTCAGGTTCGCCTTTGCCGGGCATCATGCCGATGTAGTTGCCGCCAACCAGCGCATCCAGGCCTGAAACGCCCGCCAGGGAAGCTTTAGGCGTCACAAGCCAGAACTGCGTTTCCTTGCGCAGCGCATCTTTCAGGTCGCTTTTAATACTGACTTTAACTTCAATTTTATTGAGGTTATCGCCAATATTGACGGTTTGCACGGTGCCCACTTCCACGCCCTGAAAGCGCACTGGCGTGCGTCCGGCCACGATGCCGTCCGCGGAGACAAAATCGATGGTGGCCGTGGTGCCCCGCTCTTCATAGGTTGTCCAGATAAGCCAGCTTGCAATCAGCAGGGCGATAATCGGCAGCAACCAGAAAGGAGAAATCCTGCGTTTTGTTTTAATTCGCGCCTCAGTCGGTGAAGCGGGCGTTTCCTGACTCATGTGCGTCCCAAAGTAGTCGGCTATCCAGCCATTCGACAGCAAGAATAGTTAAAATTACCGCGGCGCCAAAATAAAACGCGGCGGGGCCCATAGTAAAAGCCAGCAGCTGGTCACGGTTGACCAGCGACATAGTGAGTGCGATGACGAACAGGTCAAGCATCGACCAGCGGCCAATCCAGGTAATAAACCGCAGCAGCAAAATGCGCGTGCGTAGTCCTCGCTCACATTTAAAGTGGATACTTAGCAAAAGCGTAAGCAGTACAATCACTTTAGTAAACGGCACGAGAATACTGGCGATAAATACCACCGCGGCTACGGCGATATTGCTGCTGGCGAGCGAAATAATGCCGGAGAGAATGGTGTCTTCCTGACGCGATCCGTTGACATAAATCACCGAGATGGGCAGCAGATTGGCGGGCAGCAGGAACACTAAAGAAGCGATGAGCGCGGCCCAGGATTTTTGCAGGCTCTGACGGCGGCGGTGACGCAGCGGCACATGGCAGCGCGGACAGCGGCCGCGGTTGTCGGGCATGCCGGTAAAATGGCAGCCGAGGCACACCCGCAGCTGGGCGTTGAAAGCGCGAGCGGGCGGCTGAGGGTAAAACCTTTCCCAGAGCTGCTCAACGTTCAGGTGAATCATGGTCAGCAAACTTAATATGACCAGGGCGACAAAAGCGACAAGTCCCAGTCCGGGCTGCATAAAGGCATACTCTTTGACTTTAATGGACGCAACGCCGATGCCCACCAGATAAATATCCAGCATTACCCACTCTTTAAGCCTATCGAGCATCAGCAGTACCGGCCTTAGGTTCATGCCGAGCATATTGCCGAAATAGAGCCATGCGAGCGCTGCGACAAGGGTTGCGGGCGCGCCCACCGCGCAAAACAGCACCATAGCTGCGGTAATCGCATCGCCCTGCCGGGCCATCTGCCAGATGCCCTGAAAAACGTTGGCGTCAATTTTCGTTCCCAGCAGATAGATACGCAGCAGAGGGTCGGAGAAGGCGACGGGCATCAGCAACAGCATGGCGACTGCCATTGCGGCCAGGCGAGTTAAAGACCAGTCGCGCCCATCATGCACTTTAGCGTCACAGCGAGGGCAGCAGGCGGTTTGGGATGATTTAAGCGCGGGCAAAGAGAAAAGTGTATCGCATTGGGGACAACGCTGATAACGTGCCTGCGGCAAAACCTGACTAATGGCGTGTATTTTCATTTTTCGTCGTCGGCCAGGCGTACCCGTGCGGCATGTTGTATCTCGCTCTGATATGGTTTGTGGCATTAAGCCTATAGTAATTCATAAAATGATACACCTTGTGGTACAGCGCATTTAGTGCTTATTTTAGTATGCTATGCAGTAGCGTCAGACAACAAATGGTTATTCAATGAACAAAGAACAATTTTACGCGGATTTAAACCGCGATTTCAGCGCGTTAATGGCAGGTGAAACAAGTTTTCTGGCAACGCTCGCTAATACCAGTGCGCTGCTCTTTGAACGTCTTGACGGCGTAAACTGGGCGGGATTCTATCTGCTGGAAGGAAAGACTCTGGTGCTGGGACCCTTCCAGGGCAAGATCGCCTGCGTGCGTATTCCTGTGGGCAAGGGCGTCTGCGGCACGGCGGTTTCAACCGGCGAGGTTCAGCGCGTAGAAGATGTGCATGCTTTTGCTGGCCATATCGCCTGCGACGCCTCAAGCAATGCCGAAATTGTCTTCCCGCTGGTGGTGAATGGCGAAGTTATCGGCGTGCTGGATATCGATAGCACCGAATACGGGCGCTTTACGCCGGACGATCAACAAGGCTTATCCCAACTGGTTACGCAGCTTTCGCAGCTGCTAACCGCTACGGATTATAAAAAATTCTTCACTCGTTAGCATGATAAGCAACGGATAACGTGGCATTTGCCGGTAGCGTCATTATAATGTCGCCTGTTCATGCCGCGGTTTGTTGGCAACTCCGTTGTAATCAGGAAATTTCATGGAAAATCAACCTAAGTTGAATAGCAGCAAAGAAGTTATTACCTTTCTGGCTGAGCGTTTCCCACAGTGTTTTAGCGCTGAAGGTGAAGCTCGCCCCCTGAAGATTGGAATCTTCCAGGATCTGGTCGCGCGCGTTGAAGGCGAAATGAGCCTCAGTAAAACCCAGCTTCGCTCCGCGTTACGTCTTTATACGTCAAGCTGGCGCTACCTGTACGGTATCAAAGTCGGCGCGGTTCGCGTCGATCTTGACGGCAACCCGTGCGGCGAGCTGGACGAGCAGCACGTTGAACACGCCCGCAAGCAGCTTGAAGAAGCAAAAGCTCGCGTCCAGGCTCAGCGTGCGGAACAACTTGCGAAAAAACGCGAGGCGGCCATCGCAAACGGTGAGACTGTCGAAGACAAGCCTCGTCGCGAGCGTAAACCACGCCCTGCGCCGCGTCGCAAAGAGGGAGCTGAACGCAAACCTCGTGCTGATAAGCCGGCTGCTCAGGCGCCACGCGAAGAAAAACGCACGCCGGTAACGGATATTTCAGCGCTGCAGGTTGGGCAGGCAATTAAAGTCAAAGCGGGTAACAACGCGATGGATGCCACCGTACTGGAAATTACCAAAGATGGCGTCCGTGTACAGCTGACTTCTGGTATGGCTATGATTGTACGCGCAGAACACTTGCAGTTCTGAAACGGAGGCCACACCCGGGCATGAACAAACTCTTTAAGCTTACGGCCGTCGCTAGCCTGTTGTTTCTTACAGGCAGCGCGCTGGCCGTTGAGAACATCACGCGTGCTGACCAAATCCCGCAGTTAAAGGAAGAAGCACAGCATGCCACGGTGAGTGAGCGCGTAACCTCGCGCTTTACTCGCTCGCATTACCGCCAGTTTGACCTCGACCAAAACTTCTCCGCCAAAATCTTCACCCGCTACCTGAACCTGCTCGACTTTAGCCACAACGTGCTGCTTGCCAGCGACGTTGAGCAGTTCGCGGCCAGGAAAAGCGAGATTGGCGATGAGCTTCGCTCAGGCAAGCTGGATCTGTTTTACGATTTGTACAACCTGGGTCAAAAGCGCCGTTTTGAACGTTACCAGTACGCGTTGAAGGTGCTTGAAAAACCAATGGATTTTACGGGTAACGACACCTTTAACCTGGACCGCAGTAAATCGCCATGGCCGACAAGCGTTGCTGAGCTAAACCAGCTCTGGGACGGCAAGGTGAAGTATGACGAGCTCAGCCTGAAGCTGACCGGTAAGAGTGAGCAGGAGATTCGCGAAACGCTGACCAGGCGTTATCAGTTTGCGATTCGTCGTCTGACGCAGTCCAACAGCGAAGACGTGTTCTCTCTGGCGATGACCGCGTTTGCGCATGAAATCGACCCGCATACTAACTATCTCTCCCCACGCAATACCGAACAGTTCAACACGGAAATGAGCCTCTCGCTTGAGGGCATCGGCGCCGTGCTGCAAATGGACGATGACTATACGGTCATCAACTCCATGGTAGCGGGCGGCCCGGCGGCGAAAAGCAAGGCGATTACCGTAGGCGATCGTATCGTTGGCGTCGGGCAGACTGGCAAAGCGATGGTTGATGTCATCGGCTGGCGTTTAGACGACGTGGTTGCGCTGATCAAAGGGCCAAAGGGCAGCAAAGTGCGCCTGGAGATCCTGCCTGCCGGTAAGGGAACCAAAACCCGCATCGTCACGTTAACGCGCGAGCGTATTCGTCTTGAAGACCGCGCTGTGAAGCTGACAGTGAAAACCGTGGGCAAAGATAAAGTCGGCGTGCTGGATATTCCTGGCTTCTACGTTGGCCTGACGGATGACGTCAAGGTGCAGCTGCAGAAGCTAGAAAAACAGAACGTGAAGAGCGTGATCATCGATCTGCGTTCTAACGGCGGCGGGGCGCTGACTGAAGCGGTCTCTTTATCCGGCCTGTTTATTCCTGGCGGCCCGGTGGTGCAGGTTCGCGACAACAACGGTAAAGTCCGTGAGGATAGCGATACCGACGGCGTGGTTTACTACAAAGGCCCGCTGGTGGTGATGGTCGACCGTTTCAGCGCCTCTGCCTCGGAAATCTTTGCCGCCGCCATGCAGGATTATGGCCGCGCGCTGATCGTTGGCGAGCCGACGTTCGGTAAAGGCACCGTGCAGCAGTATCGTTCGCTGAATCGCATTTACGATCAGATGCTGCGTCCGGAATGGCCTGCTCTGGGCTCCGTGCAGTACACCATTCAGAAGTTCTACCGCATCAACGGCGGCAGTACCCAACGTAAAGGTGTCACGCCGGATATCATGATGCCAACCGGCACACAAGAGACCGAATCCGGCGAGAAGTTCGAAGATAACGCCCTGCCGTGGGACAGCATTGAGGCTGCCAAATACGTTAAATCAGGCGATCTGGCACCTTTTGAACCGCAGTTGCTCAAGCTGCATCAGGACCGCATCGCGGCCGATCATGAATTCCAGTACATCATGAAGGACATTGCGCGTTTCAATGCCCTGAAAGAGAAACGCAACATCGTCTCCCTGAATCTTGCCCAGCGTGAGAAGGAAAACCAGGAAGACGATGCCACGCGGCTGGCGCGCATTAACGACCGCTTCAAGCGCGAGGGCAAAGCGCCGCTGAAAAAACTGGACGATTTAGCGAAGGATTACCAGGAGCCGGATCCGTATCTTGATGAAACGGTTCACATTGCCCTGGACCTTGCGAAAATGGAAAAAGACGAGCCGGCGCCGCCAGCCGTCGCCGCTAAGTAACCTCCAACGGGCACAAACAATTGTGCCCGTTTTTTTACCTCTCTCAGGCCGCGTAAGCGGCGTCTTTGCAGAATGTAAAGTTATGTATTATTAACCACTTGTGGCGAAATGATGCTTGAAAATGGCAGGCTTGCCCCTACGATGTGGGGTAACGCACAGTGCGTATTTTTAACCGAGGTAAAAAGAAAATTATGATGCGTATCGGGCTTTTCCTGCTGACCAACCTTGCGGTTATGGTCGTTTTCGGGCTGGTGCTAAGCCTGACGGGGATCCAGTCAAGCAGCGTTTCTGGTCTGATGATCATGGCGGTATTGTTTGGTTTTGGCGGTTCAATCGTTTCTTTGCTGATGTCGAAATGGATGGCATTGCGCTCCGTGGGCGGAGAAGTGATTGAGCAGCCGCGCAATGAAACGGAGCGCTGGCTGATGGAGACCGTTCATCGGCAGTCGCAGCAGGCGGGCATCGCCATGCCGCAGGTCGCCGTCTACCATGCGCCGGATATTAACGCGTTCGCCACCGGCGCTCGCCGCGATGCTTCACTGGTTGCCGTCAGCACCGGGCTTTTACAGAACATGAGTCGCGATGAAGCCGAGGCCGTGATCGCTCACGAAATCAGCCACATCGCCAACGGCGACATGGTCACCATGACGCTAATCCAGGGCGTGGTAAACACCTTCGTTATCTTTATTTCCCGTATTATCGCTCAGGTGGCTTCCGGCTTCCTGTCCGGCAACCGTGACGAAGGCGAAGGCAGCAACGGCAACCCGCTGGTCTATTTTGCTGTTGCGACGGTGCTGGAACTGGTGTTTGGTATTCTCGCCAGCATTATTACGATGTGGTTCTCCCGCCATCGCGAATTCCACGCCGATGCGGGTTCTGCAAAACTGGTTGGCCGTGAGAAAATGATCGCGGCGCTTCAGCGTCTGAAAACCAGCTACGAACCACAGGAAGCCAGCAGCATGATGGCGTTTTGTATTAACGGTAAGGCGAAATCCATGAGCGAGCTGTTCATGACGCACCCGCCGCTGGACAAACGTATCGAAGCGCTGCGTAACGGTGAATATCTGAAGTAAGCGGTAAAGATGAAAAAAGCGTGCCCCGAGCGGCACGCTTTTTTTATGCCTGAACCCGGGGCTGCGACAGGCGTAAGCTGCTGATAATTGCCGCAAGCGTGGCAAAGCTGCCCGCCAGCAGAAGGGAGGCATAAGTACCGTGCTCGTGGAACAAGTTAAACATCAACGCCACCAACGCGGCCCCTGAGCTTTGTCCCAGCAGGCGCGCAGTGCCCAGCATACCGCTGGCGCCGCCGCTGCGGTGGCGCGGTGCGGCGGAGATAATCGTATGGTTGTTAGGCGACTGGAACAGGCCAAAGCCCGCGCCACACAGGATCATGCGCCAGACGATGTCCAGATCGCTCGGATTATGCGGCAGCAAAGCCAGGGCGAACAGGCCTGTCGCCATCACCGCCAGGCCAAGCCCACCTAATAAGCCCGCGTGAACCCGTTCAATTAAATATCCGGCCAGCGGGGCCATCACCATGGTGGCAAGCGGCCACGGAGTCAGCAACAGGCCGGTGTCGACCTCGCTGCGGCCAAGTACGGACTGCAGGAAAAAGGGAAGAGAAACAAACGCCAGCATCTGGGCCGTAAATGAACAGACGGAAGTCGCCATCGAGAGCGAAAAAACAGGAATACGCAGCAAATCCACCGGCAGTATCGGGAACGGCAGAGCCAGCTGGCGACGAATAAAGAAGTAGCCGACGATAACCAGCGCGACCAGCTCACCGGCTATCAACGCGCCCGATTGCCCCTGTGAGAAGCCGCTAATGGCGGAAATAAGCAGGCCAAAAGTCAGGGCATTCATAATGGCGCCCGGAATATCAAAACGCTGCCCCTGGGCTTTTTGCTGATTCGGCGGTAAATAACGCAGCGCGAAAAGCAGCGCAATAATGCCGATGGGCAGGTTTATTAAAAACAGCCATTGCCAGGAGGCCACGGAGAGTATGGCGGCCGCGACGCTTGGTCCGGCAGCCGAAGAGACGGCGACAATAAAGGAGTTAATCCCCATGCCGCGCCCGAGAAAACGTTGCGGATAAATAAGCCGGATCAGCGCGGTGTTTACGCTCATTAAAGCGGCGCCGCCAAAACCCTGCAGCACGCGCGCCACGGTTAGCACAGGAAGCGACGTGGAGAGGGCGCAGAATAATGATGTCAGGCAAAAAAGCGCCAGGCCACACTGATAAACCCGCCGGTAACCAAAAATATCCCCTAAAAAAGACATGGATAACAGCGAGACAATAATGGCGATTTGATAGCTATTCACCACCCAAATGGAGGCGGCCGGGCTGGCGTTCAGGTCGCGGGCAATGGTCGGGAGCGCAACGTTAACAATAGTGCCATCAAGCACCGCAACGGTAATACCCAGGGCAATGGTAACTATGGCGCCATAGCGTGCGGGCGTTGGCAGGCCGTCGGGGAGGGTGGTATCCATATAGATAGTGTGACTTTATGGGTATTATTTTACGAGCAATGATTCTAGCATTGATATTTCTGCAGTATGCCGCAGTTTTGTAACGAAATAGTATAGATGCATTGCGGTAGACCTGGCGTCAACTTATACTAAAAACCGGTTCTGATTTTTATAAAACACATGCGATCGAGGTGATTAATGGCAATCGCAGATCTGGATAAGCAACCTGATTCTGTCTCTTCTGTCCTGAAAGTTTTTGGCATCTTACAGGCTCTTGGCGAAGAACGTGAAATTGGCATCACTGAACTTTCGCAACGCGTCATGATGTCAAAAAGCACCGTCTATCGCTTTTTGCAAACCATGAAGTCGCTGGGCTATGTCGCTCAGGAAGGCGAATCTGAGAAGTACTCCCTGACGCTGAAGCTGTTTGAGCTGGGCGCCCGGGCGCTGCAAAACGTTGATTTGATTCGCAGCGCGGACATTCAGATGCGCGAGCTGTCGCGGCTGACTAAAGAAACCATTCACTTAGGCGCGCTGGATGAAGACAGTATTGTCTACATCCATAAAATCGACTCAATGTATAATCTGCGGATGTACTCCCGTGTGGGGCGCCGCAATCCGTTATACAGCACCGCAATCGGTAAAGTGCTGCTGGCGTGGCGCGATCGGGAAGAAGTGAAAGAGATCCTTGCGGGCGTGGAATATACGCGCAGCACAGACCGCACGATTATGAGCACCGAAGAGCTGCTTCCGCAGCTGGACCAGGTTCGCGAGCAGGGCTACGGGGAAGATAATCAGGAACAGGAAGAAGGGCTGCGTTGCATTGGCGTACCCGTATTCGATCGTTTTGGCGTGGTCATTGCCGGGTTGAGTATTTCGTTTCCAACTTTGCGTTTCTCGGAAGACCGTTTGCACGAATACGTGGCGATGCTTCACGATGCCGCGCGGACTATCTCCAGACAGATGGGGTATCACGAATATCCCTTCTGACTGATGCTAAAAAAACGCCGCTAAAAGCGGCGTTTTTACTGTCATCCCTGAACTGCCTCCCGGGCAGGGGATGATTAATTAATGACCGTCGTCAATGACGGTAGCGCTTTTACGCAGAACCGGACAATTGGTGAGTCCAATAATTCCGCTATCGGTGTGAACGAACTGGGCCGTAACGACCTCGCGCGCGGTTAAGTATTTACATTGTAAACCCAGGCCTGCGGCATTCTCGTTGCTGCCAATCAAAACGCCATAGCCCGATAAGAGCAAACCGATCCACAAAAGCGCGATGACAATAACGGCGCGGATCACCATACGCATAGAAACCTCATTTTTTGCTGTGTAGTCTGCTTCTAAGCGTAGTGAATTGTTTTGCATAAACAATATCAGGATTCCTAATAGTTGAGCGCAACGGCATTTAAGAGAGTCTGGTTAAGACAGGTTTAATTTAACGGTGTTACGCTGGAAGAAGATTAGGGTTGATGTGGAGAAATGAGTGAAAAAGTACCGATGGGTTATCCTGGCGGCGATTGTCGTCGCCTGCCTGCTTCTGTGGACCCAAATGGTCAATGTACTGTGCGATCAGGATGTACAATTTTTCAGCGGCATCTGCACAATCAATAAATTTATCCCCTGGTAGAATATTTTTAATCGTCGTGGTGATTTTCTTGCGCCCGGGCAGGTGTAGAATACGCGTTTTGTTGAGGTGGTAAGATGAACGAACTGAACGTTGGCATTTTTAACATTGCCTCTCTGGCAGTCTCCCTGGTTGTGTTGTTGATTGGTCTGATACTGTGGTTCTTTGTTAATCGCGCCAGCAGCCGTGCCAATGAACAAATCGCCCTGCTTGAAGAACTGCTCGATCAGCAAAAGCGCCAGAACGCTCTGCTGCGCCGTTTGTGTGAAGCAAACGAGCCGGAAGCAGAGAAAAAAGCGACGGCGGCGGCAGATGAAGCTGAAGAGGACGATTTTGTCCGTCTGGTCGCAGAGCGGTAACGCTCTGCCGGGTGCTGTACTGTTTTTCTTTCAGGAGCCGGTATGCCGTGGAAAAATCCCTGGTTCGATCCCGGGCTGCCACACCATCTCCCCGACGGTTTTCGCAACCTGCACTCTCTGAAACGTCAGCCGGGTGACGTTAAGCGCTGGCGTGAAGAAAGAAAGGCGCAGGGGCTACCGCATCCTCCGTCCGGCGGCTATCCGGCTTTTATTGAACGCTGGTGGCAAAAAGCCCAGGTGAGCGGCGATGACGAGCGTGTCTGGTGGCTGGGACACGCCAGTTTGCTTTTACGTTTGCAAGGGCAATATCTGCTCACCGACCCGGTTTTCTCCCGGCGCGCTTCTCCGGTCTCTTTTGCCGGCCCTCTGCGTAAAACGCCGGTTTCGCTTAGCATCAACGAACTTCCCCAGCTTGATGCGGTGCTAATCTCCCACAATCACTACGATCATCTTGATAGCGCGACGGTGCGCCAGATTGCCAGGCGCTTCCCCGACGCACGCTTCTTCGTGCCGCTGGGGCTAAAGAGCTGGTTTACAAAGCGAGGCATTCGCCATGTGGCCGAGCTCGACTGGTGGCAGGCGCTAACCTGGAAAGGGATGACTATTACCGCCGTCCCGGCGCAGCACTGGAGCATGAGATCGTTATGGGATCGCAATCGCAGCCTGTGGTGTGGCTGGGTCATTGAAACAGCGCGGCTACGCTTCTGGTTTAGCGGCGATACCGGCTTTACAAGCGATCTTGCGGACATTGCGCTGCGTTTAGGCCCGCTCGACGCTGCCGCTATCCCGATTGGCGCCTACGCACCGCGCTGGTTTATGGGCGATCACCATATGGACCCCCAACAGGCCGTTACCTTATGGCAGCAGATTGGCAGGCCTATGACGATCCCCATTCACTGGGGAGTATTTGAGCTTGCTGATGAGTCGTTGGATCAGCCGCCGCAGGAGCTGCTTGCGGCTCTCTCGGCCGCAGGCGAGCAGTCAAAAAGCTTTACGCCGTTCATCATTGGACAAAGCGCGAGCTTATTTAAAAATAAGTAACAGGTATTATTGCGATATGAATTTTTTATTTAACTGAAAAATCAGCTCCTCGTTTTGTGAAATATATTATAGCGAAACGTTTTTATTGCCTCCCGGCGGGCGCAACGTCATTAAAGTTTCATTATTTTTGCATATTAATAGCGGGTAACTGTGCAAGCTTTATTCTATTTGGCTTGTGCTTGAAAAATTTTTAACCCGCTAATGAAAAGGCCCGCTTTGTATTGCTCATTTTTTGCATATTTATGCAGTAATTAGCATAAGTATAGTGCGGGAGCAGGCGCCTTTTCAGGACTTCGCCTGGACGAAGTGAAGTCTTTGAGCTATGGTAAAAAAGTTGTCCGAATCTTGCTGTTGCAGGCACGACGGCAGGCGCGAGCTTGTGAAGTGTTTTATTCATTAACCGTACGTTTGTTTTTCACCGGCAAATGTACAGTTTCTGGAATCTGTGCGGCAGATCGATACGTGCTTAAAAATGGCTTGCCATTGTTTACGTTGTATGTGATAACACTTTGGGTTAAACGAGGTACAGTTCTGTTTATGTGTGGCATTTTCAGTAAAGAAGTCCTGAGTAAACACGTTGTCGTTGAATACCGCTTCTCTGCCGAGCCTTATATTAGTGCCTCAAGCAGTAACGTCTCTGTTTTATCTAAGTTATGCCTGCGGGCGAAGAAAACAATCTAAGGAATTTGCAAAATGGCAAAGATTAAAGGTCAAGTTAAGTGGTTCAACGAGTCTAAAGGTTTTGGTTTCATTACTCCTGCTGACGGCAGCAAAGATGTGTTCGTACACTTCTCTGCAATCCAGGGTAACGGCTTCAAAACTCTGGCTGAAGGCCAGAACGTTGAGTTCGAAATCCAGGACGGCCAGAAAGGCCCTGCTGCAGTTAACGTGACTGCCATCTAATTCAGCTGAATTAGGCTCAGGCGCCAAAACGCCTAATTGAGTTAAAAGCCTCGCTCTTGCAGCGGGGCTTTTTAATGGTTGAAATAAAATCAATACCTTTCAAAGTATTACCAAAACCCACCCGGCGTTGCCTCTTGTTGCACTCCTGCGAAGGATGTAGCACTGTTTGCGCACGTGCCCCGGCGAAAGTCTGCTTAAATTTTCAATCGCTTAAGTTTTAATAAGGATTGATGGTGAGGAAAATTACCCCGGCGTTGGTGGGCAATTTTATCCAGTGGCGTTTTGGAGTGCTTTGTCTGGCGATCCTGCTAAGCCTGATTTTTTTGCTTGGCCGGGTGGCCTGGTTACAGATTATCTCCCCCGATAAGCTGGTCAGGCAGGAAGACATGCGGTCCCTGCGCGAAAAAACCATTATGGTGCCGCGCGGCATGATACAGGACCGCGACGGCCGTCCGCTGGCGGTGAGCGTGCCGGTCGAAGCGGTCTGGGCCGACCCGAAAGTCATTATGGAGAAGGGCGGCGTCCAGTTCGACCGCCGCTGGCAGGCGCTCGCAAACGCGCTCCATACGCCGTTGAGTGAAATCGCTGCGCGCATTCATCATAACGCGCGCAGCCGCTTCATCTACCTTGCTCGCCAGCTTGAACCGCAACAGGCGGCCTGGATCGACAAATTAAATATTGTCGGGATTTCGCTGCGGGAAGAATCCCGCCGGTTTTATCCAGCCGGGCATGTGGCCGCGAATTTGCTGGGATTCACCAATATCGACGATCGGGGTATCGAGGGCGTTGAAAAGAGTTTTGACCGTCAGCTAACCGGTGCGCCGGGCGAGCGTCTGGTACGTAAAGATCGCTATGGCCGCGTGATTGAGAATATTACCGAGACGCCGCCGAAACCTGCGCATAACATTATGCTGAGTATTGATGAGCGCCTGCAGACGGTGACGGAAGATGCGCTGGGCAATGCGGTATCCTGGAATAAAGCGCAGTCTGGCGCTGCGGCGATCGTTGATGTGAATACCGGTGAAGTGCTGGCGATGGCCAGTTACCCGACTTTTAATCCGAATAATCGCGACGGGGCAACCTCAGAGGATTTCCGCAATCGCGCCATCAGCGACACCTTTGAGCCCGGCTCTACGGTTAAGCCTATGGTTATTATGACCGCCCTGAAGCAGGGGATCGTGCAGCCGGATAGCGTGGTGGACACGCATCCCTACACGCTGGACGGGCACAGGATCCGCGATGTAGGGTATTACCCACAATTAACGCTAACCGGCATCTTACAAAAATCCAGCGATACCGGGGTCTCCCGACTGTCGCTTGCGATGCCGATTCAGGCTCTGCTGGATACCTATAAAAGCTTTGGTTTTGGCGCGTCCACGGGCCTGGGCCTGACGGGAGAGAGCAGCGGCCTACTGCCGCACCGGCAGCGCTGGGGAGAGTTGGATCGCGCAACGTTCTCATTTGGCTATGGATTGATGGTGACCCCGCTGCAGCTAGCGCACGTGTACGCCACCATCGGAAGCTATGGCATTTTCAGGCCGTTATCCATTACGCGAGTCGATCCGCCGGTTGTCGGGAAACGTGTGATATCCGCGCAGATCGCTCATCAGGTTGAACATATGATGGAAAGCGTGGCGCTGCCGGGCGGCGGAGGCACCAAAGCTGCCGTGCGCGGCTATCGCGTGGCGGTTAAAACCGGGACGGCGAAAAAAATTGGTGATGACGGCAAATATATCGATAAATATATTGCCTATACCGCCGGCGTCGCGCCCGCCAGCCATCCTCGCTTTGCGTTGGCCGTGGTTATTAACGATCCCTCCAACGGGGCCTATTACGGCGGGGCGGTGTCGGCGCCGGTGTTTAGCCAGATCATGAGTGATGTGCTGCGCCTGGAAAACGTTGAGCCGGATGGTTTACCGCCGGGGGACGAGCATCTGGTGCTGATGCATAAGGCGCAGGAGAGGACTCCGGCGCCGTAGCCGCTTTTCGCGGCGGGGCGTAAGCGTTACACTTGCGCCCTCGATAGCTACCCGGAGTCACCATGTCCTATCTCTGCCCCCTTTGCCATTCCCCGCTTGCCGCTCAGGAAAAAAGCTTTATCTGTCCGCAGGGACACCAGTTCGACAGGGCGAAAGAAGGCTACGTGAATCTGCTGCCGGTACAGCATAAGCATTCCAGAGATCCGGGTGACAGCGCGGAGATGATGCAGGCCCGCCGGGCATTTCTTGATGCGGGACATTACCAACCGCTGCGCGATGCTATCTGCCAGATGCTGATCCGGTTCGCGCCTGAAACGCTGCTGGATATCGGCTGTGGGGAAGGGTATTACACCGCTGGATTTGCCGGAACGTTAACAGGGTTGACGGGAAATATCTGGGGGCTGGATGTTTCAAAAGTAGCGATTCGCTATGCGGCTAAGCGCTACCCACAGGTACATTTTTGCGTCGCTTCCAGCCATCGTCTGCCGTTTGCTGACGGCAGCCTGGATGCCGTGGTTCGAATTTTTGCCCCGTGCAAGGCCGGGGAGCTGGCGCGCGTGGTCAAACCTGGCGGCGTGGTTATTACCGCCACCCCCGGCCCGCGCCATCTGATGCAGCTAAAAGGGTTAATCTATCAGGAAGTTTTACTGCATTCGGAAGAGACTGAATCGCTGCCCGGCTTTACGCAGGAGCAGAGCAGCCAGATTGGCTGGCCAATGGCGCTGCAGGGAGAAGAAGCGGTGGCGCTGCTGCAAATGACGCCGTTTGCCTGGCGCGCGCGTCCGGAAGTGTGGGAGGCGCTGAAAGCAGAAAAGGCGTTTGCCTGTGAAACCGATTTTGTGGTGCGGATCTGGCGACGCGAGGGATAGCTTAAGGGTAAAAATGGCTGTACAGAATCTGGCAGCCAATGCCGATTAACACCAGGCCGCCGAGGATCTCGGCGCGTTTGCCCAGCATCGGGCCGATAAAGCGGCCAACCATCATTCCCAGCGTGGACATTATCATCGTGGCGCAGCCAATCGCCAGCGCGGTTTCGATGATGTTCACTTTCAGAAATGCCAGGCCTACCCCAACCGCCATGGCGTCCAGGCTGGTGGCAATGGCGGTGGTGACTAAAAGCCAGAAGCCGTGGCGCTGCAGCTTCGGCGCATCTTCTGCATCGCCGCCCCGCACGCCCTCGAGAAGCATTCTTCCGCCAAGAAAAACCAGCAGAATAAAGGCTACCCAATGGTTCCATTCCAGCACGATCTGGCTTGCCAGCAGACCAAGACACCAGCCGATAAGCGGAGTGAGGGTTTCAATGATGCCGAAAATAAGGCCCGTGCGGAGCGCCTCTGAAAATCTGGGTTTGTGAAGCGAGGCACCTTTACCGATCGATGCGGCGAAAGCATCCATCGACATGCCAAATGCGAGAAGGAGAGTTGCGGAGAGAGTCATTACAGCGCCTCAGTTGGGTAACATCCATATACACGTCATCCATCCCCAACGTTCGATGGTTACGTGCCTATGGTCTCGCCTACTCATACCTGAGTCGTACACGCCACGTTCTTAGAACGAGTATGTTGACATGTACATTTTCACTGCTGTGAAAATCGGCTACTCCCCAACGACGGGCGCAACCTTAACATATTTTTTGAAGATAAAACAATAATTGCTATTAACCGCTGATGCCGCCAATGATAACAATTTGCATTTAATTATAAAAGTTATCAAAACGTTAATAAATAAGCACAGAGAATAACCGAAAATAGCCTAAGCTATGTTTTTAATTCGGCAGGCTGGTTAAAAAATATAGATATTGCTATATTTTTAACCTATTGACTGGCAACAAGAAGTTTATAAATCCTTTCCAGATCCTCTATATTCCGGACGCGAATAAGCAGGCGCCGCTGCTCTAATTGCATCACCAGCACGCCGTCTTCAGATAAATTCATCTCTTTGATGCGGGAATAGCGGATCCAGACGCCGGCAAAGAAAAAACCCTCATTTTTGAACAACAATTTAGGCTGGCGAATCCACGACAGATAAAAGGCAACCAGCGCCAGCGCGGATAATAACCATGTGGTTATCGCTGTCCCGTTTGTGGTGACGTTGTTGTAGATGAGGATCCCGACCAGAAAAACAAAGATGGCGCTGTCGATGCGGTTTCGGCGCAGCAGGGTGATGGCCAGCCGGGTTTGGCCTTTCATCTTATCCATTATAAATTCGTCGTAGATCGCCCAGCCGAGCAGCAAAGCGATAAACACCAGCAGTACGACATCCGTTAACGTCATAACACCTTCCGTTTTCAATCGATAAAAAACCGGGGCAGGGCCCCGGTTTGCACAGCAGCTTACTTACAGGCCCAGCAGGCCGATAGCATAACCGACAATGCCGATGACGAAGAAGCCCATGATTATCCACAGCGCATTGACTTTCTTACGCAGCAGCCACATACAGGCGAAGGTGAGCAGCAGCGGCACCAGGCCCGGCATCAGCTGATCGAGGATAGTTTGCACGGTCGTGACTTTAACCGCGCCGGTCTGGTCGGTAATTCTTGACACCACCAGCGGTATGTTAACGTGCGTCCACTTGTTGACCAGCGCCCCCATGACAAAGAGGCCGAGAATAGACGCCCCCTCGGTCAGTTTCTGCAGGAAGCCGCCGCCCATATCCTTAACGATATCAATACCTTTACGGTAGCCGTATGCCACACCATAGTAGCGGGTCAGCAAACGCACGGCGTTAAACAGGATAAAGAACAGCAGCGGACCCAGCAGGCTGCCGCTCATGGCAATCCCGGCGCCCAGCGCTGCGAATACAGGACGCACGGTGCCCCAGAAGATGGGGTCGCCCACGCCTGCCAGCGGCCCCATCAGACCAACTTTGATGCCGTTAATGGCGCCGTCGTCGATTTCCGCGCCGTTCGCACGCTGCTCTTCCATCGCAAGCGTAACGCCCAGCACTGGCGCTGCAACGTACGGATGGGTGTTAAAGAACTCCAGGTGTCGTTTAATCGCCTGTTTGCGCGCGTCGTTGTTCTCAGGGTAGAGGCGTCTGATGGCCGGGATCATAGAGAAGCAGAAGCCCAGCGCCTGCATACGTTCGAAGTTCCATGACCCCTGGAAGAGGTTTGAACGTATGAACACGCCACGAATATCGCCCGCGGTAAGTTTCTTCTCGGTAGTCGTTGTTTTGGTGGTATCAACCATTTCGCTCACCTATTAATCTAATTCGTTATCGAGATCGTTAGCACCAGCAGCCGGCGCCGTGGCGGCAGCGGAACGGTTGTATTTCGGACTCAGCTGGATATAGAGGATGGCCATCACTGCGCCAATCACGCCCAGAGCGACGAGGTTAAAGTCGGTAAACGCGGCGGTCACGAAGCCCAGATAGAAGAACGGCATCAGGTAGCCCGCACGCATCATGTTGATAACCATGGCGTAACCAACCACGACAATCATGCCGCCGGCGATGTTCAGGCCGCTGGTTACCACTTCAGGAATGGCGTTCAGCATGTTCTGCACTTCACTGGTGCCCACTGAAATGGCAACGATAACCGCCGGGATGGCGATACGCATCGCCTGCAGGAACAAAGAGGAGACGTGGATCCAGGAGAGCGCCGTAAGGTTGCCATTTTCGGCAGCTTTATCCGCCGCGTGCTGGAAACCAACGGTAATAGTACGAACGATGATGGTCAGTACCTGGCCTGCGGCGGCCAGCGGGATAGCCAGGGCGATACCGGAGCCGATGCCCTGATGTCCGGCTATAACCAGAATGGTTGAAATAATGGATGCGAGGGCGGCGTCGGGCGCTACCGCGGCACCGATGTTCATCCAGCCCAGGGCGATCATTTCGAGCGTACCGCCGATAATAATACCGGTTTTCATATCGCCCAGAACGAGACCAATAAGCGTACAGGCGACAAGCGGACGGTGGAACTGAAATTCATCAAGCACCGATTCCATACCGGCAATACAGGCTACGATGAACACCAGCACAATCTGAAGAGTGGTAATCTCCATTGTACTTCTCCTTAAACGTGTGACTTAAGTGTAAATACTGAGCAAAACGTAGAATCAGGCAAATCCGGCAGCGTTTAGCTTTTCACCTTCGCGATCAGATCCATCATTTTCAGTTTTTGATCGGTAGAGACTTTACGGGCTTCAAGCTCAATGCCGCGCTCGTTCAGTTTCTTAAAGGCCGCAATATCTTTTTCATCGACTGAAATAGCGTTATTAACCTGGGTTTTACCCTGGCGGAACGCCATCCCGCCGATATTGACAGAAGCGATCTTCACGCCGCCTTCTACGACGCGCTCGACGTCGGTCGGGTTCGTAAAGAGCAGCATCACCCGATCGCCTGCATATTTCGGGTTGTTATAGACGCGGATCATTTTGGCGACGTCCACCACGTGTGCGGTAACGCCTGGAGGAGCAACCTGCGTCAGCAGCGTCTTTCTTACGGTATCGGCTGCCACTTCGTCGCTGACGACGATAATGCGGGTTACGTTGGTCTCTTTCGTCCAGCGGGTGGCGACCTGGCCATGAATTAAACGGTCATCGATACGTGCAAGACCGATATTCATATAGTCGTTCGGACCCATTGGCTTAGCCGGCGCCGCGGCTTTTGGTGCTGGTGCGGCAGGGGCTGCTTTTTCAGCGGGCTTAGCCTTCAGGGCCTTAACGCCTTCGCGGCCCGTTTCTACCGCCAGCGCCACCAGCTCATCAAAAGTGGGCTTGTCATCGCGCGCCATCAGCGTCTCGACCAGCATCGGAATATTGACGCCGGCCACGACCTCGTAATGCTCTTTATCGACGACAATACGGCTAGCCGCATTGAAAGGGCTGCCGCCCCAGGTATCGACGAGAAACAGCACGCCTTCACCGGTCTCAAGGCTGGCCAGCTGCGCGTTGTATTTTTCAATTAACGTTTCGGCATTTTCACCGGGGACGAAATCTATCCAGCCAACGTTTTCTTGTTCGCCTAATAGCATTTCGGCGGTTTTCAGCAGTTGCTCCGCCGCCCAGCCGTGCGTGCCTATGACAATAGCAATAGTCACCCGCTACCTCCTGTGTTTTACATCTGCCCCGATGATTTGAATCGATTCAGATAAAGGGTTAAGAAAAGTTGAACCATTTACCTGAATTATTTTAGACAGTGAAAAAATAATTTATGTGATGCACATCCGTAAATTAGCTTTGTTACGCTTTCAGCTAGTTACAGAGCAAAATATGGCCGCTGCAGGTTGCAAAAAAATTGCAAAGAGAGGTAAATCTTTGCAAAAGGCGCTTTTGCTCTGATATTGTTGAGCTCTTGTTTAATTACTAAGGAGTAAAGGGCTGTAGCCCACCGTATGGACCGTCACCGACGTCTTTTCACTTTCCGGACTGAAGCCTCAGTCCAGCAACGCGACATCTCCCGTCCGTTTATCCATTCCAGTCAAAGTATCGCGCCCGCGAATCGTGGGGTGCCCTTTAGCCATTCCGCCTGCAGGAGCCCGTCATGGAATTCTTAATGGACCCCCAGATTTGGGTGGGCTTGCTGACGCTGGTCGTGCTGGAGATCGTACTGGGTATCGATAACCTGGTATTTATCGCCATCCTTGCGGATAAACTGCCGCCAAAACAGCGGGATAAAGCCCGAATTATCGGTTTATCCTTTGCTCTGATCATGCGACTCGGTTTGCTGTCGTTAATCTCATGGATGGTGACGCTCACCCAACCGCTGTTCAGCGTAATGGATAAAGCCTTCTCGGGGCGCGACCTGATCATGCTGGTCGGGGGTATCTTCCTGCTGTTTAAAGCCACGACGGAACTGCACGAGCGCCTGGAAAACCGCCAGCATGGCGACGGACACGGCAAAGGCTATGCCAGCTTCTGGGTCGTCGTGCTGCAGATTGTAGTGCTGGACGCGGTGTTCTCCCTTGACGCGGTTATTACCGCTGTGGGCATGGTCAATCACCTGCCGGTGATGATGGCGGCGGTCGTTATTGCGATGGGGGTGATGCTGCTGGCCTCAAGGCCGCTGACGAACTTCGTCAACCAGCATCCTACGGTGGTGGTGCTTTGCCTTAGCTTCCTGTTGATGATTGGTCTTAGCCTTGTGGCAGAAGGTTTCGGCTTCCATATTCCGAAAGGCTATCTGTATGCGGCTATCGGCTTCTCCATCATTATCGAGCTGTTCAACCAGATTGCGCGGCATAACTTTATTCGTCATCAGTCAAATGTTCCGCTGCGTGCCCGTACCGCCGATGCGATCCTGCGCCTGATGAACGGTAAGCGTCAGCAGCGCGTCGAGCGTGACGAAAGCAAAACCATTACGCCGATTGAGGCGGAAGCCTTTGCGGCCGAAGAGCGCTACATGATTAACGGCGTGCTGACGCTGGCCTCGCGTTCATTACGCAGCATCATGACGCCACGCGGTGAAATTTCCTGGGTAGATGCGCATAAATCTGTTGAAGAGATCCGCGAGCAGCTGCTGGAATCTCCACACAGCCTGTTCCCGGTGTGTCGCGGCGAGCTGGATGAAATCATCGGCATTGTGCGCGCCAAAGAATTGCTGGTGGCGCTCGACAAAGGCGTGGACGTGACGGCCATTGCTTCCCGGACGCCGGTCATCGTGGTGCCGGAAACGCTGGACCCCATCAACCTGCTGGGCGTACTGCGCCGCGCGCGCGGTAGCTTTGTTATCGTCAACAACGAGTTTGGCGTGGTGCAAGGCCTGGTCACGCCGCTTGACGTGCTGGAAGCTATCGCCGGGGAGTTCCCGGACGCCGATGAAACGCCGGAAATTGTTCGTGACGGCGACGGCTGGCTGGTGAAAGGCTCGACCGATCTGCACGCCCTGCAGCAGCACCTGGATATCAATACCCTGGTCAATGACGAAGAGGATATCGCCTCTATCGCGGGTCTGCTGATCGCGGTTAACGGCCAGATCCCGAAACAGGGCGATGTGATTGAAATTGCCCCGCTGAGCGTCCAGATTGTGGAAGCGAACGATTACCGCGTGGACCTGGTTCGCGTCGTAAAAGAGCGCGATCCCCATCATGAAGAAGAGTAATCAGCGCAGCGGCAACAGCGGAATAGCCTGACCGTTAGGGTGAAGGGGCGGCAGAGCGCGCCCCTCAAGCCAGAGCGGAAACTCGTTTAACGGCATGGGCCGCGCGTACAAATAGCCTTGCAAAATATTGACGCCGTGGTGGCGCAGATACTCTGCCTGCTGCGGTGTTTCCACGCCTTCCGCCACCAGATCGATCCCCAGGCGCTGCGCCAGCGAGATGATAATATCCGTCACCGTTGAGTTCACCGCATCTGTACCAATAGCTGCCGTGAATGATTTATCAATTTTCAGCACGTCAGGATTTAGCGTTTCAAGATAGGTCAGCGAGCTTTGCCCGGTGCCGAAATCATCAATCGCCAGCTCGACCCCCAGCCCGTGCAAATCCCGCACCACGCGATAGTCGACATCCGGCAGCGCATCACGTTCGGTTAACTCCAGCACGAGCTGCTGAACGGCCAGCGACGGGAACCAGTGGCGCTTCAAGTCGTCAATAATTTCGCCGTTGTGGAAGTGGCTGGCCGCTACGTTAATGCCGATATGGAAATCGCGTGATTTCGGAAATATATCCAGATACCGCACCGTTTCATCCAGCACGAAGCGCGTTAACGGCGCGATTAAATTCTGTTGTTCTGCCAGAGGAATAAAGACATCAGGCGAGATCCAGCCCTGGCGCGGGTTGTTCCAGCGCAGCAGCAACTCCACGCCTACACATTGCAGATTTCGCGCATTCATCAGCGGCTGACAGAAGACTTCAAACTCCCTTGACGCAAGGCCGAGGTTAATCTCCCAGGAAAAACTCATGCGGTTTGCCGTGGCAAGCCAGGTGATATAGCCGATAAGCATGCTGAGGATCAGCGCCAGAGGAAGCTGCCCGGGCAGGTTTTTTAACGCCAAGTCACCGGCAGACGGGCCAATGGTGGTAATGGAAAACGGAAATTTCTCCGAAGCCATTTGCTGGCTGGCCAGCCCGCGCTCAACGTTCACCTGGGTAAGCAAACCTTTGCCGTGCTCCAGATGCGAGCCGGCCACGTTGAGCACGGCACGGGTCACCCAGGGCCGCTGGGGTTCAAGCAACAGGCCTGTCAGCATCTCAATGTTTATCACCTCCATCACGCCATCGCGGCTGCCGTTGTCCAGCGGATGCCAGGCAACCAGCACGGGGGAGCCTTTAAGCAATGAACGGTCAGTAGAAAGCAGCAGCAGCGGCGAGGAGGCAGGCAGGCGAGGTTGAAGCTGTGAAACAGGAACGTTCCGGGGGCCAAAAATGCTTGAGCAATACAGCACCCCGTCTTTAATCAGGGCGATGGATCTTACGGTCTGCATCCGGGCTGCCAGCTCACGTATGCTGAGCTGTGCGGCTTCGCAGGGCGTGCCGACAAGCTGGAGCACATCCGCGCTGACGTCATTCAGCGGAGCAAGAACGCTCTCCAGCGTGGCGATAGCCCGAGCGTTAAAGGTCAGCGTTCGCTGCTCGTTGAGTTTGCGTTCAGCGACGTACCGCACGATAAGCGTCAGGAAGAGCACCAGCACGGCCATAGCAGCACAGACAATAAAACGTCTGCGCCGATACCTCTTAACGATACGTTGCGCGGTCTGCATCCTTGGTCACCTTTGCTCAACACCGCGGCCAGAAGCAGCACGCAGGACATTAAAAGTGTAGTGGGGGAATGGGGTTACAACGAGAAAGTAGCTCGGCTTCTTTAAAGTAAAAAAACGGCGCCGGAGAAGGCGCCGTCATAAATCAGTCGCACTGGACTTTTATGGCCAGGCCGCCGCGCGAGGTTTCGCGGTATTTTGCGTTCATATCTTTGCCCGTTTCGTACATCGTCTCGATAACCTTATCGAGCGAAACGCGAGGTTCGCTGGTACGGCGCATCGCCATGCGGGTAGCGTTAATCGCTTTAACTGACGCAATCGCGTTACGTTCGATGCAGGGCACCTGCACCTGGCCCGCAACCGGGTCGCAGGTCAAACCCAGGTTATGCTCCATGCCGATTTCTGCGGCGACGCAAACCTGCTCCGGACTCGCGCCCAGAATTTCGGCAAGACCAGCGGCGGCCATAGAGCAGGCCACGCCCACTTCACCCTGGCAGCCAACCTCAGCGCCGGAAATAGAGGCGTTCATTTTGTACAGCGCGCCAATGGCGCCCGAAGCCAGGAAGTAACGAATATAGATATCCGGGCTGACCGACTCGATAAAGTGATCGTAATAGGCAAGAACGGCCGGAACGATACCGCAGGCGCCGTTAGTTGGCGCGGTAACCACGCGGCCGCCGGCGGCGTTCTCTTCGTTAACCGCCAGAGCGAACATATTGACCCAGTCCACTACGTTCATCGGATCGTTAGAGAGTTTATCGCTGGAAACCAGCATACGGCGCAGCGCAGAGGCGCGACGCGGCACGCGAAGCGGGCCGGGCAGCACGCCTTCGGTATTCACGCCGCGGTCGATGCAGGCGCGCATGGTGCTCCACACGTTGGCGAAATATTCTTCAATCTCTTTGCGGCTGTGCAGGGCCAGTTCGTTCTGCATGATCACGCCTGAAAGGGACATGCCGGTATCTTTGCAGTGCTGAAGCATCTCCTGCGCCGAGTTGAAGGAATAAGGCACGACGACCTCATCGACGGCCTCTTTGCCAAAATGCTCTTCATCAACGATAAAGCCGCCGCCGATGGAGTAGTAGGTTTTGCTGTAGATCTCTTTGTCGCCGCTATAAGCATGGATTGTCATGCCATTTTCATGCAGCGGCAGGTTATCGCTGCTAAAACGCATGCCGTCGTCTTTCGGGAAGTCGACTTCGTGACGGCCCTGCGCCAGCCATAAACGGCCTCGCGCTTCAACGTCGCGGATAAAACCGGGGATAGCGTCGATATCAACGTTGTCCGGCCGGTTACCCGCAAGGCCCATAATAATGGCGATATCCGTATGGTGGCCCTTGCCCGTTAAGGACAGGGAACCGTAGACGTCCACCGCAATACGCGTGGTGCTCTCAAGCAGTCCTTGTTCGAGAAGCGAGTCGACAAACTGCTTACCGGCCTTCATCGGCCCGACGGTATGGGAGCTGGATGGCCCAATGCCGACTTTGAACATGTCGAATATGCTAATCACACTAAAACTCCTCTGAGGCACCGCGTTCGTAAAATATGATGCTAAAAAATGGCTGGTCGCTAGTTTAAAAATTTATTACCGGGCTGGGTAAACTATTCACATGAATTAAACTAATGATTAATGATAAAACACCTAATATCAGCCGCTTTCCAGCAAGACTCTCTACTAAATATAGGCTCTTTGGCAGAATAAAAGGGTGATCAAGGTTCCATGCCTGTCTGTAAAGCCAGCTCGCGGATAATGCCTGCGGTCATTCCCCAGACGAAATAGTGTTGATACCAGGAAAGCCAGACGCGGTGAGCGTTGCCGCGGCGATGGATATCCAGCGGGTGATAGCGGCCAAGCCGCAGCGCCTCCATTAGCGGCATTTCAAACACGGCGGAGACCTCATCTTCGCAGGCGTGATAAGGCAGGTTGGCCGGAATAATGCCGACAACGGGCGTTACCTGAAAGCCCGTCACGCTGTCTACCGGCGGAAGGATACCGATAACCTCTACTGAATCGGGCGGAATGGCGACCTCTTCATGCGCTTCACGCAGGGCCGCGGCGATAAGGGATGTGTCCGAACTGTCAACGGCGCCTCCGGGGAAAGCGACCTGGCCGGGATGCTTGCGAAGCAGCGGCGAACGCTGCGTCAGCAGCAGGCCCGGCTGCTTGCGGCGCACAATCGGCACCAGCACGGCGGCCTGGCGTTTATTACCGCTCGGGCGCGCGCCCGATGGCCGTAACATCTGAAAGCGTAATAAAAATTCGTTCAGCGTCAGGGAAGGAACGGACATGCATCAGTTCTCCAGCAGAGGAAGGATACGGTTAACTTTATCAAAAGTTTCCTGATATTCCGCCGCTTCAGTACTGTCGGCGACAATGCCGCCCCCTGCGGAGCAATAAAGTTTGCCGTTCTCTGCGGTGATGGTGCGGATGGTAATGCTGGTATCCATATTGCCGCAAAAGCTGATATAGCCGATGCTGCCGCACCACGCGTTGCGCCGTTGCGGTTCCAGCACTTCAATGATTTCCATCGCTCTGACTTTTGGTGCGCCGGTAATAGATCCGCCGGGGAAGCAGGCGCGTAACAGGTCGGTGGCCCGCAGCGTTTCAGGCAGGGTCGCAGTAATAGTGCTGACGAGATGATGCACCGCCGGGAACGGCTCAACCACAAACAGCTCCGGCACGCGCACGCTGCCGGGAACGGCGACCCGGCCAATGTCGTTGCGCAGCAGATCGACAATCATCAGATTTTCAGCGCGATCTTTCGGGGAACCTGCCAGCTTTTCGGCCTGTTTCGCATCTTCACGGGCGTCAGCAAGACGCGGCAACGTTCCTTTAATCGGGCGAGTCTGGATCTTTTTACCTGCAAGCAGGATGAAACGTTCCGGGGAAAGACTTAAAATCGCGCTCTCCGGCAGACGGATAAACGCGCTAAAGGGCGCCCGGTTGGCTGCATTAAGCTTTTTAAACGCCTGCCATTCGTCCCCGACGTAGCAAGCGCTAAAGCGCTGGGCGAGGTTAACCTGATAACAGTCGCCGCTGAGAAGATATTCCTGTACCTGGCGGAAATTACGTCCATACTGCTCGCGAGTCATATTGGATTGCCATGAACTCGTCAGGCGGAACGGCTCACGGACCGGCGCGCTCAACGCCTGCAGCCACGCCAGGCGTGCTGATATATCCCCCCAGCTCAGCAGCGTTATCCGCCGTTGATGATGGTCGGCAATCAGCGCCCAGTCATAAATTCCCACGGCCATGTCCGGCGTGTGCACCGAGGCTTGCGCCAGCAGCGGGATTTTTTCAAAATGACGGCCCAGGTCGTAGCCAAACAGCCCCAGCGCACCGCCTGCAAAGGGTAAATCCGGATGCGTTTGCGGCCTCAGCCCAAAACTTTCCAGCGTCTGTTGCAGTAACGCCAGCGGATCGTCTGAATGCTCTGACGTGACGCCATCGACCGTGCAGGCTGTTTGCGGGCCGCGGGTAACCAGCGTGGCGCGGGGCTGGGCGACCAGAATATCAAAACGGCTGTGCGGATGATCGGCAAAACCCGAATGCAGCAGCATCGCCCAGGGCTCATCGGCCAGGGCGGCAAAATAGCGTTGAACAGCGTCTGGCTGCCAGGGAAGGGGGTGAAAAGCGGGAGTTTGCGACGTCATAACCACAACCTGAACCAAAAGCCGTCAGCCTGCCACAAAAACGATTTTCAGGCATCAACTGATGCGACAAATATCATTAACATATAGCAATGTAACAGGAGTCGACGATGATTTCAGGTTTACCAGCACTGTCCCACGAGCAGCAGCAGCAGGCCGTAGAGCGTATTCAGGAACTGATGTCGCAGGGCATGAGCAGCGGAGAAGCCATTACCGTCGTGGCCGCGGAGATCCGCGCATCGCATACCGGGGAGATGATTGTCGCCCGTTTTGAAGATGACGATGAAGAAGAACAGGTTCAGGAGTATCAGCAGGATCGCGGCCACGGGCCGGACGAAGAGCAGGAAGACGACTAACTTTCGGTGGATGGCGCTGACGCTAATCCACCCTGCAAGTTTTGCGTAGGTCGGGTAAGCTTAGCGTCGCCCGACCTGCATCGATCACACCGCCGCGATAATTTTAATCTCAATCCTGTAACGCGGATTCATCAGCTTCGCCTGTACGGTGCAGCGTACGGGCGCTTGTCCCGCCACAACCCACTCATCCCAGGCTTTGTTCATCGCCGCGAAGTCGGCCGCGTCGGGTAAAAAGAGGGTGGCGTCCAGAATGCGTGTTTTATCGCTGCCCAGCTCTGCTAACAACGCATCGATTTGCGCCAGGGTATTAGCGGTCTGTTCATAGGCGTCCGCATCCAGGTTTTCCGGCACGCCGGTGTAGTAGAGCACCTGGTTATGGATAACCGCATCGGACATCCGCGCTTCAGGTTTGATACGCACAATACTCATGGCTTATTCCTTATCAACTGACTTAATTTTGCCAACAGACTGCCATAATCGCAGGCTCGCTTCCACCTGCTTGCTGGATTAACCACGTCAGGGCTGACATAATCGCGGGCACAAATCCAGGGGGTAATGTGACAGACGATTTTGCAACAGACGGTCAGCTCGCACTGGCGATACCAGGTTTTAAGCCGCGTGAGCCACAGCGTGAAATGGCGCAGGCCGTCAGCAAAGCTATTACCGACGGGCGTGAATTAGTGGTGGAAGCGGGAACCGGCACGGGGAAAACCTACGCCTATCTCGCGCCTGCCCTGCGCTCCGGTAAAAAGGTGATTATCTCCACCGGTTCCAAAGCGCTTCAGGATCAGCTTTATTCACGCGACTTGCCCACCGTGGCGAAGGCCCTTGATTTTAAAGGCCGCCTTGCCTTACTGAAAGGGCGCTCAAACTACCTCTGCCTGGAACGCCTTGAGCAGCAGGCGCTGGCTGGCGGAGACCTGCCGGTGCAGACGTTAAGCGAGGTGATACAGCTTCGTAGCTGGGCCATCGAAGCCGTCGACGGCGATATCAGCACCTGCGCTAACGTGGCGGAAGACTCTGCCGTCTGGCCGCTGGTCACCAGCACCAACGACAACTGCCTCGGCCAGGATTGCCCGCTGTATAAAGACTGCTTCGTCGTCAAAGCGCGTAAAAAGGCGATGGATGCGGACGTGGTGGTGGTTAACCATCACCTGTTTCTCGCGGATATGGTGGTAAAAGAGAGCGGCTTTGCGGAGCTGATCCCGGAGGCCGAGGTAATGATCTTCGATGAAGCCCACCAGATCCCGGATATCGCCAGCCAGTATTTCGGCCAGTCGGTCTCAAGCCGGCAGCTGCTGGATCTGGCGAAAGATATTTCCATCGCCTATCGCACCGAAGTGCGCGACGCCCAGCAGCTGCAGAAAAGCGCCGACCGCCTGGCGCAGAGCACGCAGGATTTCCGCCTGCAGCTTGGCGATCCGGGCTATCGCGGCAACCTGCGCGAGCTGCTTGCTCAGCCGGCTATTCAGCGCGCTTTGTTACTGCTCGACGATGCGCTGGAGCTTTGCTACGACGTGGCGAAACTCTCCCTTGGCCGTTCCGCGCTGCTGGATGCCGCCTTCGAGCGCGCGGTGATTTACCGCAGCCGCATCAAGCGCCTGAAGGACGTTGACCAGCCGGGCTACAGCTACTGGTATGAGTGCAACTCGCGTCATTTCACGCTTGCGCTAACGCCGCTGTCCGTCGCCGACAAGTTTAAAGAAGTTATCGCCCAGAAGGCCGGCACGTGGATTTTCACCTCCGCGACGCTTTCGGTGAACGACAGGCTTAGCCATTTTACCGACCGCTTAGGCATCGACAATGCGGAGACGCTGCTGCTGGCGAGCCCGTTTGACTACGCCACCCAGGCGCTTTTATGCGTGCCGCGCGGTTTGCCTGCGCCGAATCAGCCCCATGCCGCCCGGCATCTGGCAAAAATGCTCCAGCCGCTGATTGAGGCCAACAACGGCCGCTGCTTTATGCTCTGCACCTCGCATTCCATGATGCGCGAACTGGCCGAGCAGTTCAGGGCCAGCATGACGCTGCCTGTATTACTGCAGGGGGAAACCAGTAAAGGTCAGCTGCTGGAACAGTTTGTCAGCGCCGGAAACGCACTGCTGGTGGCAACCAGCAGTTTCTGGGAAGGAGTGGATGTCCGCGGCGATGCGCTGTCGCTGGTGATTATCGACAAGCTGCCGTTTACCTCCCCGGATGACCCGCTGCTTAAAGCTCGCATGGAAGACTGCCGCATCCGCGGCGGCGATCCCTTTGACGACGTGCAGCTTCCCGATGCGGTTATCACGCTAAAACAGGGCGTCGGCCGCCTGATTCGCGACGTGGACGACCGGGGCGTGCTGGTTATCTGCGATAACCGTCTGGTGATGCGTCCTTATGGCGCGGTATTCCTGAACAGCCTGCCGCCAACGCCGCGCACGCGGGACATAAATCGGGCAGTCGAGTTCCTTAACCCCCCACCGACGCGGTAATTTGTGCCAGGCTATGGTATGATGCGCGCCGATTTTTGACCCTAAACTCCCGCCAGAGGTTGGCAAGTCCATGCGAATTTTAGCCATCGATACCGCGACAGAAGCCTGTTCGGTTGCCCTGTATAACGACGGCACAGCCTGTGCCCATTTCGAACTCTGCCCGCGCGAACATACTCAACGTATTTTGCCTCTGGTGCGGGACATCCTGAACCAGGGCGGCCTTTGTCTTTCTGAGCTTAACGCGCTCGCTTACGGGCGAGGACCGGGGAGTTTCACCGGCGTGCGTATTGGTATCGGCATTGCGCAGGGGCTGGCTCTGGGCGCTGAACTGCCGATGATTGGCGTGTCAACGCTTGCGACGATGGCGCAGGGCGCCTGGCGTTTGACTGGCGCAACGCGCGTGCTGGCCGCTATTGATGCGCGCATGGGTGAAGTCTACTGGGCCGAATACCAGCGTGACGAGCAGGGCGCCTGGCACGGCGAAGAAACCGAAGCGGTATTAAAACCGGAAGCGGTGGCTGAACGGTTAAAGCAGCTTGCTGGCTACTGGGCTACCGTCGGCACCGGCTGGCAGGCGTGGCCTGAGATGGCGAGCAACAGCGGCGTTGTTGTGCGTGACGGACAGATTACCCTTCCCGCAGCCGAAGACATGTTGCCGCTGGCGATTCAGGCCTTTAACGCCAAACGCACCGTGGCCGTTGAGCATGCGGAGCCGGTCTATCTGCGCAACGAAGTGACATGGAAGAAACTTCCCGGCAAAGAGTGATACTCAACGTTACCAGGGCGCGTAACGCGGTATAAGGAGATGGGGTATGGCAGGTTGTAATGTCAGGAAATATGGCGGCTTATTGTCCATCGTCGCCACGCTGCTGCTGAGCGGGTGTGTGACGGTGCCGGATGCCATTAAAGGCACCAGCGCGACGCCGCAGCAGAATCTGGTGCAGGTCATGAGCGCGCCTGAGCTGTACGTTGGCCAGGAAGCGCGCTTTGGCGGGCGGGTGGTTAATATCGACAATCAGCAAGGTAAAACCCGTCTGGAAATCGCGACGGTGAATCTGGATGAAGGCGCTCGTCCGCAGCTGGGAGAACCTTCGAAAGGGCGTATTTATGCCGACGTGAACGGTTTTCTGGACCCGGTCGATTTCCGTGGCCAGCTGGTGACGGTCGTCGGGCCGATTACGGGCACGGCGCAGGGCAAAGTTGGCGAAACGCCGTATAAATTTATGGTGATGCAGGTCAACGGCTACAAACGCTGGCGCGTTACGCAGCAGGTTGTGATGCCGCCGCAGCCCATCGATCCCTGGTTCTGGGGCGGCCCTTATCCTTACCGCGGCCACTACGGCATGTGGGGCGGAGCCGGCTGGTATAGCCCGGGTCCTGCGCAGGTGCAGACCATCGTAACCGAGTAACTTATTGTTTTAAATTTATTTTTAAACAGCGGCTGGTCCGCTGTTTATCTATTTTCAGGACGAAATAAAAAAATTTAGTGATGCGCTTCGCAACCTTCAATGAGGCGAATTAATAAACTGGTACGCTGAGTTAATATTATGTTAACAGCGTGTATGTTAATTGGGGTTGTGATGACGGAAAATAATAAATTCAGAGGTGAATCCTTGAAAAAGGTTTGGCTTAACCGCTACCCGGCCGACGTTGCGGCTGAGATTAATCCCGATCGTTATCAGTCCCTGGTTGATATGTTTGAGCAGGCGACAACGCGCTATGCGGACCAGCCCGCGTTCGTCAATATGGGCGAAGTAATGACTTTCCGTAAGCTTGAAGAGCGCAGTCGCGCTTTTGCGGCTTATCTGCAACAGGGGCTTGGCCTGCAAAAAGGCGATCGCGTGGCATTAATGATGCCGAACCTGCTGCAGTACCCGGTAGCGCTGTTCGGTATTTTACGCGCCGGGATGGTGGTGGTTAACGTCAACCCACTTTATACCCCGCGCGAGCTGGAGCACCAGCTTAACGACAGCGGCGCGAGCGCTATCGTCATCGTTTCGAACTTTGCCCATACGCTTGAGAAAGTCGTCGATAAAACCCAGGTTAAGCACGTCATTCTGACCCGCATGGGCGACCAGCTTTCGGCGGCGAAAGGGACGGTGGTTAACTTTGTCGTTAAATACATCAAACGACTGGTGCCGAAATACCATCTGCCGGACGCCATCTCTTTTCGCAGCGCCCTGCATAACGGCTACCGGATGCAGTACATCAAACCGGAAGTCATCAATACCGACCTGGCGTTCCTGCAATATACCGGCGGCACAACGGGCGTGGCGAAAGGAGCTATGCTGACTCACCGCAACATGCTGGCAAACCTGGAGCAGGTGAGAGCGGCTTATAGCCCGCTGTTGTTCGAGCGTAAAGAGCTGGTGGTGACTGCGTTACCGCTCTACCACATCTTTGCGTTGACGATGAACTGCCTGCTGTTCATCGATCTGGGCGGCCAGAATCTGCTCATCACCAACCCGCGCGATATTCCGGGCCTGGTGAAAGAGCTGAGCAAATATAAATTTACGGCAATGACTGGCGTAAACACGCTGTTCAACGCCCTGCTCAATAACAAAGAGTTCCAGCAGCTCGATTTCTCAAGCCTGCATCTTTCCGCCGGCGGCGGCATGCCGGTGCAGCAGGTCGTGGCGGAGCGCTGGGTTAAGCTGACCGGTCGTTATCTGCTGGAGGGCTATGGCCTGACGGAATGCGCGCCGCTTGTCAGCGCGAATCCGCATGATATTGACCGCCACACCGGCAGTATCGGCCTGCCGGTACCCTCCACCGAAGTAAAACTTATCGACGACGAAGGTAACGAAGTGCCGCCGGGACAGCCGGGCGAGCTGTGCGTAAAAGGCCCGCAGGTTATGCTGGGTTACTGGCAGCGTCCGGATGCGACAGACGAAATAATGCACGATGGCTGGCTGCGCACCGGCGATATCGCCACGATGGACGAAGAGGGCTTTATGCGTATCGTCGATCGTAAAAAGGATATGATCCTGGTGTCCGGTTTCAACGTTTATCCAAACGAAATCGAAGACGTGGTGATGCAGCATCCGGGCGTGCTTGAAGTGGCCGCCGTGGGGGTGCCCGGCGGAGCGTCAGGTGAAACGGTGAAAATCTTCGTGGTCAAAAAAGATCCGGCGCTGAGCGAAGCATCGCTGGTGACATTCTGCCGCCGCCATCTCACCGCCTATAAAGTTCCTAAGCTGGTTGAATTCCGCGAAGAGCTGCCAAAATCCAACGTCGGAAAAATTTTACGACGAGAACTACGTGACGAAGTAGCTAAGGCCGATCAACAATAACGCCTGAGCTCCGAGTCAGTCGCCCCAAAGCCGGTTCTACCGGCTTTTTTATGGGCGCAAACCTAAGAGAACCGAATTTGACTTACCTTATGATTACCACTGATGAAGCGCTGGCCGAAGTTTGCCAGGCCGCTCGTCAGGTGCCTGCCCTGGCGCTGGACACCGAATTTGTCCGCACGCGTACCTACTACCCGCAGCTTGGCCTGATCCAACTGTTTGATGGCGTACAGGTTTCCCTTATCGATCCGTTAACTATCACCGACTGGTCGCCGTTTAAAGCGCTACTGCAGGACAGCAAGGTGATTAAGTTCCTGCACGCCGGGAGCGAAGATCTGGAGGTGTTCCTGAATACCTTCGGCACGCTGCCGGATCCGTTTATCGATACCCAAATCCTTGCCGCTTTCAGCGGGCGGGCGCTCTCCTGCGGTTTTGCCACTATTGTGGAGGCGTACACGGGTATCGCGCTGGATAAAAGCGAATCACGTACCGACTGGCTGGCGCGTCCGCTGAGCGAACGCCAGTGCGAATACGCTGCGGCGGATGTGTTCTATCTGCTCCCGATTGCGCACAAGCTGATGGCAGAAACGGAAGCGGCGGGCTGGATGAAAGCGGCGCTGGACGAGTGCAACCTGATGGCCAGTCGCCGCCAGGAAATTCTCGATCCGGAAGAGGCGTGGCGTGAAATCGGCAATGCGTGGCAGCTGCGGACCCGTCAGCTTGCCTGCCTGAAAAAACTGGCTTCCTGGCGGCTGCGCAAAGCGCGTGAGCGTGATATGGCCGTTAATTTTGTCGTGCGTGAAGAGCATCTCTGGCAGGTCGCGCGCTATATGCCGGGCTCGCTGGGCGAGCTGGAAAGCCTTGGCCTGAGCGGCAGCGAGATCCGTTTTCATGGCAAAACGCTGCTGGCGCTGGTAGCCGAGGCCGAAGCGCTGCCGGAAGAGCAGTGGCCGGCGCCGCTAAGCAACCTGGTGGACATGCCGGGCTACCGTAAGGTGTTTAAAGCTATAAAAGCATTAGTTCAGGAAGTCAGCGAAACCAGCGGCTTAAGCGCTGAACTGCTTGCTTCGCGTCGCCAGATTAACCAGTTGCTCAACTGGCACTGGCAATTAAAAGCCGGCATCACGGCCCCGGAATTAATCAGCGGCTGGCGCGGCGAATTATTGAATGACAAGCTTAAAACGCTGCTGGCAGATTATTAATAATCTGCAAAATACCTGTAAATAAATACAGGGAAGGCGGCAGGAATAAGAAAAAGATGAAAGGCTATTAAAAATAACCTGCTCATATATAACGCTGAACTGAAGCAGATAAAATAAACCCCCTGACGAAAGCAGGGGGTTTTTATTTTAATCAGGCAGACTTCGTTGTTTCCTGAGTCTCAGGTAACGTAACGTTAAGTTCCAGAACAGAAATATCATCGCCTTTCTGATCGAGAACAACGGTCAACATGTCCGGATCGATTTGCACATATTTGCAAATTACTTCCAGGATATCGCGTTTTAACTGCGGCAAATAGTGTGGCTCACGGTCGCCGCGACGGCGCTCCGCGACGATAATCTGCAGTCGCTCTTTAGCGATGTTAGCAGTGTTCTTTTTCCGTGAGAGAAAAAAGTCTAGTAATGCCATAACTTATCCTCCGAACAGGCGTTTGAGGAAACCTTTCTTCTCTTCTTCAATGAAGCGGAAAGGACGTTCTTCTCCGAGAAGACGTTCAACGGTATCTGCATAGGCCTGGCCTGCATCTGCTTCAGCATCCAGGATAACAGGCTCGCCCTGGTTTGAGGCGCGCAGCACGGACTGATCTTCCGGGATCACACCCACAAGAGGAATGCGCAGAATTTCTAACACGTCTTCCATGCTCAGCATGTCGCCGCGGTTCACACGACCAGGGTTGTAGCGGGTGAGCAACAGGTGCTCTTTAATCGGGTCTTCGCCGTTTTCAGCGCGACGGGATTTGGATGACAGAATGCCGAGGATACGGTCTGAGTCACGCACCGAGGAGACTTCCGGGTTGGTGGTGATAATGGCTTCATCGGCGAAATACAACGCCATCAGCGCACCGGTTTCGATACCCGCAGGCGAGTCACAGACGATGAACTCGAAATCCATATTTTTCAAATCGTCGAGCACCTTAGCCACGCCTTCGCGGGTCAGCGCGTCTTTATCGCGGGTTTGCGAGGCCGGCAGAATATAGAGCTGCTCGGTACGCTTATCGCGAATAAGCGCCTGGTTAAGCGTCGCATCGCCCTGAATGACGTTAACAAAATCGTAGACGACCCGGCGTTCGCACCCCATGATCAAATCCAGGTTACGCAGGCCGATATCAAAATCGATAACGACGGTTTTTCTTCCCTTCTGGGCCAAACCCGTAGCGATGGCCGCGCTGGACGTGGTCTTACCGACGCCCCCTTTACCCGATGTAACAACAATAATGCGTGCCATAAAGGAATTCCTTGTTAAAAGGGCTTAATTCAAAGGTTGAACGGAGAGAGCACCGCCCGCAAGACTCAGGCGCGCCGCTTTCCCATAATAATCGGCTGGAATTTGGTCGCTCAGCCAGTATTCACCCGCTATTGAGACCAGCTCAGCTACCAGGTTGGTACAAAATATTTGCGCATCACGAGAGCCGTCGGCTCCCGCCAGGGCTCGGCCACGCATCATGCCGTAGATATGGATGTTGCCGTCAGCGATAAGTTCCGCACCGGCGCTGACGTGATTGGTGACAATCAAATCACAGTGTGGTGCATAAATACGCTGCCCGGAACGAACCGGGGTATCAATCAAACGTGTTTTTGTGACCGCCGTAGCAACAGGTTCTGCAACGGCCGCTGGCTCCGGGCGAGGAAGCTTCTCTTTCCCTTCCGACAGCAGCGGCAGCCCGGCGCGTTCAATTTCCCTTTTCAATGCCTCATCTTTACAACCGCTGATACCAACCACGCGTAGACCGGTAGAGGCCACCGCCTGCTGGACATTTTTCCAGTTTACGGAACCATCGAGGCTGGCAACATTAACCACCACCGGGGCGTTTTTAAGAAACGCAGGCGCCTGGGCAATTTTATCCTGCAGGGCCTGGCGAATAACCTCGGGTTGAGCATCATGTAAATGAACAACTGATAAGGTGAAACTGCTGCCTTTTAACTCGATTGGCGTGTTTGACATCCTGGCCTTACTCAATTCAGTTTCAATCCCCACGGCTTGTGGGACGATATTCCGAAGTACATTAAGCATGGTATAGTCACAGGTATATTCAGGCAAGCCACCATCCGGTGAAAATAGAGTAAAAAAAATGTTTTGTGTGATCTACAGAAGTAGCAAGCGTGACCAGACTTATCTTTATGTCGAAAAAAAGGACGATTTCTCTCGTGTGCCTGAAGAATTGATGAAAGGCTTCGGTGAACCCAGGCTGGCTATGCTATTACCGCTCGACGGCAGTAAAAAACTGGTTAATGCAGATTTTGATAAAGTAAAACAGGCACTCAAAGAAGAAGGCTATTATTTGCAGCTGCCGCCGCCGCCGGAAAGTTTGTTAAAAATGCACCTGGAAAGAAACCCGAAAAAATAAGTTTCAGACTAACGGTAAATCTTTTCCGGGCGTAAAAGGGGAAGATGGCGGCAGAAAACTAATCGCGAGAGGGTAGATGAATACTTCAGCAATCTGTTTAACCGTCGGCGCGTTACTCCTTGCCGGCTGTGCTGCAAAATCCCCCAGCGCGCAGGCCGTAACACCCACCACGCCTCCCGCTGCCGCTCAACCATCGTCCGCTGCGGGAAGCGCAACAACGCTCGCTGAACAAGGGCGCGATCCCGCAGAGTTTCCCGCTTATGTGGAAGCGCTTAAACAGCAGGCCCGCAGCCAGGGCATCAGCGAGGCGACTATTACGGCTGCGTTCGCCAACGTTCATTTTGTTGACCGGGTAATCAAATCCGACAGAAACCAGCCTGAGAAGAAGATCACGCTGGATGATTACCTTGCGCGCGTTGTCACGCCTGCGAAGATTGAGCAGGCAAGGAAACTCAGGCAGGCGTATCAGGCGCAGCTGGCGCCTGTGAGCGCGCAAACCGGCGTGCCGGACAATTATATCGTCGCGTTATGGGCTATGGAGAGCAACTTCGGCAAAATCCAGGGCAAGGAAGACGTTATTTCGGCGCTCTCAACGCTTGCCTTTGAAGGGCGGCGCGAAGCTTTCTTTACGAAAGAGTTGATGGCGTCGCTAAAAATTCTCGATCGGGGCCATATTGCGGTGGATGAGCTGAAAGGTTCCTGGGCCGGAGCGATGGGGCAAAACCAGTTTATGCCGAGCTCATATCTGCGCTACGGGAAAGATGGCAACGGTGACGGCAAAATTGATATCTGGTCTGACACCAGCGATGTCTTCGCCTCAACCGCAAACTATCTTGCAGTCGAAGGGTGGCAGGCAGGCGGATCCTGGGGAACGGAAGTGAAACTGCCGGCAGGATTTAACGCAGCGCTTGCGGGCACCAAAACGGCGCAGGGCAAAACGGTTTCGCAATGGCAAAAAATAGGCGTCACCTTACCGGACGGGTTACCGCTACCTGCCTCTGCCGAGCGGGCGTGGATAGTTACGCCGGACGATAATCAGGGTCGTTCGTTCCTGGTGTATAACAACTTCAGAACAATAATGCACTGGAACCGTTCCTCGTACTTCGCCATCGGCATAGGGACGATGGCGGATGCTATCGCCCGATAAAATACGCGCGCCAGGCCATCGCACGAATAATGCTCGCTCCCCGGTATTCACCGGGGATTTTTTTATCTAGTATCAAATGCAGTGAACACAACGACGCAGAGGAAAGGCATGTATCAACATCATAACTGGCAGGGGGCGCTGCTGGATTTTCCGGTCAGCAAAGTAGTGTGCGTGGGCAGCAATTACGCAAAGCACATTAAAGAGATGGGCAGCGCCACGTCGGAAGAGCCGGTGCTGTTTATCAAACCCGAAAGCGCGTTGTGCGATATTCGCCAGCCGCTGGTATTGCCGCAGGGTTTAGGTTCCGTGCACCACGAAGTGGAACTGGCGATATTAATCGGCGCCACGCTCAGGCAGGCGACGGAAGAACACGTGTCGAAAGCGATTGCCGGTTACGGTGTGGCGCTGGATCTGACCCTGCGTGATTTGCAGGACAAGCTGAAGAAAGCAGGACAGCCGTGGGAAAAAGCGAAAGGTTTTGATAACGCCTGTCCCATTTCAGGCTTTATTCCGGCCGCTGAATTTGCAGCCGACCCGCAAAACACCGACATCGCCCTGACCGTCAACGGCGAGATCCGCCAGCAGGGTTCAACCTCTGACATGCTCCACAAGATCGTGCCGCTGATAGCCTATATGAGCCGCTTCTTTACCTTACGCGCAGGCGATGTGATCCTGACCGGCACCCCGGAAGGCGTCGGCCCGCTTGTGAGCGGCGATAGTCTGGAAGTGAGTTTCGACGGACGCAGCCTTAGCACCCGCGTACTATAATGAATTTGCCGCCCCGGGGCGGCAACGCTTGCATCTTTTACCCATAGTGTTTATAAGGTGCAGCTTGTTTTTCAAATGCAGGCATCTACATGACACAGGCACCTTTTTGGCAGAGTAAAACGCTCGACGAAATGAGCGATGCGGAGTGGGAATCACTTTGCGACGGCTGCGGCCAGTGCTGCCTGCATAAGCTGATGGACGAGGACACGGATGAAATCTACTTCACCAACGTCGCGTGCAAGCAGTTAAACATCAAAACCTGCCAGTGCAAAAATTACGCGCGTCGTTTTGAATATGAGCCGGACTGCATCAAGCTCACGCGCGACAATCTGCCAACCTTCGAATGGCTACCGCACACCTGCGCGTACCGCCTGCTGGCCGAAGGAAAGGATCTGCCAGGCTGGCACCCGCTGCTGAGCGGTTCAAAAGCCGCGATGCACGGCGAACGTATTTCCGTGCGCCATATCGCCGTGAAAGAGTCTGAGGTGCGTGACTGGCAGGACCATATTTTAAACAAACCCGACTGGGCAGAGTGATCCACCAGCCCTGTTAAAATACGCAAAAATAAATCGTACAAACCGAAATCTTTGTGATACGGTGTACTTTCTATAACAAGTAAAAGAAGGTTTTTATCCAGTACTTAACATTTAAGTGTCCGTCATGCGGCGGTTCACAGTATCGCACCTCCCCCTACGATGTCCGAGAAACAAATCCCCACGGCGCTGTTTGTATCTTCTGCAAAGCAGGAATGCACACTCTGCATCGTCCGATGAGTGCGATCCATCAACAAAACGTAGCTGCTCGCTAAGAGCTTATCCCGCTGATTTTGCTTTTCACGCTCCCGCACTGTTAACATTCAGCCTCCATAAAAGGAGGAATAATGAAAAAAATAACGCTGCTGCTCGGAGCGCTTATTCTCAGCGGCTGTTCGTCGCCTGAACCAACGACACCCAAACCGCCACGGACTATCGGCATGCCGAACCCGGCCTCCGTTTACTGCACAGAGAAAGGCGGTGAACTGCGAACGGTGAAAACCGACCTGGGCGAGCGTGGCGACTGCATCTTGCCGGGCGGTGAACGAATTGACCAGTGGAAGCTTTACCGACGCGACCACTAAGTAAAAAACCCGCCATCGGCGGGTTTTTTTATTGTCTCAAGCTTTAGGCTTAGCGGCCAAACAAATCACGGCGTTTAGGTTTGAGCGGTTGGACAATGAGCACCAGTACGGCAATAATCAGAAACACTGCGAAAATGCCTAGCAGCCACTGCACCATATCGAGCGACAGGAACACCCACTGACGCACGGAACAATCGCCGGTAGCGACGAATACGGACGGCAGCCATTTATCCAGCGGCAGCCAGGAAGGGAAGCGTGCGGCAAAATCGCAGGTGACGAAAGGGGAAGGATGAAGCTGCAGCATGGTATGGTCCCACGCCAGCTGAACGCCTTTACCCGCGCTGTAGAGCCAGACGGCCAGCGCGCCGTAGCGTAACGGTGATGCAGGCGCGATGGCACCGACGATCCCCGCGCCCATAATGCCAAACAGGGCGCAGCGCTCATAAATGCACATCACACATGGCTTCAGCAACATCACGTGCTGGAACCATAATGCCACCATTTCCAGAGCAAAAGCGGTAATGGCCAGCAACAGCCAGGCGCCGCGCCCGCGGGAGCATTGGTTTAAATATCGCAACATAATCAGTTTCCATGCAGTTTGCGGTGATTCGGCAGTGTAAACGAATTCGCTTTATGCGCCAGTAGCACCGTGAAAAATATGTGTTTATTCGAATGTTTAACAGGCAAATAAGCCCTGCGGGCAGCGAACTGCCCGCGTTATGACGTTAGTGCGGAAACTCACCGGCGGACGGCGGAGAAATCCATCCAGCCTGGAGCATCCAGTCCGTTGCCGGCATCAGCGTAAACTCCACGCACGCCAGGCCTACCAACGTCAGCACCAGCGTATACGGCAGCGCCATCAGCACCATGCGTCCATACGAGAGACGAATCAAAGGTGCGAGAGTCGAGGTGAGCAGGAACAGGAAGGCGGCCTGGCCATTTGGCGTGGCGACCGAGGGCAGGTTAGTCCCCGTGTTGATGGCAACCGCCAGCAGCTCAAACTGCTTGAGGTCAATGATGCCATTTTCCATCGCGGTTTTGGCTTCGTTAATATAAACCGTGCCGACAAATACGTTGTCGGAAATGGACGACAGCACGCCGTTAAAGATATAGAAAAGAGAGAGCTGCGCGTGAGGCTGCGCCTGCAGGACAAAATTAATCACCGGTGAAAAAAGATGCTGGTCGATAATCACGGCGACCACGGCGAAGAAAACGGTCAGCAGCGCGGTAAATGGGAGCGCTTCGGTAAAGGCTTTACCGATAGCATGTTCATCCGTCACGCCGCACAAAGAGGTGGCGAAGATAATCACGGATAAGCCAATCAGGCCGACTTCCGCCAGATGCAACGCCAGCGCCACAACCAGCCAGACGCCGATTATCGCCTGCACGACCAGCTTAACGTTATCCTGCCTGCTGCGACTCTTTGCGCTCCGGGTAGCGTAATCCTGCAGGATGCCGCGCACTTTTTCAGGCAAAGGCGCTCCGTAACCAAGAATTTTACCGTATTCAAGCAGGGTGCAGGTTAGCAGCCCGCAGAGAAAAACCGGAATGGAAACCGGCGCCATGCGAAGGAAGAAATCCCCAAAATGCCAGCCAGCCTGTCTGGCAATAATCAGGTTCTGCGGTTCGCCGACCATGGTCATCACGCCGCCCAGAGCCGTGCCCACGCCGGCATGCATCATCAGGCTACGCAGGAAGGCGCGGAACTGCTCAAGGATGGCGCGGTTGTCATTTTCTATTTTACTGTCATCAAGGATGTCGCTTTCATCGTTGCTCGCTGAGGCAACCCGGTGATAAATGCCGTAAAAACCGACCGCCACGCTTATCACTACGGCGACCACGGTTAACGCATCGAGGAAAGCGGACAGGAAGGCTGCGGCAAGGCAAAACGCCAGCGACAGCAGGATTTTGGAGCGAATCTCCAGCAGCAGTTTGGTGAAGACCAGCAGCAGCAGCTGCTGCATAAAATAGATGCCCGCCACCATAAAAATAAGCAGCAGCAGGACTTCGAGGTTGCCGGCGATCTCTTCGCGCACGTGCTCCGCGCTGGTCATGCCGATCAGCACCGCTTCGATGGCAAGCAGGCCGCCGGGCAAAAGGGGATAGCATTTCAGCGCCATTGCGAGAGTGAAGATGAATTCTGCCACCAGCATCCAGCCTGCGGCAAAGGGGCTAACAAACCAAAAGAAGAGCGGATTAATCACCAGAAAACAGAAGATAGCTACTTTATACCAGTCGGGCGACTGGCCTAAAAAATTTCGATAAAGGGCACGGCCAGTGGACATTTCCATGGTAAGGGGATTATTCTCCGAAAGATTATTGCGTCGGTTACAACAGGTTACTCGCGCCCTGCGCGACTATCAAGGCGCAGAAAATATTACCTGCCTCGCTATTTCAGAAAATTTAAACACCGATCCCGTAAATGGCGCGCCGGCCTGCTATCTGGAGCGGGGTGCATCTGGTATGATGAGTCCAAATTTGCTAAACCTGTGTAATGGAAATCATACTATGGTCATTAAGGCGCAGAGCCCGGCGGGTTTCGCGGAAGAGTACATCATTGAAAGCATCTGGAATAGCCGCTTCCCCCCTGGGTCCATTTTGCCTGCCGAACGTGAACTCTCCGAGCTAATTGGCGTTACCCGCACCACACTACGTGAAGTGCTGCAGCGCCTGGCGCGGGACGGCTGGCTGACGATTCAGCACGGTAAGCCTACTAAAGTGAATAATTTCTGGGAAACCTCAGGATTAAACATTCTGGAAACTCTGGCGCGGCTGGATCACGACAGCGTGCCGCAGCTTATCGATAATCTGCTATCCGTGCGCACTAACATTGCGACTATCTTTATCCGCACTGCAATTCGCCAGCACCCGGAGAAGGCGCAGGAAGTGTTAGCCACGGCAGATCGCGTGGAAGATCACGCGGACGCGTTTGCGGCCCTCGATTACAGCATCTTTCGCGGCCTTGCTTTTGCATCCGGCAATCCTATTTACGGCCTGATTCTGAACGGCATGAAGGGGCTGTATACCCGCATCGGGCGTCACTATTTCTCCAGCCCGGAAGCGCGTAGCCTGGCGTTAGGTTTCTACCATCGTCTGGGCACCATCTGCAAAGAAGGGTTGTACGATCAGGTCTTTGATACCGTCCGTACCTATGGGCGCGAAAGCGGGGAGATCTGGCACCGCATGCAGAAGAACCTGCCGGGCGATCTGGCGATGCACAGCCGCTAATCCTCTCCTGTAAAAAAGGCTTCCCGCAGGAAGCCCTTTAGCTTTTAGATGCTGTTCATTCGCGGCGGGCAGCGGTCAAGTAGCTCAACGCTGCCATCCTCGTTTTGCTGCTCGAGCATCACATCAAATCCCCACAGGCGGTGCACGTGCTTGAGCACTTCACGGCGGCCTCTGTCGAGGGGAGCGCGGTTATGCGGGATATAGCGCAACGTCAGCGAACGGTCGCCGCGTAAATCCACGTTCCACACCTGAATATTCGGTTCCACATTGCTCAGATTATATTGAGCAGAAAGCTGCGCGCGAATTTCACGGTAACCCTCTTCATTGTGAATTGCCGAAATTTCCAGATAATTGTTGCGATCGTCATCAAGGACGGTAAACAACCGAAAGTCACGCATCAGTTTCGGCGACAGGAACTGGCTGATAAAGCTCTCATCTTTAAAGTCGCGCATGGCGAAATGCAGCGTGTCCAGCCAGTCCGAACCTGCCATATCCGGGAACCAGTATTTGTCCTCCTCGGTCGGATTCTGACAAATTCGCTTGATGTCCTGGAACATCGCAAAGCCCAGCGCGTAAGGGTTAATGCCGTTGTACCACGGGCTGTTATACGGCGGCTGGAACACCACGTTAGTATGGCTGTGCAGAAACTCCAGCATAAAGCGTTCCGACACTTTTCCTTCATCATACAGATGGTTCAGGATGGTGTAGTGCCAGAATGTCGCCCAGCCTTCGTTCATCACCTGGGTCTGCTTCTGCGGATAGAAATACTGGCTTACCTTACGTACGATACGCAGGATTTCACGCTGCCAGGGCTCCAGCAGCGGCGCGTTTTTTTCCATAAAGTAGAGCAGGTTTTCCTGCGGCTCAGAAGGATATCGGCGCGCTTCAGCAACAGTCTTTTCCTCTTCGCGACGAGGCAGGGTGCGCCACAGCGTATTCACCTGGCTTTGCAGATACTCTTCACGGCTTTTCTGCCGCGCTTTCTCCTCCTGCAGCGAGATCTTTTGCGGGCGTTTATAGCGGTCGACGCCGTAATTCATCAGCGCATGGCAGGAATCCAGCAGCCTTTCCACTTCGTCCACGCCGTAGCGCTCTTCGCACTCGCTGATATATTTGCGGGCGAAAATCAGATAGTCGATTATCGAGCCGGCATCCGTCCAGCTACGAAACAGATAGTTATTTTTAAAGAAGGAGTTATGCCCATAGCAGGCGTGCGCGATAACCAGTGCCTGCATGGTGATGGTGTTTTCTTCCATCAGATAGGCGATACAGGGATTGGAGTTAATTACAATCTCGTAGGCCAGGCCCTGCTGGCCGTGCTTGTACAGCCGCTCGGTTTCGATGAATTTCTTACCGAATGACCAGTGCGGGTAGTTTATCGGCATACCGACGCTGGAGTAGGCGTCCATCATCTGTTCAGACGTGATCACCTCTATCTGATGTGGATAAGTGTCTAAACGGTAGAGTTTTGCTACGCGGTCTATCTCGGCGAGGTAGACATCCAGCAATTCGAACGTCCAGTCAGGTCCATCACTCAGACGTTTAGCATCCTTTGTGGCGGAAAGATCAACAGTAGCCATCAGCGCGCCCTCATTGTTAGCGGCTCTCTCTGAATGGAAAGCCTCCCTCAAAGGATAGAACACTCCTCACACTTAGCGGCGGTGAGGAAAATAATTTCTGCACGATTTAGTGATTTTCAGCCGCCGTTATTTCGCGCTTATGCAGTATTTTATTCTGCGGTAAATATCTTCCTTCGCAGGAGATCCTAATTATGTCGTACCGCTGACGATGGGTCAGGATGTGAGAATGCTCACCATAATAAAGCCATATGTTGAATAACATTTTCATCTGGGTTATCAATTTGTAATCAGAAGATTATTCTTTAGCTAAAGGATGGACGTATATGCATGTTGTGGTGCTGGGAAGTGGGGTTGTCGGCGTCGCCAGCGCCTGGTATTTACGCCAGGCGGGGCATGAGGTGACGGTAATCGAACGCGAAGCGGGTCCCGCGCTGGAAACCAGCGCCGCCAATGCCGGACAAATCTCGCCGGGCTATGCCGCGCCATGGGCTGCTCCCGGCGTGCCGCTGAAGGCGATTAAGTGGATGTTCCAGCGCCATGCGCCTTTAGCTATCAGCCTGGACGGCACAGGCTTCCAGCTCAGGTGGATGCTGCAGATGCTGCGCAATTGCGATATGCGTCACTATATGGAAAACAAGGGGCGTATGGTGCGCCTGGCCGAATACAGCCGCGACTGCCTGAAAGCCTTGCGCCACAGCACCGGCATTCAGTATGAAGGCCGCCAGGGCGGCACGTTGCAGCTGTTCCGTACCGCGCAACAATATGAGAACGCAGCAAAAGATATCGCGGTGCTGAAAGAGGCCGGCGTACCTTATCAGCTGCTGGAGTCCAGCCAGCTCGGTCAGGTTGAACCCGCCCTTGCCGAAGTGGCGCATAAGCTCACGGGCGGCCTGCGCTTGCCTAATGATGAAACGGGTGACTGCCAGCTCTTCACGCAGAATCTGGCGCGCATGGCGGCCGAAGCAGGTGTGAATTTCCGTTTCAATACCAACGTTGACCGTCTGCTTTACGAAGGGCAAAAAATTTACGGCGTGCAGTGCGGTAAGGAAGTGGTAAAAGCCGATGCTTACGTTATGGCATTCGGCTCTTACTCAACGGCGCTGTTAAAAAATATTGTCGATATCCCGGTCTATCCGCTGAAGGGCTATTCGCTGACGATCCCCGTTGCCGACGAGCAGGGGGCGCCGGTTTCTACTATCCTCGATGAAACGTACAAAATCGCGATTACCCGTTTTGATAACCGTATTCGGGTAGGCGGCATGGCAGAGATCGTCGGTTATAACACCGAACTGCTGCAGCCGCGTCGCGAAACGCTGGAGATGGTAGTGCGCGATCTTTATCCGCGCGGTGGCCACGTTGAACAGGCAACCTTCTGGACCGGTCTGCGTCCGATGACGCCGGATGGCACGCCAATCATTGGCCGCACGCCGTTCAAAAATCTTTGGCTGAATACCGGACACGGTACGCTGGGCTGGACCATGGCGTGCGGCTCCGGACAAATGCTCAGCGATTTGATTTCCGGCAGAACGCCTGCCATCCCGTGCGACGATTTGTCCGTCGCTCGTTATCTGCCGGGTTTTTCCCCTTCGGGTTCACAACGGTTACACGGCGCCCATAATTAATAATAAGGAGTAGTCATGTCTCGTCCCGTTGTGGCAACGCTCGATCTGAGCGCGATGCGCAATAACCTTCAGGTGGTGCGTCAGGCTGCGCCCGGTTCCCACGTCTGGTCGGTGGTTAAAGCAAACGCTTATGGACATGGGCTCGACAGAGTCTGGTCCGCGCTCAATACGACCGACGGCTTTGCGTTGCTTAATCTTGAAGAGGCGATCCTGCTGCGCGAGCGCGGCTGGAAAGGGCCGATTCTGATGCTTGAGGGCTTTTTCCATACCGATGAATTACCCCTGTTCGATAAGTATCGCCTCACCACCAGCCTGCACAGCAACTGGCAGGTGAAGGCGCTGGCCAACGCCCGGCTGAATGCCCCGCTCGATGTCTATCTGAAAATGAACAGCGGCATGAACCGCCTCGGTTTTGCCCCCGAGCGCGTGCATTCTATCTGGCAGCAGTTGCGTGCCGTTGCCAACGTCGGCCAGCTGACGCTGATGGCGCATTTTGCCGATGCCGAACAGCCGGAAGGCATTATCGAACCCTTAGCGCGCGTTGAACAGGCGGCAGAAGGGCTGGATTGCGCGCGTTCCCTTGCCAACTCTGCGGCCACGCTGTGGCACCCGGAGGCGCATTACGACTGGGTGCGTCCGGGCATCATTCTGTACGGCGCCTCGCCGAGCGGGCAGTGGCGTGATATCGCCAACAGCGGCCTGCGGCCGGTGATGTCGCTGCGCAGTGAAGTTATTGGCATTCAGAACCTGAAAGCCGGCGATACCGTAGGATACGGAAGCCGTTACCGCGCAACGGGCGAGCAGCGTATCGGCATTGTGGCGGGCGGCTATGCGGATGGATATCCGCGCCATGCGCCGGACGGCACGCCCGTGCAGGTCGAAGGCGTGTTAACCCGCACCCTGGGCACGGTTTCCATGGATATGCTGGCGGTGGATTTAACGCCTTGCCCACAAGCTGGCATAGGCAGTCCGGTCGAACTGTGGGGCAACGAAGTTAAAATCGACGACGTTGCTTCTGCTTCGGGAACGGTAGGTTATGAACTGATGTGCGCTCTGGCACCGCGCGTGCCTGTTGTGGTGCAGTCTTAAGACGTAACTCCCTCTCCGGCAGGAGAGGGAGCAGCGGCCAGCGCTACTCTTCTTTCTGCTCAGCCACGCGCACACCAATTTTGCGTACCTGGTTGTTCTCTTTCTCTGCCACCGTCCAGATCATTCCTGCGAACTCGACCTGGTCACCCACCACCGGCGCGCCGCCCAGCATTCCCAGCACGAATTCACCCAGGGTTTGCTGCGTGTTGACTGCTTCATCCAGATCCAGACCGTAAATCGTCGCCACGTCTGCGAACTGCGCGCTGGCTTCAAGGATAAAGTCGCCGAAGAAGCGCTGGTCGAGCGCAACGGGAGGCGACTGGCTAAAGAGCTTGCCAAGGGCCGGCAGATCCCGCTCGCGGCCGATGACGCACAGCACATCGCCTTCACGCAGCCGCGTGCTGCCGGTTGGATGCAGCAAAACATTGTCACGGAACAGGGCGGCGATACGCGTTTCTTCAGGCATATGCAGATCGCGCAGGGCAGCGCCTACGCACCATTTGTCTTCGCTAAGCTGATAAACAAACTGTTCCCACGGATTCTCCGGATGGATGTCCAGCCCAACGCGGGAGACCGGCCAGCCAATCGGCGGCACCACCACTTTGGCTTTTTTCGCCGCCCAGCTCAGGGATGAGCCCTGCAACAGCAGCGAAACCAGCACCACGAAGAACGCGACGTTAAAGAACAGCCTGGCGTTATCGAGCCCGGCCATCATCGGGAAAACGGCAAGGATGATCGGCACCGCGCCGCGTAAGCCAACCCAACTGATAAAGATGCGTTCACGGCCGTTAAACCCACGAAACGGCAGCAGACCGAGGAAGACGGAAAGCGGACGTGCAAAGAATATCATCCACGCGGAGAGCAGCAGCGCCGGTATGGCGATGGCCAGCAGATCCGACGGGTTAACCAGCAAACCCAGCACCAGGAACATGCCGATTTGCGCAAGCCAGGCCAGGCCATCAAAGGTTTGCAGAATACCGAAGCGGCTGCGGATCGGGCGGTTGCCCAGTAGAAAACCACACAGATAAACGGCAAGAATACCGCTGCCGTTAAGCGCCGTGGTGATACCAAACACCATGATGCCGCCGCTTAGCGCCAGCAGGGGATAAAGCCCCTGCGGCAGGGTAATGCGGTTAATCATCTGCAATAACAGATAGCCGCCGCCTGAACCAAGCAGGATGCCAAGGCCAAACTGCTGCAGGATATCTACCGCGAACATCCAGCTCAGGCCGGTTTGCCCCTGCTCAATCATCTCAATAAGCGTGATGGTCAGGAACACCGCCATCGGATCATTGCTGCCGGATTCTATTTCAAGGGTTGCGCCAACGCGTTCGTTAAGCCCTTTGCCGCCCAGCAGGGAAAATACCGCAGCCGCATCGGTAGAGCCGACGATAGCGCCAATTAACATGCCCTGAATCAAATCGAGATTAAACAGCCATGCGGCGGCGATACCCGTTAATCCCGATGTAATCAGAACGCCGACGGTGGCAAGGGAAAGCGCCGGGCCAAGCGCGACACGAAACGAGCTGGCCTGGGTGCGCATGCCGCCGTCAAGAAGGATGACCGCAAGCGCGAGGTTACTGACCAGATAGGCAAAAGGATAATTATCGAACGGGATACCGCCCACGCCGTCAATGCCCGCCAGCATGCCGATTGCGAGAAAGATAACGAGGATGGGAATACCAAGACGGGAAGAAAAAGAACTCAATAAGATGCTACAAGTTACCAATACGGAACCTAAAATAAACAGACTAATTATCGCACCCGCGTCCAAAATTATCATTCTCCTTTATAAAAACCGCAGTGATCGTTGCAAAATGTTAACACGGAAGCGGCTGATTAAGCGTCCGAAAAGCAGCCTTTTTTTACCTGATGACGCTATGTCCGCTCACTGTCAGCACGCTTTCGCCGCCGTCGTGCTTTAATTCGCCAAATGCGCCGAGCGGCAGCGTTACCGTTTGCGGCTCATGCCCGAACGGCAGGCCCGGCAGGACAGGGAGCGAAAATCTCCGGGCAAGCACGTTGCACATTTCGTTAAAATCATAGCCCGCATCGTAGTCGCTGAGCGTCGTGCCGTTAAAGCTGCCAAGAATAAGCGCTTTTTGACGCCTCAGGATGCCGGCATGGTGTAGCTGCAACAGCATGCGCTCGACGCGGAAGGGATGTTCATTAACGTCCTCGACCACCAGAATCCCGCCGTCGATGGCGGGCAGCCACGGCGAACCGATAAGCGAAACCAGCATGGCGAGATTACCGCCCCAGATGGTGCCGCTAACGGAGCAGGCGGGAGCGGCGTTTCGCCAGCTTAGGGTGAACCGTGGCTGCGCGATCGCCTTCCAGAAATGTTGCCAGGTGTACTCATCCAGCTCTTCTGCGCCAAAATTTCCGGCGAGCATCGGCCCGCTGAACGTGATGATGCCGCACTGCGCCAGCAAAGCGAGCTGAACGGCGGTAAAATCACTGTGGCCGCAAATCACCGGCGTACGCGCTCGCAGCGCATGTCCCAGACGAGAATAATCGATTTGTTCGAGCAGGCGCGTTGCCCCGTAGCCGCCGCGTACGGCAAGGACGATATCGCACTCGGAAGACAGCGAGGCAAGCTGGTGAATATCGGCCAGACGCTCCTCGTCAGTGCCTGCAAAACGCTGAAAACGCCGGGCGATCGCTCCCTGATTCTCAATCTGATGTCCGGCATCCTGGAGGCGCTTTACGCCGCGAGCCGCCGCTGCCTGGTTAACACAGTAGCCTGAAGGGGCAATCAAACGAATCAGAGACATGGCATTTCCTGGCTGTAGGTTATTTGGTTATGATGCCGCTATCCTGGGCGCTTGTCACTCGCCCGGCGGTGGCGTAATGCCGTAACAGCGAGCAAAGTGTTTAATAAGGATAGATTGCATGAATTTAAGATGGCTGATTGTTTTGGTTCTGTTCCTCGCTGGCTGTTCCAGCCACACCGCTAAACAACCTGTGTGGGACCCAACGAAACCGGTCCAGCGCGCGCTTACCTGGATGCCCATAACCGAACAGGCGGGAAAAGAGTGGGGTGTCAGCCCGCGGGTGATTACGGCTATCATCGCCGTAGAGTCCGGCGGTAACCCGGCGCTGGTCAGTAAATCCAATGCGGTTGGCCTGATGCAGATTAAAGCTTCAACGGCAGGCGCCGACGTTTATCGCCATCTGGGGTGGAGCGGGCAACCTTCCACCAGCGAACTGAAAGATCCGGCGCGTAATATCTCTATCGGAACGGCCTATCTCAGCATTATGGAACATGGCATTCTCGCCGGGATTGAAGATCCGCAAACCATGCAGTACGCCTTGCTGGTCTCCTATGCGAACGGGGCGGGGGCGCTGCTCAGAACGTTTTCCTCAGATCGCAAAAAGGCCATCAGCGACATCAACGACCTGAGCCCTGACGAATTCTGGGATCACGTTGCGAAAAACCATCCCGCCGCCCAGGCGCCGCGCTACCTGTATAAAGTCTCGCGGGCCATGGAAGCGATGTAGCATTATTTCACGCGGTCGGCCTTTTCCCGGGCTGACCGTTCTAACGAAAAAATAATCCGCTGTAATTCCCGCTCAACCGCCGGGTTGACGTTGAGAAAGCGGAAACTAAGACGCGGCGTGCTGACGGTCTCATTCTTGTTGTCCACCACCGTGCGTTCTGAAAGCATCACCAGCTGCATATCAAAGTGAAACTTACCCCACTCCACAAGGTCGATTTCCACCTGCGCAAAGCGCATACCAACGCTCAGCCCATCAGGCAGAGGCCCATCCACCAGCGCGCCCATACCGCCCAGCGATAAATCACACAGCCTGAAATCAAAGAGAGTGCCGTCCGGCAGTTTCGTATGGCAGAAATAAAACGGCTGGAGCGGGGCGTTAATACGGAAATACTCTCGTCGTTGCACAAACCACAAGCTTGGCGGCAGCGGCGAACTAAACGCGGGGAGATTGAGGTAATTCACGGCCTGCAGTCTGGGCAGCGTAAACTCTACTTTTGCTCCCTGAGTTTCTGCCGTGAACTGAATATCGGTCGCTTTCTGCGCCGCCAGGTTTTCCTGCGACTGGCTGCCGAAGTCCATGACCAGCTGCGCAGGCGACACGTCCAGAATTTTACTGATGAACTGCCCTGCGTTCCAGGTAAGACGTACCGGGACCTGGTGCTTGTGAAGATCGCGTAGCACGCCTAATACAGCGAGAGGACTTTGTTTCAGAAACTGCTCGTTATAATTACTCAAGGCCCTGGTCCTTGTTGTCTTCTGAGATAGTGATAAGCGAGGTTATCGGCAGGGAAAAAGGAAACTTAAGATAAATCTCAGGCAGTTAGCGCGAAATTTCCGATAAGCTAGTGATGTGCGTCACGTTTTTCTGCAGCTTGATTATACTTAGCGTACCGACAGACCGATCCCTGCCTCTTGTAGCGGTTCGAATCTGTTACTACTCACAATAATGAAGAGGACTTTCAAAAATGGGTATCATTGCCTGGATTGTATTCGGTTTGATCGCTGGCGTTATCGCGAAATTCATCATGCCTGGCAGAGATGGCGGCGGTTTTATCCTGACCTGTATCCTGGGTGTTGTGGGCGCGTTAGTCGGCGGGTGGTTGGCGACATTTTTCCATATCGGCGGCAGCGTAACCGGCTTTAACCTGCCAAGTTTCCTGGTCGCGGTTGTGGGTGCGATCGTCGTGCTGGCGATTTTCCGCATGGTGCGACGTTAATCGCTTTTAAGCTTTACGAAAACGGCCCCTTCCGGGGCCGTTTTGCTGTTTAGCCTGGCTGCTACTGTCGGGTAAAGAAATCGTTGTACAGCATATACAGATGCGCCGCGCTCCATGAGAAGTTTGGCGCCCCTTGCTGTTGGCCATTCAGCGGATTGTAATTTTCGCGAATAGGCCCGTCTGTCACCAACCCGTCGGCATGCGCAAAGAAGCGGTTTGCCATTTCAACCGCATCGGCACGATAGCCGTAACGCTCCATGCCTTTTAGTCCAAAGTAGAGTTGATCCACCCATACGCGGCCGCGCCAGTAAATATCCGCCCCGAAGGCCGGGTTCGTGAGCGAAGCGGTGCCCAGCGGGACGTAGGTATTAAACTCTTTTGGATCTTTCATCACCCTGACCACCGCATCGGCATGTTGCTGCGTAGCGGCGCCGTTGAACAGCGGTGACCAGCCTTCCGGTCCTTTACCGCGAGCCACGATGGGCTGCCCCGCACAGCCGTTTTTCAGCGGCTTATCCTCTATGCGAATATCGTAAAAGAAGCCGGTGCCGGCATCGAACATACAGGTATTGATATAGTCCGCGAGGCGTTGCGCATGGCGATAGAATTTTTGCGCCTCAGCCGTTTTGCCGAGAATTTGCGCCATGTCGCCTAGATACCGGCTGTCGCTGTACATATAGCTGGCCTGATCCACCGACTCCTGCAGCAGAGAGTAACCGAGCAGGGTTCCGTCCGGCGCGTGATTTTCGGCAAATAAAACCTGCCAGTCTTCTCGCTTACCGCCTTTCTCCAGGTAACGCCGCAACTGGTCTGGGTCGATAAAGCCGAATACCGCCGCGTCGTCACGCCCGGACTCCCACGAGGCGGCAACCTGAGCGGGGATATCAATGCTGTCATAACGTCCGCTGCGCAGAATACGGTTGTAGTTATCAAGGCCGACCAGCTTTTGTTCTCTGTTAGCGCGTTTAACGGTGAAGATCATTTCGCCCTGCGGCGTATTGTGAGCCTTGTCGCGGGTCGCTCCATACTCCGGCACCCCGTTGCCGTTGCGATCGCGATTGCGCAGCCACCAGTCATGATAAGCCACCAGATGAGGATACATTTCCTCAAGCCAGGCCTTATCTCCTGTGGTTTTGTAGACTTCCATTACCGACCACGCCGCAAGGCTAGGCTTGCTGTTGCGCTCGTTCCAGTTGCTGCCGTCACCGCCGCGCTCGGGGCTGGTGTTATAGGCGATCAGATCCGGCACAAAACCCACATCCCACGGACGATGCGGATCGTCGGCTGGTATCTGCCAGGCAAATACCGCCCGGATATTGTCTTTTGCCACCTCAGGATTGAAGTGAGCCATCGCGTAGGCCTGCTTCCAGCTATCCCACGGCCAGGTCTGGTTGCCGGAGAACCAGCGCCCGGTGACCGACGGCGTGACGGAGTCAAACTTCATCGCTCCTGCAACGCCGCGCCAGTTGCCGTTCAGCGTTTCAATCGCCTTTACCGCCACGCGAGTTTGCGCCGGGGTGGCTTCCGGGTTGGTTAATCCCGTCTTCAGGTATTTCTCCCAGCGCTGTGCGGAGGCCGCAAGCCAGGGTTTGGGATCGTGAAGGATAGCGGCGATTTTGCCCTGCTCCTTTTGCACTTCCTTCGCGGTAAGCAGGTGAGAATAGGTGGTGTAAACGGTAGTCGATCGCGAGATGCTGGCCTTTGCCACAAAACGGTGGCCGTCGATTTGCATGCTCATCGGCAGCGTTTTATGGATTTGATATTGCGATTCACCGGAGGTCATCAGGTTTGACGAAGCGCGCACTTTGCCAAAGGTGACGGTCAGACCATCGGCGGCGGCGTGTAAAGTACGGGTGTAATCGGGAAACACCTGTTCAATGGTCTTATCTGACTGCGGCTTCTGCTCCTGGTCATGGTATTTTTCCAGCAGCTCGCCGTCCCATACCAGCTCAAGCGGCGCATCGGTAGCGATTTCCGTCGCCAGTAAAGAGGTGCGGGAAGTGACAAAGCGCAGCGTCATCGTCACCGTGATGCCGGGCGCGGTAAGCGTCTGGATAAGCGCGCCCGGTATGCTGTAGGCCTTCATGGCAAACGCGACTTTATGTCCGGCTTTATAGACGCTCAGGCGATCAAAATTGTTCGCCATAAAGTTAATATACTCTTCCGTAAGCAGCGCAGGGCCGGGGAAACCGCCCATACCCGCCTGGCTTGCGGGCAGCAAATGTCCGTGCCAGGCCCCGTCGTCAAAAAGCGGGTTGAAGCGCTGATGTTCATCAAAATCGTAATCAAGCATCGCCTGCGGAGCACCGGTACGATCGATAACATTCCGGAACTCGTTGGCTTTTAAAGGCGCGGCGTCCTGATGGGTGGTTTTGCATCCGGGGAGTAATAGCAGGGCCGCGAGCGGGGCAAGACGGAATAAAAGTGTCATGTTGTATCCTTACCAGTAAAAATATTGCATCACGAATACCGAATTGCCGGCGTCCGTGGTGTCGTTATGCAGATAAAAGCGGCTATCCAGCGCGGTGGCTAATTTCCCGCCGAAATACTCATACCAGATGCCAAACTGGGCGTAGGAGGTGGTCCGGTCTTCGGCGTCATCCAGCAGGTGCTTCGCGTAGCTCCATGCGGTGGAGAAATAGAGCCCCTTCGCGGGTTCGATCATGGCGCTAATCATCATCCCGTTTTCGCAGCCGGCATCTTGTCCGTTGCCTTTGCCGCTGTGGTGCCAGACGCGCCCGGCCAGGTGTTTGTTCTGTAAGCCCAGCAAATAAAGTTGCCCGGTGCCGTCGGTCACTTCCAGCCCGTTGAGCAGGGTTAAATCCTGCCCAATATCGTACTGAAGGTAGCCATTGATCATCGCCCGGTAGGAGTATTTATCGGCGTAGCGGTCGTATTTACCGAAATGAAGCCAGGCTTTGCTTTCGTCGACGCGGCTCTGCGGTGCGGCGGTAATGCTGTAGCGCAGATCGCCAGTAAGGTTCTGCACCTTGCCCGCCCACGTTAAATCGCGCGTGTTGGGGATGACGTAACCATATTCCGGCGTGAAGTCGCCCCACCACTGCAAATCATCCAGCGATGAATCGTTGCGCACCCCTAAGATCCATTCGGTGCCTTTGTCGGTCCGGTAGCCGCCATAGAAGCGGTTGATGCCTCCTTCGAAGCCGCCCCAGCTGTGATCCGGCACCCAGGCATTGCCCTGATGGTCTGCCTGCACCGTCCAGCCTTCGCCGTACAGCAGCCCGAACCAGCTGCCTTGCTTCACCTCCAGACCGCCTTCGATGTAGGTGCCGTCGCTATATTTATGCTTATCATTGCCGTTCAGGTAAACGCTGCCGCCCAGCCCCAGTTCGCCATAAAAACGATAAGCCGCCCCGGCAGGGGCCGCCGCCAGCGGAGGAGGTTCGGGCAGCCGGTGTTCGGCCGGCACCGCTGATTCTGCGGCAAGTAGCGCGCCGCCCGGTAAGAGCAGCAGGGCAAGCGTAGCCCCGGAGGAAAACTTAAACATAAGTGCAGTCCTTCTTGTTATCGGTAGGTATGGGCAGGGGAATGGCGCACATGTTAGTTAATATTTTACTAAAAAATACACTTAAATTAGTAAAGCGATAAGTGGATCACAGGGTTATCCGAGGCGGTTGCGGGTTAGGTGCAGGGGTATACATGTACCGGAGATGGCATTAAGCTATTGTTTTCGGCTGATGATTATTGGGATGTTATGGCTACATTGAAGGAGATCGCACAGGCGGCCCAGGTATCTGTGGCAACGGTTTCACGAGTGCTGAATGACGATCCCACGCTGAGCGTGAAAAGCCAGACGCGTCAGAAAATCCTCGAAGCCGCGGAGCGCCTTGAGTACAAAGTCCCGAGCGCAAAACGCCAGGCCGGCGCACGTCTCACTTTTGCCGCACTTTATACCCATGGGCAGGAGCTGGAAATTAATGACCCCTATTACCTGGCGATGCGCTATGGCATTGAAACGCAATGCGAAAAGTTGGGGATAACGCTTATTTCCTGTTACGACTTCAAAGGCGAACGCCCGCTTGCCGCGGCGGACGGTTTACTGGTTATCGGTAAACCTCAGCCGGCGGCGCAGGCGCTGCTCACACAGCAGGAGCTGCCGCTCGTTTACCTGGACGGCGTTATCGACGACCCGCGTTTTGACTGCGTAAACGTGGATTTGTATCGGATAAGCCGGAAGGTTATCGACTACTTCATCTCGCGCGGCTATATGCGTATCGGTTTTATTGGCGGGCGCGATGACCCGGCCTATGCGGATCAGCGCGAGCTGGCGTTTGTGGAATACGGACGCGCCAAAAAGGTCGTGCGGCCGCAGGATATCTATTATGGCGATTTCACCAGCCAGGCTGGTTATCAGTGTGCGATAAAAATGCTGACCGCCTCTGAAGAACGTCCGCCAGCTCTCTTCGTCGCCACCGACTCCATCGCAATTGGCGTGCTGCGTGCCCTGCATGAACACGGCATTAAGGTGCCTGAGCAGATGGCGCTGATTAGCGTCAACGACATCCCAACCGCACGCTTTGTTTTCCCGGCGCTGTCTACCGTACGTATTCATTCCGAAACGATGGGCGCGCAGGCGGTGAATCTGCTGGCAGAACGCATCCGCGACGATCGGGCAATTCCGCTTTCGCTGTACGTTCCAAGCTCCCTGCAGTTACGCGATACAACAATACCTGAATAATCAACAGTTCATAGTAAACGCCTCGCCGATTTCTACCGTCGGCGGGGCGTTTTGCTTTGCATGCAGGATAACGATTTAATGTGATCCCCGCAGCAATTAGTAAATCTGCGGTTTTTAATTTAGTAAATTTTTACTTATTGTTTGCCCGGAACACACGTAATGAGGATGTCGACGTGAAAAACTGGGAAAACATAGACAGGCAGTCGGAGAATCGGCTACCGCCACGGGCGTGGTTTCATAGCTACGCCAGCGAACAGCAGGCCCGAACGCTCGATCGTACGCAAAGCCTGGGCTTTAAACTGCTGAGCGGCAGGTGGACGTTTAACTATTTTGACCATCCGGACAAGGTTCCGGATGCGTTTTATCATCAGCCGATGCGGGAGTGGGGTGAAATCACCGTGCCCGGCATGTGGCAAATGGAAGGCCACGGCAAGCTGCAATATACCGATGAAGGTTTTCCTTTCCCCATCGACGTGCCCTTTGTGCCCACTAACAACCCAACGGGCGCCTATCAACGCAGTTTTTCACTCACGCAAGAGTGGCTCCAGCGTCAGGCGATCGTTAAATTTGACGGCGTTGAAACCTATTTTGAAGTCTACGTTAACGGTCATTACGTCGGCTTCAGCAAAGGCAGCCGTCTGAGCGCCGAGTTTGATATCAGCGCTTATGTGAAGGTCGGCGAGAATTTGCTCTCGGTTCGCGTTATGCAGTGGGCGGACTCTACCTATATCGAAGATCAGGATATGTGGTGGATGGCGGGAATATTCCGAGACGTCTACCTGACAGGCCAGACGAAAGTTCATCTGCACGACTTTACCGTCGTCACTCAGTTTGATGATAACTACCGCGATGCGGAACTTAATGTCACCTGCGTGTTGGGTCATATTTCCAGCGCTGACACGGCTGGCTATCAGCTTCAGGCGCAGCTGTTTGACAAAGAACGCTGCGTAGCGGAACAGCACCGAAGCGCCTCCCACGAAGCGCCTTGCCGGTTTTCGATGCCCGTTAAAGAGCCAAAACAGTGGAACGCGGAACATCCGCATCTCTATTTGCTGCTGCTGACGCTGCGTGACGCGGACAATGAGATCGTTTCCGTGGTGCCGCAGCAGGTGGGGTTCCGCGATATCAAGGTGCGCGACGGCCTGTTTTATGTCAACGGCAGCTACCTGAAGCTGCACGGCGTCAACCGCCACGACCACGATCATCTCAAAGGCCGGGCAATCGACATGGCCCGGGCCGAGCGCGACATCATTCTGATGAAGCAGCACAATATTAACTCCGTGCGCACGGCCCATTATCCAAACGATCCGCGCTTCTATGCGCTATGCGATCGCTATGGCCTGTTTGTGATGGCAGAGACCGATCTGGAAAGTCACGGTTTTGCTAACGTAGGCGATCTCAGCCGCATCACCGACGATCCCGCATGGGAGCAGGCTTACGTAGAACGTATCGAGCGGCACGTGATGGCGCAGAAAAACCATCCCTCTATCCTTATCTGGTCGCTGGGCAATGAATCCGGTTACGGCTGTAACATTCGTGCCATGGCGGCCCGCTGTAAAGCGCTGGATCCGACTCGCCTGGTGCACTATGAAGAAGACCGCGACGCAGAAGTGGTGGACGTGATAAGCACCATGTATTCCCGCGTGTCGATGATGAACGACTTTGGCGAGTATCCGCATTCGAAGCCACGCATCATCTGCGAATACGCGCATGCGATGGGCAACGGGCCGGGTGGGCTTGCCGAATATCAGGCGGTTTTCAATCAGCATAAGAGCCTGCAGGGCCATTATGTCTGGGAATGGTGCGATCACGGCCTGCTGGTGCATGACGAGCAGGGCAGGGAACGCTATCAGTACGGCGGTGACTACGGCGACTATCCGAACAACTATAACTTCTGCATGGACGGGCTTATCTATCCCGATCAGCGTCCCGGGCCCGGCCTGCGCGAATATAAGCAGGTTTTATCTCCCGTAGCCATTCGCCGCGTGCAGCAGGCGGACGTATTGCTGGTGGATAACCGTTACTGGTTCAGCACCCTTGACGATATTGAGCTGCTTGTAAGCTATCAGCTTGCAGGCGAAACGCTGGCGCAGCAAACGCTGGCGATACCGCATATCCTGCCGGGTGAAACGGGCGAGCTGCATCTGTGTCCGCCAGCCCTGCCTGCCGGAGAAGCATTTATCACTGTAGAAATTTTCAGGCGCAGCGCTACCGCCTGGAGCGACGCTATGCATCCCCTCGGGCATTATCAGTTTCTGTATCAGGAAGCGGCTTGCCGTGCGCCGTATCCTCAGAAGGTGCAGGGCGCGCCAGAGAGTGAAACGCACGGGCATCGGTTGATTATCCGCGGCTCCGATTTTGCGCTGACCTTCTGCAAGCTGAGCGGCGAACTGCTCTCCTGGCGTGTGGATGGAGAAGAAATTGTCGGACGCGCGCCGCATCTCTCCTTCTTCAAGCCGGTGATTGATAACCACAAGCAGGAGTTCGAAGGGCTCTGGGAACCGTACCATCTGCATCTGATGCAGCATCATTTCCGTGAAATGCGGCATCTCCCGCGCGGCGATGAAGTGGTGATAGAAGTGGATACGGTTATCGCCCCGCCGGTATTCGATTTCGGCATGCGCTGCACTTACCGCTGGCGTATCACTGCCGCAGGGCAGGTTACGCTCGATCTTACCGGGACACCTTACGGAAATTATCAGGCGATCGTTCCAAAAATCGGTCTGGATTTTGGCCTCAGCAGACGCTTTAAGCAGGTGGAATATTACGGCCGCGGACCGGGTGAAAACTATCCGGACAGCAGCCAGAGCAGCCTGATTGGCCATTATCGTCAGCCGCTGGACAGCCTGTTTGAACGCTATCCGTTCCCGCAGGACAACGGCAACCGTCAGCAGGTGCGCTGGCTTGCCGTTGAAGATGAAAAGGGCAACGGTATTTTCATTCAGCCGCGCAACCCTCTTAACTTCAGCCTCTGGCCTTACAGCGCGGAAATGCTGCAGCAGGCGCAGCATATGAACGAGCTGGAGGAGAGCGCGTACCTGACGCTGAATCTTGACCATCAGATCCTCGGACTGGGCTCCAATTCCTGGGGTTCCGAGGTTCTCGATTCGTACCGGGTCTACCTGCAGCCGTTCCGGTACGGCTTTGCGATGGTGCCGTTCCGTCAGGGGCAAGCCAGCGCCGCGATGCTTGCGAAATACAATTTCCTGCCTCGTGCAGAATGGGGGGATGCGTAATGATTATTTTAGACACTCTGGAAGATTTCCAGCGCATATACCGCGCAGGGAAAAAATGGCAACGCTGCATGGAGGCCATTAATAACCTGAATAATATCCTGCCGGATGTCTTCTATTCGGTAGGCGATTCGCTGGTTTATCGCCTTGCGGCAGGCTCAGTAGAGAAGGCCGGGTTATTTGAAGGACATCGCCGTTATTTCGAGGTGCATTATTACCTGTCCGGGCATGAGACGGTGGAATATGCCGATAAAAAAACCTTAACCCCGGAAGTGGCTTATCGGGACGAGAGCGACCGCGAATATTTTTGTGGGAAAGGCGAAGCCCGCACGCTTGTTGCGGGAAACGTCGCTATCTTCGAAAACCATGAGGCGTACCGCTTCAGTGAAAGCTCCGGCGTTAAAAAAGCGATCCTGAAGGTCACCGTTGAGGAGACCTATTTCCTGAACAAATAACCTTCCCGGCCCTGACTGGTAGTAAGCGGCAAGGGCCGAAACAACACAATAAAAATATCCTACAAAACGTGGAGTATGTTCATGGCTTCGACCAGCAGAAATACAATTGGCAAGTTCGGCTTATTATCAATGACGTTTGCGGCGGTATTCAGCTTCAATAACGTCATTAATAACAATATCCAGTTAGGTATCGCATCGGCGCCGGTATTCCTGGTGGCGACCATCATCTATTTTATTCCGTTCTGTCTTATCATCGCGGAGTTCGTCTCGCTAAACCGTAATTCAGAAGCGGGCGTTTATGCGTGGGTAAAAAGCGCGTTGGGCGGGCGCTGGGCGTTTATCACCGCTTATACCTATTGGTTTGTAAATCTGTTCTTTTTTACCGCGCTGTTGCCAAGGGTTATTGCCTACGCCTCTTATGCGTTCCTCGGGTATGACTATATCTTTACCCCGTTGACCACCTCGCTTATCAGCATTTGCCTGTTTGCTTTTTCCACCTGGATTTCCAACCACGGGGCAAAACTGCTGGGGCCGATGACATCGGTAACCTCCACCCTGATGCTGCTGCTGACGTTCTCCTACATTATCCTTGCTGGCGCGGCGGTGATCGGTGGCGTAGAGCCAGCCGATCCGATTAACGTGCAGGCGATTACCCCGCAGTTCAGCTGGGCATTCCTTGGTATCATCGCATGGATATTCCAGGCCGCGGGCGGCGCGGAGTCCGTGGCGGTTTACGTTAACGACGTGAAGGGCGGCAGCAAAGCCTTCGTGAAGGTGATTATTCTGTCCGGCCTGTTTATTGGCGTGCTCTACTCGGTCTCCTCCCTGCTGATTAACGTCTTTGTTGATAAAGGCGCGCTGCATTTTACCGGCGGTACGGTTCAGGTATTCGAAGGGCTCTCCCGTCATTTTGGCCTGCCTCCTGTCCTGATGAATCGTTTTGTGGGGATCGTTTCGTTTACCGCGATGTTCGGCTCCCTGCTGATGTGGACGGCGGCGCCGGTAAAAATCTTCTTTACTGAAATTCCAAAAGGTATTTTTGGTGAGAAAACAGTTCGTCTTAACCAGCACGGCGTGCCGACGCGCGCGGCCTGGATCCAGTTCCTGATCGTTATTCCTTTGATGCTGATCCCAACGATTGGCTCAGGCAGCGTACAGGAACTGATGAACACGCTGATCAATATGACCGCCGCCGCGTCGATGCTGCCGCCGCTGTTTATTATGCTGGCCTACCTTAATCTGCGTCTGAAATACGATCGGGTTGAGCGCGATTTCCGCATGGGCTCGCGGATGCAGGGAATAACTATCGTCAGCGTGCTGATTGTTATCTTCACCGTTGGATTTATCGCCTCAACTTTCCCGACCGGGGCAAGCATCATGACCATCGTCTTTTATAACGTTGGCGGGCTGGTGATCTTCCTCGGCTACGCCTGGTGGAAATACAATAAATATGAGAAGGGACTCGATGCCAGGGCGCGCTATGACGCGGATACGCCTTTAGCGCAAATCGCGCTGGAGCGTCAGCTGGGAACGCCAGCGGCGGTAAAACCCGCCGGAAGCGTAAGTCTGTAAGCAAAGAACCCCTCTTGCGCAAGGAAGAGGGGTTCACGTATTCAGAAGTCGTAACCCACGGTTGCGATAACCGAGCGCTCCGCTCCCCAGTAGCAGTAGCCCGTCCCGTAGCAGCCCGCAACGTAGTCACGGCCGGTCAGGTTGGTGGCGTTAACCTGCACGAAAGCGCCTTTCAGCGCAGGCGTCCACGCGCCCATGTCGGCACGAACCATCGCGTCCAGCAAGGTGACGGAAGGAACGCGCAGGGTATTTTCGTTATCCGCCCATTGCTTGCCGATGTAGCGCACGCCAGCGCCCATGCTGATACCAAAATCGGTTTTGACTACGCCCCACAGGCTTGCCATCTGGTCAGGCGTTACGTACGGCGTGTTGCCGTCGTTACCGTCAATGGCGTCTTTAAAGCGAACCTTATTCCAGGTATAACCCGCGATGGTTGAGAAGCGATCGTTCCACTGTGAACGGGCTTCCAGCTCTACGCCCTGAGAATGCACTTTACCGGCAGGCTCATAGTAGCTGCCCTGCACGATACGGTTGCCCACATCCTTCTGCGTCAGGTCATACAGCGCGATGCTGTACATATCGGCGGTGCCGACCGGCTGATATTTCACGCCGGCTTCATACTGTTCGGCAGTCGTGGGCTTCAGCAGTTTGCCATCGGCGCCTGGCAGCACCTGCGGCGTGATTGCCTGGCTGTAGCTGACGTATGGCGAAACACCGTTCTGGAACGCATACAACAAGGCTGCGCGGCCGCTGAAGTGGTCGTCGGTACGGTTATCGGTTACGTCGCTTTCGATGGCTGGCGCAACGATATGGCTTTTGGTCACGATATGGTCATAGCGCCCGGACAGCGTCATATGCCACTGGTTCCACTGCATATCGTCCTGCAGGTAGACGCCGCTTTGTTCATACTGGCGTTTACCTGATTTAGTCAGCAGGCCCTGGTTAATAGTGGCGTAAGTCGGGTCGCGCGGATCGTAATAGTAAAAACCGCCGGCGCCGCCGGATTCGCCGGTCCACGGGTTCAGGTTCGTCGTGTAAGCGGAGTCGTCTGAGAGATGGTTGGTAAACTTGTGGAATTCGCCGCCCAGCACGACCTTATGCGCCAGATCGCCGGTAGCAAAATCAGCTTCCAGCTGGTTATCAATGGCAAAGGCCTCCAGGGAGGACGTTTCACCGCTGTAGTAGCGCATCAGTTCGTTGTGCGCCGCATCTGCCCAGCCAATCTGATAAGCCTGCTTCAGATCCACGTTCGAATGGGTATAGCTCGCGCTGGAGCGGAACGCCCAGACGTCGTTGAAGCTGTGGGCGAATTCGTAGCTGTAAATCTGCTGGTGGCGCTTGAACTCATCGTTGCCAGGCTCTACGTCAGAGAAGCCGGTACTGATTTTACGGCCGGTTGAAGAGTAGATGCTGCCATCGCCCGGCACGGAGCCGTGGAAGCCGCCGGACGGATCTTTTTCCAGATACGCCCGCAGCAGCAGCGAGGTGTTTTCGTCCGGCTGCCAGAGAAGAGAAGGTGAAATCGCATAGCGTTCTTCGCGCGTGTGCTCGTACTGGGTATCGGTGTTTTTCGTCATGCCGGTAATGCGATAGGCCCATTCGTCGTTAATCGCATTGGTGTAGTCGAACGCCGTGCCGTTGGTGTTGTTATTACCGTACAGGGCACGAACATGGCCTTCCGCGACAAACTGAGGACGTTTTGAGGTTTCCATCACCAGGCCGCCGGGGATGGTTTGCCCGTAAAGCGCCGACGAAGGTCCTTTGATGACGTCAATACGTTCCAGGAACCACGGATCGACCTGCACCACGTTGTAGCTGCCGCCGTCGCTCATCAGGCGCAGGCCGTCGAGGAAGGTGTTGTTTACATCGCCACCGTGAAAACCACGCAGGGCAACGGTGTCATAACGTGTCGCCCCTCCAGCGAAACCGGTGAACGCGCCAGGCGTGTAGTTCAGCGCGCTGTTCACTGACAGCGCACCCTGATCTTCAATCTGCTGACGGGTAACGACGGAAACGGACTGGCCGGTGGTAATCAGCGGTTCGTCGGTTTTGGTCGCTCCGCGGGTGGTGGTAGCGGCGTAACCCTGAGTGGGGGAGGTTGCGGTATCTGCTGGTCTGGCGGTGACGACGACCGTGTCTTCTGCCATAACGTATGCCGGAGCGGCAAGTGCAAGCGCGCAAAGTAAAGCGGAGCGCTTTACGGTGAATGCCAGTTTCATTTTATTATTGTCCCGTGAAGGTATAGTTGTTATCACCAACGGACGCCGCAGGCCCTAAAGTCAGCCGGGCATCCGTGGGCGCCACTGCGTAATGAATGCGAATTATTATCGTTATTGTTATCAGTTTCAAGCGTGGATTTGGAGAGGAAGAGGTTTTAAGGCGAGGGTAAAGCGGTATTTTTTAGCGCTGGAAGGTAGCGACAGGGCGGGTAAGCTGCAGGCTACCCGCCGCAGATAAAGAGGTGGAGCGCGCTTGCGCTTACCCACCTGATAAAATTATTGTGTCATCGCAGGCTGAGGCGTTTCCTGCGCTTTCTCCGGGGTTGTGGCTGTTGCCGGCCCAGGCGTTGCCGAAGGGAGCTTATCCGGCGCGGAATCGCACGGTTTTTTGCTGCCGCAGAGCATATCGAGCATTTTAAGCGTCACGCCGTTGGTCCAGCCAAAACCATCCTGTAACGGATATTCACCGCCGCCACCGCCTGTGCCCGTACTCGTCACATCATATTTTTCCACCAGCTTTCTCTCGCGGTTATAGGTGTGCTGCACGTTGGTCAGGAAGCGCCAGCTGACTTCCATCGCCAGGTCTTTGTGTCCGTAATTCTGCAGGCCTTCGGTGGCGACCCATTGCAGCGGCGCCCAGCCGTTTGGCGCGTCCCACTGCTGGCCGGTTTTCACGTTGGTGGTGGCCAGCCCGCCAGCTTTAAGCAGCTGCGCGCGGGTGACCGTAGCCATTTTGTCGGCCCGGTCCTGCGACGCCGCGTGAACGTAAAGCGGGAATAGCGCCGCCGCGGTTAGCTGGTTGCGCACGGCGTTACTTTGCAGGTCATAATCCGCATACCAGCCTTTGCTGGCGTTCCACATATGCCCCTCAATGGCTTTCTGACGCGCATCCGCGAGCTGCTGATACTTCTTAGCCGCCGCCTCGTCTTTTACCACGACGCTGGCATGCGCCAGCGTTTTTTCAAGCTGGTACATCAGCGCGTTCAAATCTACCGGCACGATAGACGTGGTGCGGATAGAGCCTAACTGATTAGGGTCATCCATCCAGCGCGAACTAAAATCCCATCCCGATGCGGCACCGGCGCGCAAATCACGATAAATCTCCGTTGCCGGGCGGTCCGGGTTATTTTTCGCCGTGGTCACGTCGTCAAGCCAGGATTCGGTACGCGGCGTATCGCGATCGTCCCAGTAGCGGTTGAGCACGGAGCCATCTTTGAGCTTCACCACGCGCTTATTCGCCTGGCCCTGCGACAGACTCTCGCTGCCCTCCATCCAGTAAGCGTACTCTTTTTTAAGCTGCGGCAGATATTTGCTGTAGACCTCATCGCCGTCATGGCTGGCGAGCAGCTCGACCATAAAGGAGAAGAAAGGCGGCTGGGAGCGGCTCAGGTAATAGCTGCGGTTGCCGTTGGGAATATGGCCCCAGGTATCAATCTCGCTGGCAAAGTTATCGGTCATATCCTGCACTTTGTCCCAGTGCCCGCTTTCGGCCAGCCCCATCATAGTGAAATAGCTGTCCCAGTAATAAACCTCGCGGAACCGGCCGCCCGGCACGACATAGGGTTTTGGCAGCGGCAGCAGCGAATCCCATTTACCGACGCTATCGGTCGTGCGCGTCAGCACCGGCCATAGTCCATCAATATGTTCACGCAGCGACTGCCCTTCAGGCGGGACATATTTTTCACCCTCTTTCGGCAACACGAAGTTCATTTCGACAAAATGCTTCAGGTCAAAGCTGGACTGGCTGCGCTGCATGCGGTAATCCGCCAGAATCATCAGCGGATCGCCTTTCGGGACCGCATCGGCAAAGCTTTTCTGGTCGGGGAAAAGCTTCGCGCTTTGTACATCGCTGAACAACGGGCCGAGCAGAACGTCCGGCGGCTGCGGCTGGGTTCGGATTTGCTGGTTGTCATCGGCGGCAGCGGGAAGGGTGAAGGTAACGAAGGCGCAACCCAGCGCCATCTGGATAGCAAGCAGTAACGTTCGCGGACGGCGCAAAACAGGATTTATCATCTATTGTTCTCCTTTGCAGGATCGCAGCCAAAGTTTACCGCGATCAACCATATGAAAACCTTAGACGAATTTGTACCAGCCTGTGTGCAGGATGTAGCAAAAGTGACGAAAGCAGATAAATTACCTTCGTCACTGCGGATTATTCTTGCGGATTTAAAAGCCAGGTACCGGGCTTATCGACGGCTACCGTTACGCTGCGCGACTGGGTCTGGTTATGCAGCCTGATATCATATTTGCCTGCCGGCAGCTGCAGAATGCCGTAGCCGTTGACTGAGGGGATATTTTTTTGCGGCTCCCCGTTCACTTCCATCTCTTCGCCTTCGTTAATATGGACGTAAACACGGGCGATCAGGTCATTTGCAGCGGGTGCGACCGGCGCTGCCGCAGGATCGGCTTTACGCTTCGCAGGCGCGGTTTGGGTTGTCGTTCTTTTGCTATCGACAGGCGCCTGCGGCGTTCTGCCAAAGATTATGGCGCCAATAATAATTCCCGCCACGATACCTGCCGCAATCTGCAACGGTGATTTATAGCGCTTCCACAGCGGCAGCGCGCCTGCGTCAGTCTCTTCTTCCTCAACCGCCACCAGCATCGTGCCGGGCTTTTTGCCGCCCGATAGCTCGCCGATATCCCCCAGTGAAATCTCCGCCAGGGCGGCAAATTCGGCAATCGACTGCGGGCGGTCTTCCGGCTTGAGCGCGAGCGCCCGGTCAATTGCCCGCAGCAAGCCTGGCGTGTAGCCCGCTGGCTGAATTTCCGCGAGGGGGATACAGGTGTCCTGAATGCTGCGGGCAACGCTTGCCTGAGGGCTGGCGCCGGTGATAAGCGTATAGAGCACCGCGCCTAACGCATAAATATCCGTCCACGGCCCGAGCTGATTTTCCAGGTCTTCGGTGTACTGTTCAAGCGGGGCGAAGCCCGGGTGTAGCAGGGTTTTGCTTTCATCGCTCATGCCGTTTACGTTGCGGCGCGAGGCGGCAAAGTTAAGCAGGAGTGGAATGCCGTTATCCTGAATCTGAATGCTTTTTAGCGACAGGTCGCGATGAATATAATCGCCCTCGTGGAGCGCTGCGAGCGCGCTGCACAGCATGGGCAATATGTGCCTTATCCAGCTTTCATTAACGATCTCCGGCTGCTGCTGATACAGCTCCGCAAGCGTCAGGCCGCTGTAAAACAGCGTGGCGGTATAGGCGGTTTCGTTCAGCGTCCAGAAACGTAAAACCTGCAGCAGATTCGGATGGTTGAAGTGGGCGAGCTGGCGCGCCTCCTGAATAAAGCTGTTGAGGCCCGTGTTAAACGCGGTGCTGTCCTGCTTGCTGCGCAAAACCAGGCGCATATTATCGCTGCGCACCGTCAGCGCCCGCGGCATAAACTCACGGATGGCGACCGGGCGTTCAAGCTGATGATCCCAGGCGCGATAGATAATACCGACGTTGGTCGAATCAATGACTTCCTGAATTTCAAACTCGTCGAAACGGTAGCCTGGCGGCAGAGCGTCCGGGATCCTCGGGGTGTAATCGTTATCTGTCATGATAGCTTTCTCTGCTCGAAAATTGACGAATATTGAGAGTGCTGACAAAGAAGGAAAAAACGTGGTTTTTCCTTCTTTGTAGTTAGCTGCCGAAAATCAATGAAGTGATTTTCCTTGTTTTTTAAATGACAACGCCCTTTAGTTTTGTGTCACCGGGAGGGTGGTCATCAGACGAATATTCAGGGTTATTTCTGGGCGCGCCAGGCGCCGACTGCCGGATCGCGCAGCTGCGGATGCAGGGAATCAATCAATAACAGCGTTATGGTGGTATCGGGTTCAAGCCAGCCGGACCAGACTTTGCGCACCTCGTTAAGGCGGGCCTGCAGACGGGATTCATCAAGCGCCATTTCTCGCGGCACTTCAACGGCAATCGTACCGCTGGCCTGCCAGCCGTTCAGCTCGGGCTTATAGGGCAGGATCATCCAGCTAAGGGGCGCATGTTCCGTGCTGACTACCATGCGTTCATTATTCAGGCCGGTAATAAGCAGGCTGTCCGCATCGGCCTTGCTGTTTAATCCGCTGACCGGGAAACCGTGTACGAAAGTTATTGCCAGGCGCTTTTCGCCGTTTTTGCCGCTCTGGATGACTTCGCTGCGCCCGTTGAGCCAGCCGCCTTTTTCGCATTTGCCGTCAGGAATAAAAAGGGCTGCGGTATTCGCGTCACCCTGCCAGAAGGTGCGCAGATGGCAGCCATCCTGCAGGGTAAACTCCTGCCATGGCGTGCGGTCAGCCGGGGGCGACATCTCCTCGGCGCGTTCAGAGGCGTTCGCTACGCCTGCAATGACAGGCGCGATGGTCACGGCCCAGTCGCTATCTTTGGTCGTGGTGCCGTAGGCCAGCGTATTGCCCCGGTCGTCTTCCATCCGCCAGCTAACGCTTGCGATTTTTTCGCACTGGTTTTCCAGCAGGGTGCCCAGGCGCGGCATAAAGGTATTCAGTAAGGCGGGATTTTTATCGCCGTTGGCGACGATACGTAATGGAAGTTCCGTATCGCACCAGCTCTGCGGGGAGTTGTTTTTGATGTTATCTATCCATACATCCAGCTTCTGGGAAGGGGACTGCACAATACGATAGTTCCCTGCCAACACGGTTGTAGATGCCAGTAGCAATGCCACACCAGAGAGCCAGAGTTTCATAAAATTCCTTGCAAGCCAAAGTGAATAATAATGAGAGGGACGCGGCATCAATAAGAAGTTGTCGCCGGAAACGCCCCTATATTCTCATGGTAACTGATTGTTTTAAATATTTTCTTTTACCTTAATAGTGGCCGGTTAATCAATAATCCACGTCCCGCTATTGGCGTTCTGGCACGCTTTGCTGTCGTTATCGACGGCCACGCAGGTGGAGGCGGATTTTTTCGCGGCTTTGCGCGGACGTGGCCGATCTTTTTTCAGCGTCTGGGCATAAAGCTCGCTTTTAACCAAAGCACGCATCGGCACATAACCAAGCATTTCCTGTTTATCCTGCTCGGCAACCGCAAGCCAGGCGTGCTCGACCTGGCCGAGTACCTTATAGGTCTGGCCGCTTTCAAGCTGGCTGATGACCTTACCGCCAAAATCCGGTTTGCTCATAATAGAGCCGGGATAGAGCGCCCGGTAGCTGGCATCGATCGGCGTAAATTCGCTCGGCGCGGCTACCGCGTAGCGGTGGGTGAGCGTCACGCCATTAATCTCGCTGGTAACCAGAGTATCGTCCGTCATGCTCGGAGGAGGCGCTTTGCATCCGACTACGCTTGTGACCACAAGAAGGGCTAACAGATTTCGCAATTTCATCGTGACTTTCCCTGAAAAAATGGTTTAAACCCGACTGCCGTGGAGCGCGAGTGCCGCAGAGGAAAAAATAGTCCATGGCGCAGGAAACGCCCATGAACATTTCACCCTATGTGCAGGAGACGACCTGGCCCGGAATAGAAATGATTCACATGGGTTAAGCATAGTAGCCGTGATTTTACATAGCCTGAATAACAATTCAATGGCGAGATAAGCGCAGGCCGACATTAAACGAAGCGGGTCTGAAAGAAGATGCGAAGCAGATGCTATCGCCTTTAGCGCCCGCGGCCGAAATGCCTCGCCCGGGAAAAGATATTAATAAGCGAATTAAGTCTAACTTCTTGAATTTAACTATAATATTTTCAAATAGTTAAAAGAGAACGCCTCTGCTTCTGGCAAGAGAAGGCGCGCTGAAAGGATTTATCTGAGGTTAATCTTAAATGAAAATCACTCCGTCTCCGTCCGGCTGTCATTGTTCTGAGCATCAGCAGGAGCTCTATTTTATTGCGCGCCTGTTAGCCGCCCCGATAATGATTTTTTACAATGATCATCAAAGAAAAGAATAACGATAGTCAGCCGTGTAGATAAAACATCCGTCGGTAAGGATACTCTCTCGCTATTAACAAACATGCATTTAATATGCCTGATTGTCTAAATGTGACAGCCAACCTGGCAGGAGCATAAAGAAAAAATATTCATCCGCCACCCCGGCGCCGACTGTTTAGAATTAAAAACTGCAAAATGATTTTATAGCAGAGCATAAATCTAAATGTAAAATAACTTATTGATATAAAAGGTAAAAAGTAAAGGCGTGGTAATGAAATAAATTATTGAGTAGCAGGCTAAAAAACCCTATATTGGCCGCGATTTTCTCAGCCCGCTTACTTTTTACTTTCAATTATTCAACTGCGGCGTAACCCATAGCCCCAGTTGTAGGAGTGATATGATGACGGATAAAGTCCGTATTGATACTTTAGGTGCAAATTCATTACAGGGAAACAACGAAACTTATTTAGCCAGACAGGCTGAATTTGAATCGAATGTCAGGAGCTATCCGCGCAAATTACCGCTGGCAATTGCCAAAGCTGAAGGCGTGTGGATCACAGATGTTGAAAATAATCAGTATCTTGACTGCCTGGCGGGGGCCGGTACCCTGGCGCTTGGGCATAACCATCCTGATATGCTGCAAAGCATCCAAAAGGTCATTACCAGCGGCTTGCCGTTACATACACTGGATCTGACAACGCCGTTGAAAGATCGCTTCTCCGAATATCTTCTTTCTTTATTACCCGGTCAGGGCAAAGAGTACTGCCTGCAGTTCACCGGCCCGTCCGGTGCCGATGCGGTTGAAGCAGCGTTAAAGCTGGCTAAAAAATACACCGGCCGTTCAGGAGTAATCAGCTTCTCCGGCGGCTATCACGGCATGACCCACGGCGCGCTGTCGGTCACCGGCAACCTGTCGCCGAAAGAAGCGGTCGACGGCCTGATGCCGGAAGTACAGTTTATGCCTTATCCGCACCTGTACCGCTGCCCGCTGGGCATCGGCGGCGAGGCTGGCGTGAAGGCGCTGAGCTACTACTTCGAAAATTTAATCAACGACGTTGAAAGCGGCGTGCGCAAACCTGCGGCGGTCATCCTTGAAGCGGTGCAGGGTGAAGGCGGCGTCAACCCGGCGCCTGCCGAGTGGCTACAGCGTATTCGCAAAGTTACCCGGGAACACGGCATTCTGCTGATCGTTGATGAAGTGCAGGCAGGCTTTGCGCGTACCGGTAAATTCTTCGCCTTCGAGCACGCTGGCATTGAGCCGGATATCATCGTGATGTCAAAAGCCGTGGGCGGCGGTTTGCCGCTGGCCGTGCTGGGCATCAAGAAACAGTTCGACGCCTGGGAACCGGGCCACCATACCGGCACCTTCCGTGGTAACCAGCTGGCGATGGCGACCGGTCTGACGACCCTGCAGCACCTGAAAGAAAACCATATTGCTGACAAAGTGGCAGCGCAGGGCGAGTGGCTGAAAGCCAGACTGGCCGAGCTGCAAAAACGCTACCCGGTGATTGGCCACGTTCGCGGCCTGGGTTTAATGATCGGCATTGAAATCGTTAAGCCAGACGAAGCGCAGGATCATATGGGCTGCTATCCGGCAGATGCTGAACTGTCCGCTCTGCTGCAGAAAAAATGCTTCCAGGCCGGGCTGATTCTGGAGCGCGGCGGCCGCAACGGCTGCGTGCTGCGTCTGCTGCCATCGCTGCTTATCACCAACGATGAGCTAAATATTTTCCTGGATAAATTTGAGCAGGCCCTGTTAGCGGCCGGCGTCAAGCCTGTCTGAGTGGAGCGAATAACCGCGATGTCCGAGTTAAACCCGATTCTTTCGGCCTCAGCGCAAAGCACCGAGGCGTACCAGCAGGCGATTGCACAAAGCAGCCAGGCCGTGGTGCAGTGGTTACAGCAACCTGAAATGTATCAGGGGAAAACCGTTGCCGAACTGCGTGAACGCATTAAGCTTGATTTTAATCCGCAGGGCCTGGGCAACCAGGCGGCAATTGAACGCGCGATTGAATACTTCTTAAAGGACAGCCTGTCGGTGCATCACCCGCAGTGCGTCGCGCATTTGCATTGCCCGAGCCTGGTGATAAGCCAGGCCGCGGAAGTGCTGATTAACGCCACCAACCAGAGCATGGACTCCTGGGATCAAAGCCCGTCGGCGACCATTATCGAAATGAAGCTTATCGAATGGCTGCGTGCTCAGGTGGGCTATCAGCCAGGCGACGCGGGCGTGTTCACCAGCGGCGGTACCCAGAGCAACCTGATGGGGCTGATGCTGGCGCGTGACGCCTTCTTTGCCCGTCAGGGCCACTCGATCCAGCAGGACGGGCTGGTGGGTAACCTGAAGAAGATTAAAGTCCTCTGTTCTGAAAACGCCCATTTCTCGGTGCAGAAGAACATGGCTTTACTCGGCCTGGGCTATCAGTCCGTTACGCTGGTGAAAACCGATCGGTTCGCGCGTATGGATCTGAATGACTTAACCGAAAAACTGGCGCAGGCGCAGGCCAACGGTGAGCAGATCCTCGCCATTGTGGCAACGGCGGGCACGACAGACGCCGGCGCCATCGATCCTTTGCGTGAGATAGCAACGCTTGCAGCCAGACACGATATCTGGGTGCACGTTGATGCGGCGTGGGGCGGAGCGTTACTGCTTTCTGAGAAGTACCGCGACTATCTGGACGGCCTTGAGCTGGTGGACTCCATCACGCTGGATTTCCATAAACAGTTCTTCCAGACCATAAGCTGCGGCGCGTTCCTGTTAAAAGAAGCCCGCCATTATGAGCTGATGCGCTACCAGGCGGCTTACCTGAACTCCGAGTTTGATGAAGCTCAGGGCGTGCCGAACCTGGTGTCTAAATCCTTGCAGACCACCCGTCGTTTTGATGCGTTAAAACTGTGGATGGGCCTGGAAGCTTTAGGTCAGAAGCAGTATGCCGGGATTATCGACAGCGGCGTGAGCCTGGCGCAGGAAGTTGCGCATTACATCACCGGACAAAGCGCTCTGGAACTGGTGATGCAGCCGCAGCTGGCAAGCGTTCTGTTCCGCTATCGTCCTGATGCATGGGCGGCAGATAAGGACGCTGCGGTAGCGTTGCTGAACCAGAAAATTGGCGATGCTTTGCTGGAGTCCGGGCGTGCTAACGTCGGCGTAACCGAGTTTAACGGCGTAACCTGCCTGAAGCTGACGCTGTTAAACCCAACGGTCAGCCTGGAAGACGTTAAGGTCCTGCTGGCGCTGGTGGATAACACGGCTCAACGATTGCTGAGCGCTTAATTTGCAGTAATCTGACACCAGAAGATGAAAAGCCGATAACGCAAAACGTTATCGGCTTTTTTATTGCCCCACGGCCAAAGTTTACAGGCCCCGCCGTAGAACAATTTCCCGGCCTATTTCCGCTCTTCACATCCCGGGCTGTCATCAAAAAATAATAAATTTAGCTATCTCAATAAGTTAGATTTGCTCAAAAAAAATACTGGATATTTAAACAGGCATTTGTATACTATTTCTTCAGTAAGTCATTCGTTAATAGTACTGGTTAGGGGGAAATATGGTGATTCCACTGGAAAGTTTTAGTTCGCACGATCGGTCTCCCATCATGAGCAGTCGTGAAATCGCCAGGCTGACGGGCATTGCGCATAAAGAAGTGAAGCGTATGGTCAAAAGCCTGGAAACGGCGCAGCGCCTGTCGCAGTCGGTTACCACTAGCCAGTATGAGCAGGAAGGCGAGGTTCGGCAGGAGTTTTTGCTTAATAAGCGGGACTCGCTGCTTACCGTTGCCAGCGTCTCGCCGGGCTTTACGGTAGAAGTGCTGGATCGCTGGCAGGAACGCGAAAAGAGCGTCAGCCTGCCAGATTTTACTAATCCAGCCGTCGCGGCGCACGCCTGGGCCGAGCAGTATGAAAAACGCCAGCGGGCAGAGGAGCAGCTGGCGCTTATTGCCCCAAAGGCAGAGTTTTTTGACTGGTATGTCCAGGTCAATGACACGCTTGGCTTCCGCCAGCTTTGTAAAATGCTCAAGGTGAAAGAGTCGGAGTTCCGTCAATTTTTGCTGGAACGCAATATCATGACCCGTGCAAAGGGCGTTCTGATGCCTTCACAGTCTCATATTCAGGCGGGTTATTTCACCGTTCATAGCGGTACCGGCGAGAACAAGCATACCTGGGCCCAGGCGCGCTTTACCGCACGTGGCGTCAAGTGGATTGCGGGCCTGTGGGCAGGGCACCTCGCCACGCAACAGGTGAATGTGCGGCCGCCTGAACGTGGCGAGAACGCCGTCCAGGGCCATAGCTGGTTTTAGTCGCAGCGTCAGCGCCAGGCCGGAAGGTTGTGCTTTCGTCTTTGTGTAGTGCTGAGCGTGAACGCCCGGTAGGTTGCCGATGAATGCATTCGCTTTCGGCGATATCACCCGCTTACCGTTAAGCTAAAGCTATTCTCCATGTCGCCGTTGCCCGCCCGTTAATCCTTATATTAACGGGCTTTTTTTATTAGTTTTGCCGCTTACTACACAGCACTTCGCCAATGTCGTGATGCAGCATGGAAAATTGGTTTTTGTCTTAATCAGGCATTCAACAATCTCTTACCGCACTACCCTCTTATGCATTGTGAACTTAACGTAAAAACGCACATGAGTTGGTGGAAACATCCTATTTTTACGTCTGATAGCTTGTGGAATTAACGCAAGAATGTACATTGGGCGTCAGAAATATTATTTAATCACAAGGTCTTTATTTGTTGAATGCGAAATACCTCTTTTCACCATGTTGTCTGGAAACCTCGCTATCCCCTTTCTGGTTACATGGACGATATGCTTCCAGTTAAAGCATTTTGTTATGATAAAAATTAATCAGGATTAATGAACAATTAAATATTTAACCGTAATCAGGCCGTAGATGACAACGCGCATTAATAAGGCGTGAGGTCGATTGCTGATTATATTTTCTGGATGCGGATAATTATTATTAAGAAGCGCTCCCTGCGCCGCTTTAGGGTGGGTAAAGCGGGAAGCGGCGTGACGCATTCTCAGGAAGGAAGCGAAAGGGAGAGCGCTCATGAGACATTTTATATTTTTTAAATTCCCGGCGGCATTGGCCTTAATTGCGGTTTCCATGACCACTGCCATGGCTTATAACGGCCCGGCAGGCGCGGTCCCTGTGCCCGTGACGTCATTGAAAGAAAGTATCCTGTTCGCTTTCGATCGCGATCCTTCCGTGAACCAGCAGGCGGCACAAATGGGGATTGGACAGGCGCAAATAGACGAAGCGCGTAGCGGATGGATGCCGCAAATATCGCTCAACGGCAACACAGGTCGCAATCAGACGACCGGCTCCGGCGGATCGCTTAAGAACTCAGCCGCGTGGGGGTTAAGCCTGACGCAGCTGGTATATGATTTTGGCAAAACCGACGGCGCTATTAGCCAGTCTTCAACGCAGCGCGATAGCTATCGTTATCAGCTTATGGCGACGTTATCTGAAGTAGCGGAAAGAACGGCGCTAGGCTACGTTGAAGTGAAGCGCTATAAGGATTTGACGCTGGCCGCGAAAGAAAATATGCAGGCGATTGAAAATGTTCTTAAACTTGCGAAGCTGCGCTCAGACGCCGGTCTGAGTTCCACCTCTGATGAGCTACAGGCGCAGACCCGGGTTGCCGGTATGCAGGCCATGCTTGAGCAGTATAACGCTGCTCTGCAGAGCGCGCGCGCCAGGCTTTCCGTACTGACGGGAATGGATGCGCAGCAGCTTGCTCCGCTACCCGGGGGTCTTGAAGTTAAAGAGGATTCGCCCGGCAGCATCGATTATTCCTTAATTCCTGCCGTTCTGGCCGCCCGTTCCATGGAAACGTCCGCGCAGTATGGCGTTGAGCGAGCCAAATCACAGTATTGGCCGACGCTGAGTCTTAACGGGGGGCGCACTCGCTACGAGTCGGACAACCGTTCTTACTGGGACGATCGGATCCAGTTGAATATTGATGCCCCTCTTTATCAGGGCGGAGCGGTATCTGCTCGCGTCCGCCAGGCAGAAGGCGCAAGGGCGATGGCGTCGTCTCAGGTCGAACGGGTGCGATTTGACGTCCTGCAAAAAGCCTCGGTTGCTCATGCCGACTGGACAGGCGCACGTGGCAGAATGGAGGCGGGTAGGCTGCAGCTTCAAAATGCGTTACGCGCGCGCGACGTCTACAAAAATGAATACACGTTGAGCAAAAGAAGTATTAACGATCTGCTCAGCGTTGAACAGGATGTCTGGCAGGCAACGTCGTCAAAAATAACGGCGGAATATGACAGCTGGAGTGCGGCTATAAATTACGCATCGGCAATGGGTAATTTAATATCTCTCATTGGAATAGAGAAAAATGCGGCAATGAAATTACCCGATTTAAGCCAGGAAAGCACAGTCACAGTTTTGCCATAAATATGCTTTCGAAAATAATGGGATGTTTTCTCAGGAATTGTCATATCCGTTCGGGAGAAATACTCACAGGTACCCGTACACCTGCAAGGAGAAGAATATGAGTAAAGTTAAAATTGTTGATGTCATTATTCGCAAGACGGCAGAAAAGACGGTGCTGACGGGAGAAGGTAATCTGTCGGTATCCGTTTCTGCGCCGGTCGTTATTGAAATTCACGGCTCTGCTCGGGATGTGGCGCGTTATATGCGTCAGGGTAAAGATCTGCTGATCTATATGAAAGACGGCAGCGTGATTCGATGCAATAACTATTTTATTGAAGATCCCGACTCGCAAAACCAGTGTGAGCTGGTATTTAACGACGGGCAGGGGCTAACTCATATTTCTTTTGCAGATACGGGAAAGGCGGCGGAACTTGCGGCTACGGAACTGACCGCACAAGCCACGCCAGTTACCAGCATCGAACCGTTCCTTGAGCAGGGCAGCGTGTTAAGCGATGCGCCGTGGGGCTGGATCGCGGGCGCTGTAGCAGGCGGTGGGGGTATCGGTGCGTTGCTGGCGAACGGCGGCAACGGCGAAACCAAAACGAAGGTTATCAACGAGATCAAAGAGGTTGAAAGCGCGACCCCGACCTTTATGGTACTGGACAAAGCGGGTGACAAGCAGGGCGTGCTGAGCGCAAAAGAGACAACGGATGATAACACCCCAACCTTTAACGGCACCGGGCAGCCGGGCGCGACTATTCAGATAAAGGACCACAGCGGCAATACCATTGCCAGCGCAATGGTAGGCAAGGAGGGTACCTGGACCGTTAAGCTTCCAGCCCAAACCGACGGCGAGCATACCTGGTCCGTGGTCCAGATTAACGGTAGTAAGGCGACCTCCGTGGGCAGTATCACGATGACAGTGGCAACGGCAGAAACCGCCGTTACGCTGGCTACCACCGCGGGTGATAACGTTATTAATGCCAGCGAGCAATCGGCAGGTTTTACGCTGTCCGGCGCCAGTAAAAACCTGGCCCAGGGAACTGAGCTTACCGTTACGCTAAATGGTAAAACTTATACTGCCGAAGTGGGGGTTAACGGGAGCTGGAGCGTCAACGTACCTGCTGGCGATGCGAAAGCGCTGGGCGAGGGCATTCACATGGTTTCCGTGCGCGGCAAAGACGCCGCGGGCAATACCGTCACAGGTAATCAGACGCTGAATGTCGACACGCATGCGCCCACGCTTTCCGTGGATGCGGTTGCGCAGGACAACATCATTAACGCCGCTGAGCATGGACAGGCGTTGACGCTCAGAGGAACAACCAGTGTTGAAGCCGGGCAAATCGTCACGATAACGTCCAACGGTAAAAACTATACCGCGCCCGTGGGCAGCGATGGCACATGGTCGCTAACCCTGAATGCCGGCGACGTGCAGGCGCTGGCCGATGGCGATTATACCCTGACGGTGAACGTTAGCGATAAAGCAGGTAACTCAATCTCGACCACGGCTGATTTCAGCGTGGATACAGCAGCGCCTGTGGTCTCGATCAATACCATAGCGGGTAATGACGTGCTTAACGCCAGCGAGCAGGGGCGGGCGCAAATCATCTCCGGCCATGCGCACGGCGCGGCGCCGGGCGATGTCGTTATAGTGACGATTGGCGGGCAAACCTACACCGGCGCTGTGCAGGCGGACGGTAGCTGGAGCGTTGGCGTGCCGGCGTTGGCAATCGGTGAGGGTAACCACAGGCTTTCCGTCTCGGTAACGGACGCCGCGGGCAACAGTGGCTTCGCCGAGACTAACCTGCTGGTGGACACCGCGCTGCCGCAGGTGATTATCAATAACTTTGCGGGCGACAACCTGGTCAATAGCGCGGAAGCGGCGGCAGATCAAACGCTGAGCGGACGTGTGGCTGGTGCGGCCGCAGGCGACACCGTTTCGATCAACGTAGGCGGCAAAAGCTATACCACGATGGTCGGCAGTGACCTGACCTGGAGCGTGGTTATTTCGTCGGAGACGCTCACCGCCTTTGGCGATGGCTCTCTGACCTTCACCGCATCGGTGACCAATGCGCACGGCAATACCGGTACCGGCGAGCGTGATATCAATATCAATGCGTCGCTGCCGGGGCTTCGCATCAACGCTATTTCCGGCGACGATGTCATTAACATCATTGAACAACAGCAGGATTTAACCATTACCGGTTCCAGCAGCCATCTGGAGCAGGGCGCGCGGATTATCGTGACCATCAGCGGCGTCGATTATCCGGCGGCGGTTGCCGCAAACGGCAACTGGCAAATTGGCGTACCGGCTGCGGATTTACAAAACTGGATGGCGGGAGAGATCGTTGTCGCCGCCAGCGCGCAGGATGCGTGGGGCAATACCGTTTCCGCCGGGCATCCGATTGAACTCGATTTGAACGCTGTCGCGGTGACTATTGATATGGTCACCAGCGATGACATCATCAACGCCGCGGAGAAAGGCCGCGAGCTGACGCTTTCCGGCCGAACCCAGGGCGTGGAAGCCGGGCAGACCCTGGCGGTGAAATTTGCTGACCAGACGTTTACCGCGCAGGTACAGCAGGACGGCTCCTGGCAGCTGGCGGTTCCGGTCAGCGCACTGGGAGGATTAAGCGACGGGCGTGCACAGATTAGCGTCAGCGCGATCAATATCCATGGCAACAGCGCGGACGCCGCGCGCGTGGTGACGACAGATACGCTGGCACCCACGATCGCCATTGATAATCTCACATCAGACAGCATCATTAACGCCGCCGATACGCAGCAGGACCTGCTGCTGATCGGAAGCACCGACGCGGAAGCGGGCCAAATCGTCACTGTGGCTTTGGGCGGCAAGCAGTATCAGGCCACGGTGCAGAATGACGGCAGCTGGCAACTGCGCGTGCCTGCCGCCGGGATGGGCGCGCTGGTCGACGGCGATATAACCATGACGGCGAGCGTTAGCGATGTGGCGGGGAACAGCACCAGCGTCGATCTCATGAAGCTGGTGGATATCTCCGTGCCTCAGGTCACAATCCATAATTTTGTCACCGATGCCAATACCGTTAACCAGGCCGCGCATGCACAGGCGCAGATCTTGAGCGGCTCCGTGTCCGGCGCCGCAGCAGGCGACCTTGTCACCGTTACCATCAACAACGTGGAGCACACCACGGTGGTGGATACGACGGGCAACTGGAGCCTGGGCTTATCGGCATCGTTTATGCAGGGGCTGACAGACGGCACCTGGACCATCGACGTATCTATCACCGACCGAGCCGGCAACACAGGCAGCAGTTCGCTGGATGTGATGGTCAATACCTCGGTTCCGGAAATTGCCATTAACCCCCTTACGGGCGATGACGTCATCAACGCGGCTGAGAAAAGCCAGGCTCTGTTGCTCTCCGGCACCAGCGATCGGCCGCAGGGCACCGCCGTTACGGTGACGCTGAACGGCATTCATTACACCGCCCTCACCGACGCCAGCGGTAACTGGAGCGTTTCCGTTCCTGCTTCTGCGGTTGGCGCATTGGGTGAGGCGAATTATACGCTCACGGCAAGCGTGACTAACAGCGTTGGCAACGCTGCTTTTGCGACCCATGATGTACAGGTAGACAGCTCTCTGCTGGGGGTGATTATCAATACGCTGGCTGGCGATAATATCGTTAATGCGGCAGAAGTGGCGGCAGGTCAGACCCTGACGGGGAAAGTGGTGAACGCCGCCGCGGGCGATACCGTGATCGTCACCCTTGGCGGACAAACCTTCAGCGCCAGCGTGCAGGAAGATCTCACCTGGAGCCTGCCGCTGAGCACCGGGATGCTGACGGCGCTCGGCAACGGCGAACTGACCGCCACCGCGATGGTAACCAACGCCCACGGCAATACTGGCTCATTCTCACAGGGCTTCACGATTGACGCCCGGTTACCCGGCCTGCGTATCGATACCGTGGCGGGCGATGATGTGATTAACCTGGTGGAGCACGGCCATGCGCTGATCGTCTCCGGTACCGTAACCGGCGCGCAGGCGGGCGATCTGGTCACCGTGACCCTGAACGGCAAAGATTACACCGCAGTGCTTGATGAAGCGGGGAGCTGGAGCGTGGGCGTTTCGGCAGGCGACGTAGGGGCGCTGACTAACGGCAATCACGATATTTCTGTTTCCGTGACCGATAAAGCGGGTAACAGCAATAACGTTACGCACCACGTTGATGTTGCGCTTACGGCGCCGGTTATTGCCATTAATACCGTGGCGGGCGATGACGTGATCAACGCGACGGAGAAAGGCCAGCATCTGCTGCTCTCCGGCACCAGCAATCAGCCGCAGGGCACCGCGATCGCCGTGATGCTGAACGGCATTCATTACGCCGCGATCGCGGACACCAGCGGTAACTGGAACGTGACGGTTCCGGCTTCTGCGGTCAGAGCATTAGGCGAGGCGAATTACGCCGTGACCGCCAGCGTTATTGATAACGCGGGCAACAGGGCCAGCGCTGAACACGACATCCTGGTTGATTACGCACTGCCGGTGGTGATCGTTAACGCCATTGCGACCGACGATATCATTAACGCCGCGGAGGTCGCCGCAGGGCAAACCATCAGCGGCAAGGTAAGCAATGCTGCGAGCGGCGATACGGTTAGCGTGGTGATTGGCGGCAATACCTACACCACAAGCGTACAGAACGATCTGAGCTGGTCGGTGCATGTTCCGGCTGACGTGCTAACGGCGATCGGCAACGGCGATCTGACCGTGAAGGCTGCCGTGACTAACGAACGTGGCAATACGGGCTCCGGCCATCGCGAGATCTCCATTGATGCAAACCTGCCGGGCCTGCGCGTGGACACCGTGGCGGGCGATGATGTGATCAACAGCATCGAGCACGGCCAGCATCTGATTATCAGCGGCACCAGCGCTGACCTGGCGGCGGGTACGGCGCTGACCGTCACCGTTAACAGCAAAACCTATCCGGCGATCGTGCTGGCGGACGGCGCCTGGGCCGCAGCTATTCCAGCGGCGGACGTAGGCGCCTTTGCGGCAGGCAACGTCACCATTACGGTGGCGGGCCAGAGCGGCGCGGGCAATCCGGTTTCCATCAGCCACAACGTGACCGTGGATCTGGCAACGGTGGCCATCAGCATCGACGCCATTGCCATGGATGACGTGATTAACGCGGCCGAGAAAGGCGCGGATCTGGTGCTCTCCGGCACGACGTCCAACGTGGAAGAAAACCAGGCGGTTTATATCATCTTCGGCGGCAAGTCATACACCGCCAACGTCGATGCCAGCGGCAACTGGATGGCAACCGTGCCGTCGGCGGGTCTGAAAGACGGCGATGCCAGCGTGCAGGTGAGCGTGGTCAACGTGAACGGCAACGGCGCGTCTGCGGGCCGTGAATACAGAGTGGATACCACCGCTCCATCCTTGTCTGTCGGGATCGTTAGCGATAATAACATCATCAACGCGGCCGAAGCTCGGCAGGATCTGATCGTTAACGGTACCAGTGATGTCGAAGCAGGACAGACCGTGCGCGTGACGTTAAACGGCGTGGAGTACGCCACTACCGTTCAGGCCAACGGGAAGTGGAGCGTGAGCGTTCCATCGGTGGACCTGATTGCTACCGGAGACGGTAACTATACCGTCAGCGCGTCCGTTGCCAACAAAGCGGGTAACCCGGCTTCCGCCAATCGCGATGTGCTGGTGGATACCACCGTTCCACAACTGGTTATCAACACTGTCTTCGGCGATGACGTGATCAACAGCAGCGAACACGGTCAGGCGTTAATCGTCAGCGGCTCCGCGGTCGGTGCGGCGGCGGGAGATGTGGTTACCGTGACCATCAATAATAAATCCTACACTGCGACGCTGAATGCGGCGGGCGGCTGGAGCGTGGGCGTTCCGGCGGCGGAAGTAGAGGCGTTAACCGCCGGAAAATATACCATCACGGCGGCGGTGACGGATAAAGCCGGCAACAGCAACAGCGCCACGCACGACGTGGAAGTGAACCTCACGGCTCCGGTTCTGACCATCGACACCGTCTCTGACGACGATGCGATCAATAACGCCGAAAAGGCGCAGGATTTGGTGATTAGCGGCACCGCTACCGGCCTGGCGACCGGTGCGGTGGTGACGGTGACGCTGAACGGCAAAGCCTGCAGCGCGACGGTCGATGCTAACGGTAAATGGACGACCACCGTACCGGCTGAGCAGGTTGGCGCGCTGGGTGAAGCGCTGTACAACATCAGCGCGTCTGCGACGAACAGCGTAGGTAACAGCACCAGCACGACGCACGCGGTGACCGTTGAGTCCGTTCTGCCTGGGGTTATCATCAATGCGATCGCCGGTGATGACGTGGTGAACGCGGCTGAAGTGGCGGCGGGTCAGACGATTAGCGGCAAGGTGGTGAACGCGGAAGCGGGTGACACCGTCACCGTGACTCTCGGCGGCAACACCTACACGGCAACGGTGCAGAGTAATCTGGGCTGGTCGGTGAACGTGCCTGAAGAGATCCTGACGGCGCTGGGCAACGGCGAATTAACGGTCGTCGCCTCCGTCACCAACGGCGTGGGCAACAGCGGCACCGGCGAGCGCGATATTATTATCGACGCCAGTTTACCGGGCCTGCGCGTGAGCACCGTAGCGGGCGATGATGCGATCAACCTCATCGAGCACGGTCAAAATCTGATTATTACCGGCTCCAGCTACGGGCTGACGGCGGGCACGACGCTGACCGTCACCGTTAACAGCAAAACTTATCCTGCCACCGTGCTGGCGGACGGCGCCTGGAGTGCGACAGTGCCGGCGGCTGACATGGGCGCGCTGGCTGAAGGTCGCGCCACTATTACGGTTGAAGGCCAGAGTACGGCAGGCAACCCGGTTTCCATCAGCCACGGCGTAACCGTGGATCTGGCGCCGGTGGCCATCAGCGTTGACGCTATTGCTACCGACGACGTAATCAATACGGTGGAGAACAACGCGGATCTGGTGCTGTCAGGCACAACCTCCAACGTGGAGGAAAACCAGACCGTCACTATCACCTTCGGCGGCAAGTCTTACACCGCCACCGTTGAGGCCAGCGGCAACTGGACGGCGATCGTGCCATCTGTCGATCTGGCGAGTCTGCAAGACGGTGCTGCCAGCGTGCAGGTCAGCGTGACCAACGTGAATGGCAACAGCGCTTCGGCGGGCCGCGAGTATCACGTGGATGCCACCGCGCCGTCCGTCACCATCGGCGCCATTGCGTCTGACAACATCCTCAACGCGATGGAAGCGCAGGCCGATTTGACGATTAACGGCACCAGCACCGCCGAAGCGGGGCAGACGGTGACCGTTACCCTGAATGGCAAAACCTACATCACTACGATGGGCAGCGACGGCACATGGGCGCTGAATGTTCCGGCGGCGGATCTGGCTGCGCTGGCCAACGGCAGCGTGACGGTGACGGCGAGCGTGAACGACAAAGCGGGTAACCCGGCTTCCGTCGAGCGCAACCTGACGGTGGGCGTGACCGTTCCGTCTGTCACTATCAACCCTGTGGCGGAAGACGACGTAATTAACATGACCGAGCACGGTCAGGCGCAGGTTTTTAGCGGCTCCGCCACCGGCGCTGCGGCGGGGGATAAAGTCACCGTTACTCTTGGCGGACACACCTACACCACCGTGCTGGACGCGGCGGGCAACTGGAACATCGAGGTTCCGGCGAACGTGATTTCCGGCCTGAGCGACGGCACGGTGACGGTCAACATCAGCGTGACAGATGCAGCGGGCAACGCTGGCAGCGGCACCCATAACGTGACCGTGGATACCGGTTTACCCTCTCCCGGCTTTGACATTATTGCCGGCGATAACGTGCTGAACGCGCTGGAAAAACAGCAACCGTTGACGATCCAGGGCTTCTCCGGCGTGGAAGCGGGACAAACGGTGACGGTATCGCTGAACGGCAAATCCTATACCGCGGAGGTGTTGAATAACGGCGTCTGGACGCTGAATATTCCGGCCGCCGACCTTGCCGTGCTGAGCGAGGGGGCGCTTGCCGTGACCGCATCGGTGAACGATAAAGCGGGCAACAGCGGCCAGATCACGCAAATGCTGACGGTGGATACCGTCGCGCCAACCGTCACTATCGATACCGTGGCGGGCAACAATATCGTTAATAACAGCGAGCAGCAGGCCGGACAAACTCTCAGCGGTACTACCACGGCCGAGCAGGGGCAGATGGTGACGCTGACCTTCAACGGGCACAGCTATCAGACCGCTGTACTTGCCGGCGGCAAGTGGTCGCTGTTTGTGGCAGGGCACAATTTCCTCGGCCTGGGCGACGGGGATTACCCCATTACCGCTTCGGTAAGCGATAAGGCGGGTAACCCAGGCAGCGCGACGCACGTTGTCACGCTTAACGGTAAGGTTCCAGTTATCAGCATTAACGCTTTTGCCGGGGACGATATCGTCAGCGCCGCCGAACACGGCACGCCGCTGGTTGTTAGCGGAACTACCGATGCGCCAGCGGGGCAGACGGTAACCATTACGCTTAATGGTAAAACCTACACGGCGACCGTGCGGACAGATAAAAGCTGGAGCTGCACCGTCGGCAGCGCGGACGTGAGCGCGCTTGCGGACGGCGGTGCCTGCGTCATTAACGCGCAGGTCAGCAATATCATCGGCAATAGCGCCAGCTCGGATCGGTACGTGACCGTCGATCTGAGCGCGCCGTCAATGGGCATCAACATCGATTCGCTGCAAAACGATAGCGGCCTGAGCGCCAGTGATTTTATCACCAACGACAGCCGGGTCGTGGTCAAGGGTACGCTGACCGCGCAGCCTGGCAATAATGAGAAAGCGCAAATCAGCCTGGACGGCGGCGCCACCTGGACAGACCTGACGGTGACGGGCGCCAGCTGGCGCTACAGCGACGGCCGCACCCTGAGCGACGGAACATACCAGTACCAGGTTCGCGTTATCGATAACGCCGGTAACGTGGGCGCGACGGATAGCAAGGAGGTGGTGGTCGATCGCACCGCGCCTGCGGTATCGGCCATTACCGTCGATTCTGTCACCCAGGATACGGGGCTTTCCGACAGCGATTTTATTACCAGCGACAGCCAGATCGACCTGCAAGGAACGCTGGGCACGGCGCTGGGCAGCGGCGACCATGCGCAGATCAGCATTGACGGCGGCGCGACCTGGACAGACCTGACGGTGACGGGTACCCGTTGGCGCTACAGCGACAGCCGTACCCTGAGCGACGGAACATACCAGTACCAGGTCCGCGTGATCGATAACGCTGGCAATGTGAGCGCGACAGCCAGCCAGGCGGTGGTGGTCGATCGCACCGCGCCTGCGGCATCGGCCATTACCGTCGATTCTGTCACCCAGGATACGGGGCTTTCTGGCGGCGATTTTATTACCAGCGACAACCAGATCAGCCTGAAAGGAGCGCTGGACAAGGCGCTGGGCAGCGGCGAGCGCGCGCAGATCAGCATCGACGGGGGCGCTATCTGGATTGACGTTAACGTTAGCGGACTGACCTGGACCTATGTAGATAGCCGCAAGCTGGCGGATGGCGATTATAACTATCAGCTGCGCGTGATTGACGACGCGGGCAACGTTAGCGCCACCGCAAGCCAGGTGGTGACCATTGATACCGTGGCACCGGCCAGCGGCAAAACCATCACCATCGATAGCATCAGCGAGGATAGCGGGCTGAGCAACAGCGATTTTATCACTAACGATGCTTCACTGACGCTGCGCGGCTCGCTGGGCGCAGCGCTGGCGGATGACGAGTTCGTACAGATTACCCTGGACGGGGGAATCACCTGGCAGAACGCGACGGTGATTGGCAATGCCTGGTACCATGTCGATGGCCGCACGCTGGAAAACCAGACCTGCGACTACTGGGTGCGAGTGATTGATATGGCGGGCAACGTGGGCGCGTGGGCACATCAGCAGGTGAGGGTAGATACCGTTGCCCCGGATGAGGCTGTCGCGGTGACCGTGGACAATATCACTGTGGATACGGGCTTTAATAACAACGACTTCCTGACCAGCAAAACCTCCTGCACGCTGCACGGCACGTTGGGTAAAGCGCCTGGTGCGGACGAATTTGTTCAGTTGAGCCTGGACGGCGGTGCGAGCTGGGTTTACGCCACGGTCAGCGGAACCACGTGGAGCTACGCGGATACCCGCACGCTAACCGATGGCGATCATAGCTATCAGGTGCGCGTGGTGGATCAGGCGGGCAACGTGGGCTCCACCACTTCGCAGGTGGTCACGGTAGACACTCAGGCGCCGCGCTATGGCATCACGGTTGATGCTATCGCTGAAGATACCGGCCGGTCCGGCAGCGACTTCATTACCAGCGATAAGTCGTTGACGATAAGCGGCACGCTGGGAAGCGCGCTGGCCAGCGACGAACGGGCGCAGATTAGCCCTGATGGCGGTGCGACCTGGACAGACGTCACGACAGACGGTACGGGCTGGCGTTACACCGATACCCGCGAACTTACCGACGGCGATTACACCTGGCAGTTGCGCATTATCGATGAAGCCGGGAACGTGGGTTCTACCGCGCAGCAGGTTGTGACCGTAGACACCAGACCGCCAACCACGCTGGGTACGGTAGTCGGTTACACCGACAGCGACGGTGAGCGTCGGGGCGATTTCGGCTTGTCGGTAGTGACCGACGATACCACGCCGATGATTAACGGTACGCTGAATCAGGCAATAGCAGATGACGAGATCGCCGAGCTGTACCGCGACGGGCTATTGCTGGGCCAGGTCATGATGAACGGCAGCGCCGGTTGGTCCTTCCAGGACAGCGGCCTGGGCAATGGCGACCATACGTACGTGCTGCGGGTGACCGATAAAGCGGGTAACTACGCTGAATCCGCTGGATTTGTACTGAGCGTGGATACCAGCGTGCCGACCACAACGGCGGCGGTTACGGCTCAGACCACCCCGGATACCACGCCGATCGTCGGCGGTACGGTTTCTGCCGGACTGATGAACGGTGAATATCTGGCGGTGACGGTGAATGACAAAATCTACACCTCACAAGCCGGCGGCGCGGTGGTGGTCGATCCGCATAACAACACCTGGTATTTGCAGATCCCGGACGGCGATGCGCTAAGCGCCAGCAGCTATGACGTCACGGCGCAGGTGAAGAGCAGCGCGGGTAACGGCAACGCTACGGGTATCGCGACCGGCGGCCTGACTGTGGAGACCGTGTTGAATAATACTGACTGGGCCAGCGCCAGCGGTAACGGTTATAACTCGACCATGACGCTCGGCCTCAACAGCAGCGGCCTGTGGAATATTATCGCCAACGGGCACTCTTACTCCAGCAGCGATACGTCGAGCTATACAGGCTCTGCTCTGACCAATACCCGTAGCTATTATCTTATCAACCAGACTGCGGCCGATTTCGATCGTAACGGTACGGCAGACGTGTTTGCTACCGAGAGTGACTGGGGAGGATCGACTCAGGTAATGTGGACCTATAACGGTACCAGCTACGCCGCCAGCCAGCCGGCAATGGGCACCACGATTTATTACGGTGGCGTAATTGCCTACGATAAAACCGGCGATGGCTATCTGGATCTGGCCTACGGCGATGCGGGGATGGACTCTCTGACCTATCTGGTGAACAACAACGGTGTACTGACGCCGGACGGCACCGGCGGGGAAGGTGGGTTCTACGCCAGGTTTAACTCCGGACGCGAAATCTCAGGCGTTGATCTTAATAACGATGGCAGCGTCGATATCGTGCAGCACACCGACCGCAGCGGCGCTTACTCGCTGACCGTGATTAACAATAAGGGCGACGGGACCCTGTCCATCGGCCAGAACATCACCGGCGTGTTTGTCGGCAACGCCGCGAATAGCACCACGGCGGCATCCATGACGTGGGCAGACTACAACGGCGACGGCTATATGGATCTCTATCTTGGCACTGCGCTGAACAATACCGGCGGCGTGATTTATTACAACAATGGCACAGGGCAGCTCTCCACGGTCAGGAGCGCCGTAGAAGCCCCTGACGCCGCGGCGGGCTACCTGTCGGCGGCGGTCGACTGGAACGGCGACGGGCAGATGGACATCGTTAAGCTCAGCGCCTACGGCAGCTCGCAAACCGCCACCCTGTTCACCAATAACAGCTTTGGTTCCACCTGGACCTCAAGCCAGCTGGCCGCCGGGCTGGCGAAAGTGACCGGCGTGGCGGCGGTGGATTACAACTGGGACGGCGCGCAGGATCTGCTGGTTTCCCAGCAAAATGGCAAGGTGGCGCTGGTGCAAAACAGCCAGACCATCGCTGACGGCACTGCGATGCATCTGCACATCGTTGATAGCGAAGGCATCAACGCCTACTACGGTAATACGATCAACCTGTATAACGCGGCGGGTGTGCCGATCGCTTCGCAGATCGTTAACGCCCAGTCAGGTATCGGCTTCAACGATACCTCTGCGCTGGTGAGTTTCTACGGGCTGGAACCGAATGAAACCTACTCGGTGGAGATCGTGAAGATGACTAACGGAAAGTTGGATAACGTCATCTGGGATGGACTGGTCGGCGGCAACGGCAAAGAGGGCTATGTTCTCACGGCCGAAGCGGCAACCGGCGGCCATAGCGGCACCCTGACCGGCACCGGATATAACGACACCTTTATCGCTGAGGCTGGTACCTACACCTATAACGGCTCCGGCGGCTGGAATACGAGCTCCGGTTACGACACCTGGAACAATATCGGCGGGACAGACGTGGTGGATTACCGTAATGCGACCTCGGGCATCAGCGTTGATTTGCGGCTCTCAACGGCGCAGGTTACCGGTTTTGGCACCTCGCGGTTGAACAACATTGAAGGCATCGCAGGCTCGAACTATGACGACGTTATCATCGGCAACAGCGGTGATAACCAGTTTGAAGGACGCGGTGGTAATGACACCTTTGCTCTTGGCAGCGGCGGTCACGATACCCTGCTGTACAAGCTAATCGATGCCTCGGATGCGACCGGCGGCAACGGTAGCGACGTGGTAAACGGTTTCACGGTCGGCACCTGGGAAGGCACGGCGGATACGGACCGTATCGATCTGCGCGATCTGCTGTCCGGCAGCGGTTATACCGGCACGGGCGCGGCGAGCTACGTGAACGATGTGGCAACGCTGGACAGCAGCGCCAGTAACATAAGCGACTATATCCGGGTGGTGCAAAACGGCAGCAATACCGAGATTCAGATGAACCGCGACGGAACGGGCAGCCAGTTTGACCCGACAACCGTTGTCACGCTGAACGGTGTACAGACCGATCTCGCCACTCTGCTGGCCAACCATCAACTGTTAATTGCGTAAAGCACAGCCGCGAGGGGCAATCCTCGCGGCATGCTGCGTTTTTTTAACGCTAAACACCGTAACCATAAAATTAATAAGCTGTTTTTGTGCTCGCGTTCAGGAATTCGTTTTCTGATTGTCTGACAAAAATAGCCTTTCTGGGCGTAATTATCGTGCTGGACAGGACGTCGCATTATGAATACTCATCCACAGTATGAACCCTGGCTTCAGGCCATGCTTCTCGTCGCGAAACATTATCGGCTGGACTTTTCTCAGGAACATGTTCGGGTCACTTTCAGCCATGAAAGCCTTTCTCCGCGCCAGCAGGTGCTTGAGGAGATGGCGCGTCAGCTTGGGCTTGGGCTGCGTGTTGCGCCCGCCGAGGCGACGTTAATCGATCCCTGGCGATTGCCGCTTCTGGCTGAATTTACCGCGGGTCAAATTGCGGTGATCAACCGCATGGATAGCGAGGGCAACGTCAGCCTTCAGTTCAGCGGAGACGGCGGTCTGGAGACGGTTCTGACGCGCGAGGAACTTGGGCAGAGGCTAAAAGGCTTAATGGTGTTGCGCCCGCTGGAGTCCACGCCGGACGCTCGCGTTGACGATTACATCAAACCCTACGAGAAGAGCTGGTTCTGGCAGCTGGCGCTGAAGGACTGGCGTCGCTACGGCGACATTATGCTGGTGGCGCTGGTGGCGAACGTGCTGGCGCTCTCCGGTATGGTGTTCTCCATGCAGGTTTATGACCGTGTAGTGCCGTCCCAGTCGGAGGCCACGCTGTGGGTACTGTTTAGCGGCGTGATGCTCGCGATTGTCTTCGAATTCATCATGCGTATGCTGCGGGTACACATTTCCGACGCTATTGGTAAACGGGCCGATCTGCGCATATCTGAGCGTATTTTTGCCCACGCGCTGCGCATTAAAAACGGGGCACGCTCCAAATCGACGGGCTCGTTTATTGCCCAGATCCGCGAGCTGGAGTCGGTGCGTGAGCTAATCACCTCGACGACGATTGCGGCGATTTCCGATCTGCCGTTCTTCCTGCTGTTTGTCTTCATCCTGTGGGTAATCGGAGGTCCGCTGGTATGGGTGGTCCTGCTCGCGGTGCCATTGCTGTTAATTCCGGGCCTGTTGGTTCAACGTCCGTTGGCAAAGCTCTCCGGCGAGGGGATGCGCGAGTCGGCCATCCGTAACGCGACGCTTATCGAGGCTGTACAAGGTATCGAAGACATTAAGCTGATGCGCGCCGAACAGCGGTTTCAGAACCAGTGGAACAACACCAACGACGTGGCTGCCAGCGTGGGGATGAAGCAGCGCTGGCTGACGGGCCTGCTGCTGACCTGGACACAGGAAGTGCAGTCCATCGTCTACGCCGTGGTGCTGCTGACTGGCTGCTATCTCGTCATCAGCGGAGATATGACAACCGGCGCGCTGGTGGGAACCTCCATTCTGGCGTCGCGTACCCTTTCCCCGCTGTCGCAGATTTCCGGGATTCTCTCTCGCTGGCAGTCGGCTAAGGTCGCGCGCAAAGGGCTGGATGACCTGATGCAGCGTCCTGTTGACGATCCGCAACGGGGTAAGAAAGTGCATAAAGCGCATCTGCGCGGTCACTATGTTCTTGAGGATGTGGGCTTTTATTACGACGAGGAAGAGAAGCTGAACGTCCTGAATATCCCTCATTTGAATATTGGGGCCGGCGAGCGTGTGGCCATACTGGGCCGCAACGGTTCGGGTAAAAGTACGCTGCTTCAGCTTTTTGCCGGTATGCAAGAGCCACAGCAGGGCCATATTTTGCTGGATGGCGTCGCGCTAAATCATCTCGATCCTGCCGATGTGCGGCGTGATATGCAGTTGCTTAGCCAGCAGGCGCGCCTGTTTTTCGGCTCGGTGCGCGACAATATTATGATGGGCAACCCGTTGGCAACCGATGAGGAAATACATCTGGCGCTGGTCAACAGCGGGGCGCTGGCGTTCGTTCGTAAACAGAAAATGGGGCTGAATTACCTCATCAGCGAAGGCGGCGCGGGGCTGTCAGGCGGCCAGCGTCAGGCGCTGCTGCTGGCGCGTGCTTTGCTGACTTCGCCGAATATCCTGCTGCTCGATGAGCCTACCGCATGGCTCGATGAAGTCGGTGAAAAAGAGTTTATCCAGCATCTTAATCTCTGGCTTGGCAAGCAGCGAACGCTGGTGGTGGCGACCCACCGCCTCCCCATTCTTGGACTGGTCGATCGCATCATTGTGCTGAATAACGGAAAGGTAGTGATGGATGGGCCACGCGACGCCATCCTGAGTAAACACGGAATGGTCCCGAGTAAAACCGCGCAGCGGACCGTGAGGATGAAAAAAACGACATCGGCGAAGGACGCAGCAGAGGAGGGGGCGAATGAGTGATTTTTCCCGCTTCAGTAGCCGCTTAAAAGAGCCTCGCCTGCCGCGTTCGACGCTGGTTGCGTGGTCGCTCTTTGCCTTGCTTGCTGTCTTTATGACCTGGGCAAGCATCTGTCGTCTTGATGAAGTCACCACCGGGAGCGGTAAAGTGATCCCCTCTTCTCGTGAGCAGGTTATCCAGTCCCTGGAAGGTGGAATCATTCATAAGCTGCTGGTTCGTGAAGGAGATATCGTCGAGCGCGGCCAGCGGTTGGCCCAACTGGATCGCACAAGATCCGAGTCCAGCGTCCTGGAAAGCGAGTCTCGCCTGAATGCCGCCCTGGCGACCGCCGCACGCCTGAACGCCGAGGTGAATAACAGCGAACTGGTTTTTCCGTCCGAACTGGATGATGACGTGGAACTGGTTAAGCAGGAAACCGCGCTCTATCGATCCCGACGAGACAGCCTTGTTAAAGGCCTTGCTGGTTTACGTCAGGGGGCTGCACTGATCCAGCGCGAGCTGAGTTTAACCCGTCCTCTGGTTACGCAGGGAGCCGCAAGCAAAGTTGAAGTACTGCGTCTTGAGCGTCAAAAAAATGAGCTTGAGAATAAAATCACTGAAATGCAAAACCAGTATTACGTTCGCGCTCGCGAAGAGTTAGCCAAAGCCAATGCCGAAATCGAGGCGCAGCGCCCGGTCATGAAGGGGCGTGAAGATTCTCTGACTCACCTGACGTTTAACGCGCCGGTACGCGGCATTGTTAAAGATATCGAAGTGACCACCGTCGGCGGCGTGATTCCACCGAACGGCAAGTTGATGAGTTTGATGCCGCTTGACGACCAGATGGTTATCGAAGCCCAGATTTCTCCCCGCGACGTGGCCTTTATCCACCCTGGACAAAAAGCGTTAGTGAAAGTAACGGCTTACGATTATTCGATTTACGGGGGGCTGGAAGGGGAAGTGGCGATGATATCCCCTGATACGCTGCAGGATGCGGTTAAAAGAGATGTCTATTACTACCGGGTCTATATCAGAACTCTGAGTAACTCTCTGACGAATAAACAGGGGCAGGAATTTCCGGTGTTCCCCGGCATGATTGCCACCGTTGATATCAAAACCGGAAATAAGACTATCATGGATTATCTGCTGAAACCGCTGAACAAAGCTAAAGAGGCATTGCGCGAAAGATAATTACCCTCCTGCTTTTTATTATTTTATCTTAGAGCGATACTGATTTTTGTTATCGTTATCGGACGGATTTAAAAATTTCTGCGGCGCGGATAAGATTTTTCACATATTTATATCGCGATAACCTGTGATATTTTTTTTGCATCAATGATGCAATGAATTTTATCTATAGAAACAATAAGTTGAGATTTTATAATATTTCTTGCAGGAAAATAATAGTCGCCAGGGCTGTTTAGGCATTTATATGTGACTTTGCCCTGGTGCTATGCAGAACTGGTTGGAAGACACCGCCACTATCGTGATTATCACTTTGAGGCGAACAAGCGCTGTCTCGAAATTATCCTTTCAACATTTCACATTGAAAATACCTGAGTCATAAGGGGTATTTAAAAATCCACGCAATTGCGTGGATTTTTATTGTCATCCCTAAACCATTTCCTGAGGAGGTGGTGATTGTTTTATTTTTATGACTCAATGAACGATCTCATCGGTCAACGGAAGCTATTTCCAGCAAACCATACAGAGAAATTTCTCCTGCCGAATCACCATGAATGTACTACGTTCAGTAGGGGTGCTTTGACGTGGAGAACAAATGAAACCTTCATCTCTTTTAATTTTAACCAGCCTGACGTTGACGGGCTGCGGCGCGAATAATACTCCCCCGAAAATGCCGGTTCCCGGTGAAAAAACCTCTGCCCAAATGCGCACCCTTGAAACGGGCGCGCAGATCATCCAGTCCCGCCCGCCCGTGGAGGCAATAAGCGCGTATCTTGACGGCTTCCATTTTTATAACGGCGATAAAAATGGCCAGATGGAGGCCCATCACTACGTGACGGTGCTTAATGATGATGTCATGCAGGCGGTGATTTACGACAGCAATACAAAAGATGCCCGGCTGATGGGCGTCGAGTACATCATTAGCGAACGTCTGTTTAAGACGCTGCCGCCGGAGGAAAAAAAACTCTGGCACAGCCACAGGTATGAGGTGAAGTCCGGCAGCCTGATCGCGCCCGGCTTGCCTGCGGTGGCCGACAAAGCGCTGATGAGCAAGATTGTTAATACTTATGGAAAGACCTGGCATACCTGGCATACCGATCGCGATAAGACGCTGCCGCTCGGCATTCCGGCACTGATGATGGGGTTTACCGGGGAAGGGCAGCTCGATCCGGCGCTGCTGGCAGACAGGGATCGTCGGTTTGATGTCAATACGCAGGTCATCAGGCGTGAGCGCGAGGATCTGGTGGCGCATCCTGTTGCCGAGGGGGCCAACGCCTGGCAGCACGGCGAGGTGATCCAGCTCAAACGGGTGCGTGGCTCGGGCGAACATGCTCACGGTGATACCGCGCATTTCGGGACATCGGAGCAAACCAGGCAGGCAAATTAACGCCTCCCGGAAGGAAGCAAAGAGATGGACATACTTCCTTACTTATTCCCGCCGCTGATAGTCACCGGGTTGGTGGCTATCGCCCTCAGTTCATCCGATCGCTGACTATACTTTCTCCTCTCTGAGTTAAAACCGGCTGTCATAGCGGGCAGGGAAGGCCAGCTGCGACGCCCTTTTATATAACCGAAAAGAGGAGACAGTATGAAAGCTCTCGTCTGGCACGCTACCGGCGATATTCGTCTTGATGAGGTCGCCGAACCGCAGATTGAACAACCCACCGATGCGGTTATCCGCCTTACCGCCTCGGCGATTTGCGGTACCGATCTTCATTTTATACGCGGCACCTTCAGCGGCATGAAGGAGGGCACTATTCTCGGCCATGAAGGCGTCGGTATTATCGAGCAACTGGGCGATCAGGTGCGTAATTTCGATATTGGCGATCGGGTGGTGGTTTGCTCCACGCTCTCCTGCGGCTATTGCCCACCCTGCCGCAGCGGTAACACCGCACAGTGCGATAATGCCAACCCGAACGGCCCGCAGGCGGGCACCTGCTTTTTTGGCGGCCCGCAAGCTACCGGCCCGATCAACGGGCTACAGGCGGAAAAAGCGCGTATTCCCTTCGCCGCCAATACTCTGGTGAAAATACCGCAGGGTGTCAGCGATGAACAGGCGATTCTAATCAGCGATATTTTTCCCACCGGCTGGTTCGGCGCGGAAATGGCGGGAATCAAACGTGGAGACACCGTGGCGGTGTTCGGTTGCGGCCCGGTCGGGCAGTTTGTTATTGCCAGCGCGCTGTTAATGGAAGCCGGTCGGGTGATCGCTGTCGATCCGCATGACGATCGGCTGGCGATGGCACGACGTCAGGGGGCTTTTACCGTCAATTTTGAGCAAGAAGATCCGCTGGAAGCTATCAAAACATTTACCGGCGGCGTCGGTGTCGATATCGCCATTGATGCCGTGGGCGTTGACAGCCAGCACGCCCACCATGGCCCGGCGGCGGCGCAAGCCGAGCAGAAAAAAGAGCAATACCGCAAGGAAGTCGAGCAGGTAGCACCGGATAATTTTGATCATCAGCATGTGCATAATGGAAACTGGATCCCGGGCGACGCCCCGAGCCAGGCGCTGGAATGGGCGATTCAGGCGCTAAAAAAGGCGGGCACGCTGAGCATTATCGGCGTTTATCCTCCCGCCGCGCAGACTTTTCCCATCGGTATGGCGATGAATAAAAACCTGACCATGAAGATGGGGAATTGCAACCACCACGCCATTATTCCGCATTTGCTGGAGCTGGTGCGCATGGGCGCAATCGATCCTACTCAAGTGTTGACTCAGGTGGAGCCGTTATCCGATGTGGTCTCCGCGTATGAAAGCTTTGATAAGCGTCAGCCTGGCTGGATCAAAACCGAGCTGTTGCCTTCGCAATAACGTCGCGTCAAACCCTCTCTTCCTGCGCGCCCGTTAAGCACTATTTTAACGGGCGCTTTCTCTTTTTATGCCTGAACGCGGTTATCGTTACGGTTTTTTACCCGGCAGGATCTCGTTCATAATCTGGCTTGCGGTGTCGGCAAAAACTTTCCCGGCGGAGCGATCCCCTTTAGCCATCGAAGCCATAAAGGCTTTCGCCTGCTTCAGGGTGATATGCGGCGGCAGCGGGGCGACTTCCGGATCGGTTTTTACTTCCAGCACCACCGGACGGTCGGCCGTTAACGCTTCCTGCCAGGCGCTCTGCAGCTGCTGCGGATCGTCAACGAAAATACCTTTCAGCCCCAGCGATTGCGCGAACCGGGCATAGCTGACATCGGGGATTTCCTGGCTCGCCTCGAAGCGCGGATTGCCCTCCATTACCCGCTGCTCCCAGGTGACCTGATTAAGATCCTGGTTATTGAAGACACAAACGATCAGGCGCGGGTCGCTCCAGCCCTGCCAGTATTTCTGTATGGTGATCAGCTCCGCCATATTGTTCATCTGCATCGCGCCGTCTCCCACCAGCGCTACCACCACTTTTTGCGGGTAAGCGAATTTGGCGGCGATGGCGTAAGGCACCGCCGCGCCCATGCAGGCAAGGCCGCCGGATAAGGAGGCGCGCTGTCCCTGCTTTACCTTATAATCACGGGCGAACCAGTTGGCGCAGGAGCCAGAGTCGGAGGTGACGATAGCGTCTTCCGGCAGCAGCGGCGACATTTCCCATACCACCCGCTGGGGGTTGACCGGCCTGGCCTCAGCCATCGCCCGCTCTTCCAGCGTCTGCCACCACTCCTTAACGCCCAGGGCGATCTCTTCCTGCCAGCTACGATCGGTTTTATGTTCTAACAGCGGCAGCAGGGCGCGCAGGGTTTCCGCCGCATCGCCATGCAGATTGACTTCCACCGGATAGCGCAGACCAAGCATCGCCGGATCGATATCCACCTGCACGGCGCGCGCCTGTCCCTCTTTCGGCAGGAATTCCGTCCACGGAAAACCGGTGCCGATCATCAGCAGGGTGTCGCAGTTCATCATCATGTCATAAGACGGCTTAGTGCCCAGCAGGCCAATCGAGCCGGTAATAAAAGGCGCATCGTCCGGCAGCACATCCTTGCCCAGCAGCGCTTTTGCCACGCCGGCGCCAAGCACGTTGGCCAGCTGCACCACTTCCAGCGCCGCGCTGCGCGCCCCGGCCCCCACCAGTATCGCCACTTTTTTTCCGGCGTTAAGGACATCCGCCGCGCGTTGCAGATCTGTCTCATAGGGCACGACTTTCGGCCGCTGGTAGCCTGTTCCCGAATGGGTGAAGCCGTGTGTATGCGGCGGCGCCTGCCAGGGCTCGTCCTGGATGTCCTTCGGCAAAATCAGTACCGTCACGCCATTTTGCGCCACCGCGATCCGCACGCCGCGATCCACCAGGTGCCGCAGCTGGCTGGGCGAAGCCACCTCCTGCACAAAGTTCGCCACGTCGGCGAAAACACGATCGAGGTTTAATTCTTGCTGATAGCTCGCCCCGCGCGCGGTGGCTTCCGCCTGACCGGCGATCGCCAGCACCGGCGAGTGGTCAAGCTTCGCGTCATACAGCCCGGTCAGCAGATGGGTAGCGCCGGGGCCGCCGGTAGAAAGGCACACCCCCAGTTCGCCGGTGAATTTGGCATGACTCGCCGCCATAAACGCCGCCATCTCTTCGTGACGCACCTGAATAAACTCAATGCCTTCGCCCGCTTCAGCAGCGCGCTGCAAGGCGCCGAGCACGCCGTTGATGCCATCGCCGGGATAGCCATAGATGCGGGTGACGCCCCAGGCCTTCAGGCGCTCAATGAAAAAATCGCTGGTCATTTTCGTCATCGTTTTCCCCTAACCAAAAAAGTAAGCCGTGGTTAAGGATAGTTCGCAATAACGGGCTATGCGGAGAAAGCCGCAGGGCGGACTTAACCTGTTTCGCCGGAACGGGCGGCTCAGCGCTGTCCGTAGCTCCTTCTCGCGGCTCCTTCAGCCCGCCCAGCTTGTGTCGCCGGTTGTCCGGATTGGTCTGCACAGGGGTAACCGGAAGATGTGCGTCAGCGTGTTCTGGGGAACTGGCCGCAGGGTAATTCATAGTGTGGTTTGTATCTTGAGGTTGTTCCCTCAGGCTGCTGATAACGGCGCATGAAATATCGCTTCAATAGATAAGAGAAGCGGATGGTTTTTGATGATTATTTATTTAGTCTTTTAAGCTATCTCGCTGCTTTTTGCATGCGGAGCAAATAACGATAATTTCTATATCTTTCTTTTGGATAATAAAATCAATCAAGTTTGCTTTTTTTCAATATAGTTATTTGACCTGTCATCATGATATTGCCCAATAGAGCCACAATTTGAACAGATCATAAAAAGCGTTATGCCTGCAGAAGTTAAATTGTTTTTTTAATAACCTTACTGCAGGTTTCTCAAGGGACCTCTTATAATTGCTCTATTATAAAAGGGATAAAACAGAAATTGGGTAATATCAGTTACCATTTTTACGAGCAGATGGCTGGTGGCGGCTTTCCGCTCCCACATAGGGCCCGGCCTGCGTCAACCTGGTTCGGGGAACCGAGGCGTTAATGCGGCAGTTACCGAATATTGTCGCTAACTCAGGAGCACAGTATGACCGAGATCGTCTTTCTTCATGGCATGTTCCAGAACCCCAGGAGCTGGGAGAACTGGATCGACTATTTCACCAGCAAAGGTTTTAACTGCGTAGCTCCGGCCTGGCCTTTGCACGAAGGCGAGCCCCGAACCCTTCGCGAAAACCCACCTGCGGGTCTCGGCGACCTGCACCTGAACGATGTACTGGATAGCGTGCGGGCTGGCCTACGCGATTGCGGTCGGCCGATCATGATCGGTCACTCGGTTGGCGGGCTTATCACACAGATCATGCTAAGCGAGGGCCTGATTTCCGTCGGCGTCGCTATCGATGCCGTGGCGCCCAACGCAATGATCGATCTGGACTGGGACTTTATCAAGAACAGCGCCATCATCGCCAATCCCCTGAAAGGCAACGAACCTATTTTCATGGATGCCGGTACCTTTCACTCGGCGTTCGCAAACACGCTGAGCGAGGAAGAGGCGACGCGTGAATTCGGGAAGACGGCTACCCACGATAGTCGCAATGTCCTGCGTGGTTGCATGGGTCCGGATGGACGCATCGACACCGATGCACCACACGGACCGCTTCTGCTTATCGGTGGCGAGAACGATCGGATCGTTCCCTCGCATCTGACCGGGAAGATCTTTAAAGCCTACACTGATGAGTCAAGCGTGACAGAACTCACGGTTTTCCCTCGCAGCCACTATATTTGCAATGAATCAGGCTGGCAGGAGGTCGCCGACCGCGTACTGGCCTTTATCCACCAGCACAAAGAGCATATTCAACCTGATTGACGGGCGTAGCATCAGACGAAGGCACAGTCCGGCTCCAGCGTCCTCAGCTACGCCGGGCAGACGCCTGCAAAAGGAATCGACCTGGCCCGCCGCGGCGGCCCGACGACGCCCGTGATAAATACGCAGAGGTACTTGCTTCCTTTGGCCTGAAAAGCAACTTAACGGCTTCCCGATTTGCTGCGGCACTATGAAATAAAAAATCCACGCCATTGCGTGGATTTTATGAGTTTTTATTAGCGGTTATGAGATTGATGGAATCTCATAAGCCAACAAATGCGCATTAGACGTTGAACAGGAAGTTCATCACATCGCCATCTTTCACGATGTAGTCTTTGCCTTCTGCACGCATCTTGCCCGCTTCTTTCGCACCTTGCTCGCCTTTGTAGGTGATGAAATCTTCATAGGCGATGGTCTGCGCGCGGATAAAGCCTTTCTCGAAGTCGGTATGGATTTTACCGGCTGCCTGCGGAGCGGTTGCGCCAACCGGAATGGTCCATGCGCGTACTTCCTTCACGCCTGCGGTAAAGTAAGTTTGCAGGTTCAGCAGCTCATAACCGGCGCGAATAACGCGGTTCAGGCCAGGTTCTTCCAGACCCAGCTCCGCCATGAATTCGTCACGATCCGCGTCGTCCAGCTCAGCGATATCAGACTCAACGGCTGCGCAAACGGCAACGACCACCGAATCTTCGCCAGCGGCGATTTCACGCACCTGGTCCAGGTACGGATTGTTCTCGAATCCGTCTTCGTTAACGTTGGCGATATACATGGTTGGTTTCAGCGTCAGGAAGCTCAGGTATTTGATAGCGGCCTTGTCTTCATCCGTCAGGGTTTGCAGCGCGCGCAGCATGCCCGCGTTCTCAAGCTGCGGCAGACATTTTTCCAGCGCGGCCAGCTCGGCCTTCGCATCTTTATCGCCGCCTTTGGCTTTTTTCTGCACGCGATGAATAGCGCGTTCGCAGGTGTCGAGATCGGAGAGCGCAAGCTCGGTGTTGATAACTTCGATATCGTCAGCCGGATCCACTTTGTTATTCACGTGGATAATATTGTCGTTCTCAAAACAGCGCACCACGTGGCCGATTGCTTCGGTCTCGCGGATGTTGGTCAGAAACTGGTTGCCCAGGCCTTCGCCTTTGGACGCGCCTTTTACCAGGCCCGCGATGTCCACAAATTCCATGGTGGTTGGCAGAATGCGCTGAGGTTTTACGATTTCGGCAAGCTTGTCCAGTCGCGGATCCGGCATTGGCACAACGCCGGTGTTCGGCTCAATGGTACAGAACGGGAAGTTAGCGGCTTCGATTCCCGCTTTGGTGAGCGCGTTGAACAGGGTGGATTTACCGACGTTCGGCAAGCCGACGATACCGCATTTGAATCCCATGGTTTAAATCACCTTAATTGCTTGATAATCAAAGAGTTGCTATTAACTCAATGAAGAAATGTAGATAACTTTGCCTATTATACACGTAAACCGTTTATAAGGGATGTGGAAATAGGCTCGGGTGGCGCCTGCAGGCCTTACTGCGCCTTAAAAGCGTGCAGACGATTGGTGGCTTTAGTCAGCCCTTCTTTAAGCCAGACTTCCGTGCAGCGTGCCGCTTCGTCTACTGCTTCATCAATCAGTTTTTGTTCGCTGAGCGGCGGCTTGCCAAGCACAAAGCCAACAACTTTACTTTTATCGCCCGGATGGCCGATACCGACGCGTAAGCGGTGAAAACCAGGGTTATTGCCCAGCTTGTTGATGATGTCTTTCAGGCCGTTGTGCCCGCCGTGGCCGCCGCCGAGCTTAAACTTCGCCACGCCCGGCGGCAGATCCAGCTCATCATGGGCTACCAGGATTTCATCCGGCGCGATGCGGAAGAAGGCCGCCATAGCGCTTACCGCTTTGCCGCTCAGGTTCATAAACGTGGTCGGCACCAGCAGGCGAACATCTTCACCGGCAAGGCTAATGCGCGCGGTATAGCCGAAGAATTTCGCCTCTTCTTTCAACGACTGGTTATGGCGTTCGGCCAGCAAATCAACATACCAGGCGCCGGCGTTATGGCGGGTTGCCGCGTATTCCGCACCCGGATTTGCCAGGCCGACAATCAATTTAATACTCACGTTTCATTTCCTGAAAGCAGACTCAAGCCGCGTAGTTTACTGTGCTGTCGGCTTGATGACAAAGCGCAATGCGTCGGTAACTGCACTATTGAATAGTTCAATAGCTGAATCATTAGAATTCCATGCTATTCAGCAGCTTATTTGTAAATTTATGTCATACTTTCAGTCGTAATTGTGATCGCTGACGCACATAATGGCGAGGGGTGTTGTCTATACTTTACACACAAGGAGAGGGGATATTCCCCGCCGACCCAGGAACCATCCGGAGGTGACAGATGAAACGCAAAAACGCTTCGTTACTCGGTAATTTTCTCATGGGGTTGGGGCTGGTGGTGATGGTGGGTGGCGTGGGTTATTCCATTTTGAACCAGCTACCGCAGTTTGATTTTCCACAGTACTTTGCCCATGGCGCCATTTTAAGCATTTTTGTCGGCGCGGTGCTCTGGCTTGCCGGTGCGCGAGCAGGTGGACGCGAACAGGTGTGCGACAGGTACTGGTGGGTGCGCCACTATGACAAACGCTGTCGCCGCGATGAACACCATCATCACAGTTAATATTAACTAAGCGAAAAAAGCTCCGCGCCTGACGGAGCTTTTTTATTTCAGGCCTCAAGCGCTGACTGGACATCGGGAAAGAAAGCCAGGCGGCCTGGCAGGGGTTTTACGCCCGCGCGGGCAAGCGTTCTTAACGGCTGAAACTCAAGATTGGTGACGCGCAGCTCACACCCTTCCGGCAGTTTTTCCACAAAGCGGCTAAATGCATCAAGCCCGCCGGCATCAAGTACCGGTACGGCGTCCCATTGCAGAATAATAATGTGGTTTTGCCCTACACGCTGACTTAAGTCGGTAAACAACCCGTCCGCCGCCGCAAAGAACAGCGGGCCTGTAACGCGCAGCGCCAGTACGCCTTCCGGCGTGGTGATGTTCAGCGGCGCCAGCCTTGTCATTCTTGCTATGCGGCGCATAAACAGCAGCGAAGCCAGCACGATCCCCACGCTAATCGCAATGACCATATCGAACAGCACGGTCAGCGACATACACATCAGCATCACGATGATGTCATCTTTCGGCGCGCGTCTGAGCAGGTCGATAACTTTGTGCGCCTCGCTCATGTTCCACGCGACCATCAGCAGCAGCGCGGCCATGGCGGAAAGCGGCAGCCAGGAGAGCAGCGGCGCCAGCGCCAGCAGCGCCATGATCACCAGCAGCGAATGAATAATGGCCGCCACAGGCGAAGTCGCGCCGGCGCGAACGTTCGCCGCCGAGCGGGCGATGGCCGCCGTGGCGGTAATGCCGCCAAAGAATGGCGCGACGATATTGCCCAGCCCCTGGCCGATAAGCTCGCCGTTAGCGTTGTGCTTAGTGCCGGTCATGCCGTCAAGCACGACGGCGCAAAGCAGGGATTCAATCGCGCCAAGCATCGCCATGGAAAAGGCGGCGGGCAGCAGGGCGGTGAGAGAATCCCAGCTCAGGGTAAAGTTTGAGCCGGGAATGTTCCACGGCAGCATTAGCTGCGGCAGAAGCTGGGGTATGCCGCTGCCCCGGGTGCCGTCCGCCAGAATATAGTGGAAGCGGGAGCCGATGGTGGCGACATCGCCGCCGATGACATGCACGATCCCCATTACGGCACAGCCCGCCAGCAGAGCCGGTAAATGCCCGGGTAAACGGATACCCAGCCGCGGCCAGAGAACTAATACGGCGAGCGTCACTACGCCCGTCGCGGCGTCGCCAACATTCAGAGACGGCATGGCCATCGCCAGCGCGGCAACCTTATTCAGATAGTGTTCCGGCACGTGCTCAAGCCGCAGGCCAAAGAAATCCTTCACCTGCATGGTGGCGATGGTAATGCCAATCCCCGAGGTAAAGCCGAGCGTCACGGGCAGCGGGATATACTCGATCAGGCGGCCAAAACGCGCCAGGCCAAAAAGGATAAGAAACAGGCCGGAGATGAGCGTGGCGATCAGCAAACCGGCAAGGCCAAACTGCTGTGCAACGGGATAGAGGATCACCACAAAAGCCGCGGTTGGCCCGGAAACGCTGTAGCGCGAGCCGCCGCTTAGGGCAATCACAATCCCTGCGACTGCCGCGGTGTAGAGCCCGTACTGCGGCGCAACGCCGCTGCCGATAGCCAGCGCCATCGCCAGAGGAATGGCAATAATGCCCACGGTAACGCCCGCAATAGCGTCACGGGTAAAACGGGAAAGGGTATACTTTTCGCGCCAGCAGGCGTCGATCAGGGCGCGGAAAGGCATAACAGTAGAAGATACGTTTTTCACATTGATTCCATCCGTGAGCGCATCATCTGTCATTAATGGCAGGTGAAGGAGGCCGTGCTAAAAATAAAGACTGAAAACGAAAAAACCCGCCGGAGCGGGTTTTTCAGGCGGGTTCGATTAATGCTCGAACATCGCAGAGATTGACTCTTCGTTGCTGATACGGCGAATTGCTTCGGCCAGCATGCCGGACAGGGTCAGGGTGCGGACGTTTGGCAGCGCTTTAATTTCGTCAGACAGCGGGATGGTATCGCAAACGATAACTTCGTCGATAACCGAGTTACGCAGGTTGTGCACCGCGTTGCCGGAGAAGATCGGGTGGGTTGCATAGGCGAATACGCGTTTAGCGCCGCGCTCTTTCAGCGCTTCCGCTGCTTTGCACAGCGTGCCGCCGGTGTCGATCATATCGTCAACCAGCACGCAGTCACGGCCGGATACATCACCAATGATGTGCATAACCTGAGAAACGTTAGCGCGCGGGCGACGTTTATCGATGATGGCCATATCGGTGTCGTTGAGCAGCTTGGCAATAGCGCGGGCGCGAACCACGCCGCCGATGTCCGGAGAAACCACGATTGGGTTTTCCAGACCGATTTGCAGCATATCTTCCAGCAGGATTGGGCTACCGAAGACGTTGTCTACCGGCACATCGAAGAAGCCCTGAATCTGTTCTGCGTGCAGGTCCACGGTGAGAACGCGGTCAACCCCAACGCTTGAGAGAAAGTCAGCAACCACTTTCGCGGTGATCGGCACACGGGCAGAACGCACGCGTCGATCCTGACGAGCATAGCCAAAGTAAGGGATAACGGCGGTAATACGGCCTGCAGAAGCGCGGCGCAGGGCGTCGACCATAACAACAAGTTCCATCAGGTTGTCATTGGTGGGGGCACAGGTGGACTGGATGATGAAAATATCACCACCGCGTACATTTTCGTTGATTTGTACGCTTACTTCGCCGTCGCTAAAACGTCCGACGGCGGCGTCACCAAGAGAGGTGTACAGGCGGTTGGCAATACGTTGTGCTAGTTCCGGGGTGGCGTTACCAGCAAAAAGCTTCATATCAGGCACGAGAAAAACCTCAGGCATGCGTCCAGTGGCGGATGGCTGCTACCGCAACAGTGCGGAAGGCGGGTGGGGCAACACCCATCCAGGCGATGTTTAAAGAGCTTGATGCAACGTCTGAAACAAGGTGACGTTGTCACCAATACTCAGCTTGCCCGGCGATGGCCAGATGCAGCGGGGAGTGATTAACGCCTCGCGCTACAAACCCATGCAACCATGCCGGGGCTTGCTCAAGCACCTGGCGGGCTTCGGACTCGGTGTTAAATTCAGCAAACACGCAAGCGCCGGTGCCGGTCAGGCGCGACGGCGCGTATTCTAACAGCCAGGAAAGCAGCTCATCAACCTTACGAAAACGTTTTCTTGCGATATCCTCACAATCATTTTTAAATTCACAATCCAGTAACATCTGAATTGTGCGGATCGGGGTATCTCTTTGCAGTTCAGGATCTTTAAAAATGACCGGCGTCGGAATGCTTACGCCCGGGTGCGCAACCAGATACCATTTTTCTTCCGGCTCCGCCGGCGTGAGAATTTCTCCTACGCCTTCGGCAAAGGCCGCGTGGCCGCGAACAAAAACCGGAACATCAGCGCCCAGCGTAACGCCCAGAGCGGCAAGCCGATCTTCATCTAATCCGGTTTGCCAGAGATGATTTAGCGCAACCAACACTGTCGCCGCGTTTGAAGAGCCTCCGCCGAGACCGCCGCCCATGGGTAAACGCTTCTCTACGCCTAAATCAGCGCCGGCGCCCGCCGGCAACGAGCCCAGCCGCTGCGCTTCGTTCATCAGTAAACGCGCCGCCCGGACTATCAGGTTTTCATCATCAGGCACGTCTTCTACCGGCGTCAGGAGCTGAAGCACGCCGTCCTGGCGCGGTTCGACAGTGATGGTGTCGCCATAATCAAGAAACTGAAACAGCGTCTGCAGAGTATGGTAGCCGTCTGCCCGACGGCCGGTGATATACAGAAAAAGATTCAGTTTTGCGGGAGACGGCCAGCGGGTAATCATTATTTCACGATCCAGTTATCCATTTTCAGCTTGATGCGCTGGTCGCCTTCGCGCAGTTCCATATTAGACGGCAGGGCGGGCTGCACTTTGTCGTTGTAGTCGCTGTAGACCACTTTCCAGGTTTTGCCGTTCTGAGCGTAATTCACTTCGCTCAGGCGATACTGATTATCCAGTTTGTAGTCGGTCGCCTCGCCCGGCAGGCCGAGCATCCACTGGCGCAGGCTGTTTAGTGGAATAGGCATGCCCGTCAGGCGGCCAATCATATCTTCTGCGTCCTGCGCTTCGTAACGTTTACCGTTGCGATCGACCAGCTGCACTTTACCCGGCTGCGCGTTCAGCTCAAGTTCGGTACTGCCAAGGGGATTAGTCAGCAATAAGCGATATCTGTCCGGCGCGGTTTGTTGCCAGTTGAAACGGGCGTATACCTTCTGGCTATCGGAGAGATAAGCAAAAGCGCCGCGCGTCTGATACTGGGTGATTTTTTGCACCTGTTGCTGGTGTTGTAACCACTGCGGCGAGTCCGGACTTTTGCCAGGACCGGTCGGTTGATTAACGGCGCACCCGGCCAGAACCAGGCTTGCGAGTGGCAGAAGGCGCATCAGACGGGCTTTTGGCATGATCATAGCGGCAGTGAATCCTCAGAAATCGTTATTGTGGTTAACCGTTTATGCTAGCGGTGCGTTGGCGGGGCGTCTACGGTCAAGTTGTCTTAAATCATAAACCAGGCTGATACCGATCAAGGGGTGGCTCTCTTTTATTGACCGCGCGCATCCTGTATGATGCGGCCAGAAATCCTTATCAACATCGGTATTACTCAGACCGCTCAATGACCCTGTTAGCGCTAGGCATCAACCACAAAACTGCTCCGGTATCGCTGCGAGAACGCGTAACGTTTTCGCCGGACACGCTCGACCAGGCTTTGGGTAGCCTGCTTGCACAGCCTATGGTGCAGGGCGGCGTCGTGCTTTCCACGTGCAACCGTACCGAACTCTACCTGAGCGTTGAGGAGCAGGACAACCTGCACGAACAGCTGGTGCGCTGGCTATGCGACTACCACAACCTTAACGAAGAGGAAGTGCGTAACAGCCTCTACTGGCATCACGATAACGACGCCGTAAGCCATCTCATGCGCGTTGCCAGCGGTCTGGACTCCCTGGTGCTCGGAGAGCCGCAAATTCTGGGGCAGGTCAAGAAAGCGTTCGCAGATTCGCAAAAAGGGCATTCGCTCTCCAGCGAGCTGGAACGCATGTTCCAGAAATCTTTCTCGGTGGCGAAACGGGTTCGTACGGAAACGGATATCGGCGCCAGCGCCGTCTCGGTGGCGTTTGCCGCCTGTACACTGGCGCGTCAGATCTTTGAATCGCTCTCAGGCGTGACCGTGCTGCTCGTCGGCGCTGGCGAAACCATTGAGCTCGTCGCCCGTCATTTGCGCGAACACAGCGTGCAGAAAATGATTATTGCCAACCGTACCCGCGAGCGAGCGCAGGCGCTGGCCGATGAAGTCGGCGCCGAAGTTATCGGCCTTGGCGATATTGATAGCCGCCTGAAAGATGCCGATATCATCATCAGCTCCACCGCCAGCCCTCTGCCCATCATCGGAAAAGGGCTGGTAGAACGCGCCCTGAAAGCGCGACGCAACCAACCTATGCTGCTGGTGGATATCGCCGTTCCGCGCGATGTGGAGCCGGAAGTGGGCAAACTTGCCAACGCCTATCTCTACAGCGTGGACGACCTGCAGGCCATCATTCAGAATAACCTCGCGCAGCGTAAAGCCGCAGCGGCGGAGGCTGAAACCATCGTGGCGCAGGAGTGCAGCGAATTTATGGCCTGGATGCGCGCCCAAAGCGCAACCGAAACTATCCGCGATTATCGCAGCCAGGCGGAGCTTATTCGCGACGATCTGGCTGGCAAGGCACTCGCCGCGCTTTCTCAGGGTGCTGACGCCGAAACCGTTCTTCAGGATCTGGCCTGGAAATTAACCAATCGCCTGATCCACGCCCCAACCAAATCGCTTACGCAGGCTGCCCGTGACGGGGATGACGAACGCCTGCAGATTCTGCGCAACAGCCTCGGGCTGGATTAGCACAACAACTCTTATTACAAGGTGATACACCACCCATGAAGCCTTCTATTGTTGCCAAACTGGAAGCCTTGCAGGAGCGCCATGAAGAAGTTCAGGCCCTGCTTGGCGACGCAGCCACTATCGCCGATCAGGATCGTTTTCGCGCGCTTTCCCGCGAATACGCTCAGCTCAGCGACGTCTCACGTTGCTTCCTGCAGTGGCGCCAGGTGCAGGAAGATATTGAAACCGCACAGAGCATGCTCGACGATCCGGAAATGCGCGAAATGGCGCAGGAAGAGCTGAATCAGGCAAAAAGCGACAGTGAAGCGTTAGAACAGCAGCTGCAGGTTCTGCTGCTGCCGAAAGATCCGGATGATGAACGCAACGCCTTCGTTGAGGTGCGCGCAGGCACGGGCGGCGACGAAGCGGCGCTGTTTGCCGGTGATTTATTCCGCATGTACAGCCGCTATGCGGAGTCCCGCCGCTGGAAAGTTGAAATCATGAGCGCCAACGAAGGCGAGCATGGCGGCTATAAAGAGGTGATTGCCAAAATTAGCGGCGACGGCGTCTATGGCCGCCTGAAGTTCGAGTCCGGCGGGCATCGCGTGCAGCGCGTCCCGGCGACTGAATCCCAGGGTCGTATTCACACCTCCGCCTGTACCGTAGCGGTAATGCCGGAGATTCCGGAAGCAGAGCTGCCGGATATCAATCCGGGCGATTTGCGTATCGATACCTTCCGCTCCTCCGGCGCGGGCGGTCAGCACGTTAACACCACCGACTCGGCGATCCGTATCACCCACCTGCCAACCGGCATCGTGGTGGAGTGCCAGGACGAGCGTTCGCAGCATAAAAACAAAGCGAAAGCGTTATCCGTGCTGGGCTCCCGTATTCGCGCGGCCGAAATGGCGAAGCGCCAGCAGGAAGAGGCGTCGACCCGCCGCAACCTGCTGGGCAGCGGCGACCGTTCGGACCGTAACCGCACCTACAATTTCCCGCAGGGCCGCGTCACCGATCATCGTATCAATATTACGCTGTATCGCCTGGACGAAGTGATGGAAGGCAAGATCGACGGGTTGATTGAGCCCATCGTGCAGGAATACCAGGCCGACCAGCTGGCGGCGCTCTCCGAGCAGGATTAATGGATTTTCAGCACTGGTTACAGCAGGCAATAGCCCGGCTGCACGAGAGCGAAAGCCCGCGTCGCGATGCGGAGATCCTGCTGGCGTTTGTCACCGGGAAAGCGCGTACCTTTATTCTCGCGTTTGGTGAAACCGAACTTACGGCGCAGCAGCTGCAGCAGGCAGAAGCGCTGCTTGCTCGTCGTGTGCGCGGCGAACCCATCGCTCATCTTGTTGGCGAGCGTGAGTTCTGGTCGCTGCCGCTGCGCGTCTCTCCGGTAACGCTCATTCCGCGTCCCGATACGGAGTGCCTGGTGGAACAGGCGTTAGCGCGCATGCCTGCCGCGCCGTGTTGCGTGCTGGATTTAGGCACCGGGACGGGCGCTATCGCGCTGGCTATTGCAAGCGAGCGCCCGGACTGCGACATTACCGCGCTGGATCTTATTCCTGCAGCCGTAGAGCTTGCCCGCGGTAATGCCGATCGGCTTGGCATTACCAATGTTAAGGTCTTGCAAAGTCACTGGTTTAGTGCGCTCAATACTCAGCGTTTTTCGATTATTGTCAGCAATCCGCCCTATATTGACCGTGAAGATCCGCATCTGGCGCAGGGCGACGTGCGTTTTGAACCGCTGAGCGCGCTGGTGGCTGATAACGCCGGGCTGGCGGATATACGCACGCTGACGCAAACGGCGGGGCAGTTTCTTGAGTCCGGCGGCTGGCTGCTTTTAGAGCACGGCTGGCAGCAGGCAGAGCAGGTGCGGCAGCTCTTCGTCGCCGCCGGCTTTAGCGAGGTTCAGACCTGTCAGGATTACGGCGGCAACGATCGTCTGACTCTGGGACGCTACTTCTAAAGATAAGGAACGCAACGGTTGGCAACTTACTTTGCAGTCAAACATTTGCACATTTTGACAGTCTTCATTTCCGTGAGTCTGTTTATTTTACGCTACTGGTGGCAGTACCGTGATTCTGCCCTGTCGCACAAGCGCTGGGTACGCATCGTACCGCATGTGAACGACACCCTCCTGCTGGGCAGCGGCGTTGCACTGGTGATGATTACGCATTTTTATCCGTTTACGCCGCAGGGCGCATGGCTGACGGAAAAACTATTTGGCGTTATCATCTACATCGTTTTGGGTTTTATCGTGCTTGGCCGACGCCCGCGCAGCCAACAGGTACGGTGGTTCGCCTTTCTGTTGGCGCTGGTGGTGCTCTACATCATCGTTAAACTCGCCACCACAAAAATACCGTTATTGGGGTTTGTATGAGGTCGTTAGCCGATTTCGAATTTAATCAGGCACCGCTGTGCGAAGGCATGATTTTAGTCTCGCAGCTGATACGCGAAGATTTTCCGGAAGCGGAAGTGCGAGTGCAGCTCGAACGGCTGGTCAGCCAGGCCCGTGAAGACATCTGCGAAGCCGATCATGCCGATCGGCAGTTAGAAAAACTTCTCGAGCTGTTTTACGGCGAATGGGGATTTAAAGACGCCGGCGGCGTGTATCGTCTGTCGGACGCCCTGTGGCTGGATAACGTGCTGAAAAAGCGCCAGGGCAGCGCCGTTTCCCTGGGAGCGATTTTACTGTGGATTGCCGAACGTCTGGATATTCCTTTAATGCCGGTCATCTTCCCAACGCAGCTTATACTGCGCGGCGACTGGATGGACGGGGAGATGTGGCTCATTAACCCGTTTAACGGCGACACCCTCGACGAGCATACGCTTGACGTGTGGCTGAAGGGCAATATCAATCCGACCGCCGAGCTTTTTGAAGAAGATCTGGATGAGTCTGATAACGCCGAGGTTATCCGCAAGCTGCTGGACACGCTAAAATCCGCACTGATGGAAGAGCGGCAGATGGAGCTGGCGCTTCGCGCCAGCGAAGCCTTGCTCCAGTTCAATCCGGAAGATCCGTATGAAATCCGCGATCGTGGTCTTATCTATGCGCAGCTTGATTGCGAGCACGTGGCGCTCAACGATCTAAGCTATTTTGTTGAGCAGTGCCCGGAAGATCCGATTAGCGAAATGATTAAAGCGCAAATTAACTCGATTTCGCATAAGCAGGTCATCCTGCATTAACGCAAAATTTTTGATTCACACCTGATAAGGCGATCTGAAAGATGGAACAAAAAGTGGTTAGCATTGGCGATATCAACGTCGCAAACGACCTGCCGTTTGTGCTGTTTGGCGGCATGAACGTGCTGGAATCGCGCGATCTCGCGATGCGTATCTGTGAGCATTACGTCACCGTTACGCAGAAGCTGGGCATCCCTTACGTGTTCAAGGCATCGTTTGATAAAGCCAACCGTTCATCCATTCACTCTTACCGCGGGCCGGGTCTTGAAGAAGGTATGAAGATTTTCCAGGAGCTGAAACAGACCTTCGGCGTGAAAATCATCACCGACGTTCATGAAGCAAGCCAGGCGCAGCCGGTTGCCGACGTGGTGGACGTGATTCAGCTGCCAGCCTTCCTCGCCCGTCAGACCGATCTGGTTGAAGCGATGGCGAAAACGGGCGCTGTGATCAACGTAAAAAAACCGCAGTTCGTAAGCCCGGGCCAGATGGGCAACATCGTTGATAAATTCCATGAAGGCGGCAACGACCAGATTATTCTGTGCGACCGCGGGGCAAACTTCGGTTACGACAACCTGGTTGTCGACATGCTGGGCTTTGGCGTGATGAAACAGGTTTCTGGCGGCGCGCCGGTGATCTTTGATGTGACCCACGCCCTGCAGTGCCGCGACCCGTTTGGCGCTGCGTCCAGCGGTCGTCGCGCTCAGGTGACCGAACTGGCCCGCGCCGGTATGGCGACCGGCCTTGCGGGCCTGTTTATTGAAGCGCATCCGGATCCGGATAACGCGCGCTGCGACGGCCCGTCCGCGCTGCCGCTGGCAAAACTTGAGCCGTTCTTAAAACAGATCAAAGCGATTGACGATCTGGTGAAAGGTTTTGAGCCGCTGGATACCAGCCACTAAGCTTCTTTAACCGCGCAATGCAAAAAGCCCTTATCGCAAGATAAGGGCTTTTTTGTATCCGGCGAGCGTCAGGCAAATATCGTCATCAGGTAGGCGGCGAACAGCACGAGGTGCGCGGTGCCGTTAAGCACGTTGGTGCGCCCGGTTGAGAAGGAGATCTGGCACAGCACCAGCGAGGTGAGCATGACCACCACCTCCGGCTTGCCGAGGCCGAAAATCAGCTCGTTGTCCGTCAGCATCGCAATCAGCGTTACCGCAGGAACCGTCAGGGAAATTGTCGCCAGCACCGAGCCGAAGAACAGGTTCATGGCGCGCTGCACCTGATTGCTCAGCACCGCTTTCAGCGCCCCCAGCCCTTCGGGTGAGAGGATCAGCAGCGCGACAAGGAAGCCCGTGAACTGTGCCGGCGCATTAAGCGTGCCCAGCAATGATTCCAGCGGGCCGGCATTCATTTTCGTCACGGCGATAACGGCGACCAGGTGCACGATCAGCCAGATAGCATGCCAGGTGCTGCTGTGTGCGGAGGGCTTACCGTGATGCGGGTTATCGTCATCCGCTTCATCTTCGTGCTCGTAGACGAACAGGCTCTGGTGCGTTTTGGTCTGGATCAACAGGAAGACGCCGTACATGGCAGCGGAAATCCCGGCCACCATCAGCGACTGGCCAACGCTGAAATTGCCTTCCGGCAGGGCGGTAGGAAATACCAGCACGATCACCGCCAGCGGGAACAGCGCTATCAGGTACTGCTTAATGCCAAACAGATTCATGTACTGGGTGGCGAATTTGCGCCCGCCAAGCAGCAGCGAGAAGCCTACCAGGCCGCCGGTAACAATCATAATAATGGAGTAAAGCGTATCGCGCATCAGCGTGGGCGCGGCATCGCCGGTAGCCATGAGCGCGGAGATTAAACTGACTTCAAGGATAACAACGGAAAGGCTGAGAATTAAAGAGCCGTAAGGTTCACCTAAACGGTGTGCCAGCACATCGGCATGGCGTACTACGCTAAAGGCGCTGCTTAAAATAGCCACTAACGCCAGAACGTTAATCCCGACTACCACCGGCAAAGACTGGCTGGTGCCCCATAACGCCAGTACGGCCAGTGCCAGCACCGGGAAAATGAGGGAACTCTCCTTATGGCGGGTTTTAACCGCATCATGTTGTGTTTTTGGCATTAAGATTCTCCATATGCGCAATTGAAAAGCTATTTATTGGATTTCGTTGGGCTTTTTTACCACGCTAAAATAGCAAAAAAGGCTTTATTAGTGGAGATATTTACTTACTTTTACGGCTTTTGCATGGCTATCGCTTGAATGTCGTTGAAAAAAATTTTATTGGATTTAAGTGATTTATAAACAACAGGTTGTGTTTATCTTACTTTAATAATATTGAATTATTGGCGGTGCCGGGCGCTTTGTTTCACACTTAAGAGTCACCCATTAAGGAGATTAATCTATGCCTTATAAAAGCAAAAGCGAACTGCCGGACAGCGTACAAAATGTTTTGCCTGCCCATGCGCAGGACATCTACAAAGAGGCGTTCAACAGCGCCTGGGATGAGTATAAGGATAAAGAGGACCGCAAAGGCGATGCCGGCCGGGAAGAGACGGCCCACAAAGTCGCCTGGGCTGCCGTGAAGCATCAGTACCAGAAAGGCGATGATGATAAATGGCATAAGAAAAAGTAGCCGTAAGCCGCCCGGACAGAGCGGCTTATTCCGTTCACCGGTTCTGCGTCCGGCAGGTGAAATGGCCTTTTACCGTTCTGCGATGGTTATCAAACTTGCCAGCGCCTCGCTAATTGCTTATCGTCACCGGTATGCTGCTTTATAAATGAGCGGTCAAAAGCCGGGAAGGCGCAGTTGGCGTAGTCACAGGGAAGTATGCGGTGGCGGAGGTGCAGGGTGTTAACGCGCGATTTCTTAATCAATGCGGATTGTAAGACGGCTTTTGGTTCTATCGAAGAATCGTTACTCTGGACGCCCGAACAGCGTTCAGCTTCCCTTGCGGCGACCCTTGCCTGTCGACCCGATCCCAGCCCGGTCTGGCTATTTGGCTACGGCTCCTTGATGTGGAACCCGGCCTTCGAATTTGATGAATCAGCCCCCGGCACGCTGGTGGGCTGGCACCGGGCGTTCTGCCTGCGCCTTACCGCCGGGCGCGGCACGGCCTGTCAGCCTGGACGAATGCTGGCGCTGAAAGAAGGCGGGCGAACAACCGGCCTTGCCTACCGCCTGCCGGAAGCGCTGCTTGAAGAAGAGCTGGCGCTGGTGTGGAAGCGCGAAATGATAACCGGCTGCTATCTGCCCACCTGGTGCAGGCTGGCGCTCGACGATGGCCGCAGCGTTAATGCGCTGGTGTTCATCATGGATCCCCGCCATCCATTGTACGAGGCCGATACCCGCGCCCAAACCATTGCGCCGCTTATCGCCGCCGCCAGCGGCCCGCTGGGCACCAACGCGCAGTATCTGTTCTTGCTTGAAACCGAACTGAAAAAACACGGCATGCATGACGACTGCCTTGATGAGCTGGTAAGCCAGGTCCGTGCCCGGCTGCAAAAGCCGCAGGAAGAGGGCGGAAGCTTCCAGCCTGGATTCGCCTGATAAATAAACCCGCCGGAGCGGGTTTTTTACTAAATGCGAAAATGCCCCGCGGTTTCCGCCAGTTCGCCAGCCTGGCTCTGTAACGCGCCCGCAGCGGCGGCAGACTGCACCACCAGCTCCGCATTCTGCTGCACCATATTATCGAGGTGCGTCACCGCGTGGTTAATCTCCTGAATGCCCTTCATCTGTTCGCTGGTGGATATTGTGATTTCGCGCATGATGCCGGAAACGCTGCCCACGCTGGTGACGATATCGTTCATTGCTTCCCCGGCCTGGCGCACATACTTCGAGCCGTTCGCCACGCTTTGCGTCGTGGAATCGATCAACATTTTGATCTCTTTCGCGGCCTGCGCGCTGCGCTGCGCGAGGTTACGCACCTCTCCGGCAACCACGGCGAATCCACGACCCTGTTCCCCCGCGCGCGCGGCTTCAACCGACGCGTTCAGCGCCAGGATATTGGTCTGAAAAGCGATGCCGTCGATAACGCCCGTGATGTCGCCAATTTTCCCGGAGGCGGTTTCGATAGCCTCCATGGTGGAGATAACCTGCGAAACGACGCGCCCGCCGCGTTCTGCGGCTTCGCTGGCGCTGGTGGTCTGAATGTTGGCCTGCACCGCGGCTTCGGTAGAGTTAGCAACCGAGGCGGTGATCTGCTCCACGGCGCTGGCGGTTTCACGCAGGCTGGAGGCGGCTTGCTCGGTGCGCCCGGAGAGATCCTGATTTCCGGCGGCAATCTCGTTAGCGGCGACTTTTACCGACGCGCTGGCATCGCGCAGCTGCGCCATTACCACCGACAGTTTGTCGCTGAAGGCGTTAAACGCGTGGGCGATTTGCGCGACCTCATCATTCCCCACTTCCGGTAGACGCCGGGACAGATCGTTAGTGCCGGAGCTGATGGCGTGCATCGCATCACGAATGGTGCTCAGTCGTTTAAGTACGGTTGCCACCAGTAGATGCACCACCGCGCCAGAGATAAGCACCAGCGCGACCAGCGCGATGGCCGACGCCTTCAGCAACGCACGCATCCCGAATGTGGCATCGTCATTATCCAGCGCGACGATCAGGAACCAGTGCGTGCCCGGCACAGGCGTGGCAAGCAGCTGCTTGGTTTTATTGTTCATGCTGCCCGTAGCCCGATGGCCGTCCGCCAGCAGCCGATCGAAGCTTGCGCCCGTGACCGCGTCACTAAAGGGTTTGAGGGTTAATGCGGGATCTAATGCCGCGATAACCGAGCCGTCGCCGTCAACCAGCATCCCGCTGCTGTTGGCCGTCGGGTGGATACTGCGCACGTTAGCGACAACGCTGTCCATCGCCACATCCCCCGCAACCACCGCTTTCAGCTCGCCGTTTTCAGAAACCGGCATCGCGAAGGTCACCACCAGTTTTCCTGTTCCGGCGTCAACATACGGCGCGGTCACGATAGGGGCGTTCTCTTTTAACGCCTGCTGATACCACGGACGAATCGTTGGGTCATAGTCGGCGGGAACACCGGTTGGATCGGAGAACTTTGCCGTCTTGCTGGCATAGCCGACATAAACGTTGGTAAAGCCGCCTGCAGCAGCAAGCTGGCGGAATACGGGCACCGGATCTTCTGTTAATGCCACGCCCTCCAGAGAACGAATAACCGCCATTTTGCCGTTCACCCAGTCGGCGATGGCAACGGTGTGGCTTTCGCTGGTGCTTTTCAGCGACTCCTCAATGGATTGCTGATTGTCCGCGCGCGTGACCCGGTAGTTAATAATGGTGTTGAGGAGAAGGGCGACAATCAGACAGCCTGCCGTCACACAAATAATTCGAGCGCGTATTGACCTGAACATGATGTTTTCCTGCTGTGTTATTTTCGGAAACTATCGGCAAACACAGCAGGAACTTGATGGCGCAGGGAAGAGTATAAGAAAAAAATATTACTGCGCGGCAATTATTAGAATGTTAATACTTTATCGGCATTCAGCGTCCACTCCGCCAGTTCGACCAGCGTGCCGATAGCAACGCCATCAGCCAGCGGCAGCGCCGTAATGCCGCGTCCGTCGGCGCAGGTTTTGCATAATTTCACCGGCACATCCTGCGCGGTAAGGATCTCCAGCATCTGTTGAACGTTGTAGCCTTCCGCCGGTTTCTGGCCGCGTAACCCTGCGGTGACCGCATCGGACATCAAAAAAAGCTTCAGCTCCGGCGGCTGCGGCTGCTCACGCAGCGCTATGGCCAGACGCAGGCTGTTAAACAAAGACTCGCTGCCGTAAGCAGCCCCGTTGGCGATAATCACTATTTTCTGCATTCTTTCTCCTTTGTGCCATAAGGCACGACTTTTGCTTAAGCCAAAGATACCATTTTGCCGTGCAGGAGCATTTTATGATCCCCACCGCCCGCGACTTTCTGCTGGTCGCCCGCACCCGTGGACGTGAACAGCTGCAGGATATTCTGCAAATCGGGCAGCTTACCGAACGGGTAGCCGGTCTCGCCCATATGCTACAGCGCGAGCGCGGCGCTTCCAACATCTGGCTTTGTTCTGCGGGCGGCCTGTTCGGGGGCGAGAGGCAGGCTTGCGCGCAGGATGTCGATCGCGAAACGGCGCTTTTCAGGCAGGCTATCGCCCGGCCGGATTACCTTCCCGGCAGCGCGCTGTTCGTTAGCCTCGCCTGTGCGTTGCACTACCTGGAACTGTTGCCCTCGCTGCGCGAAAAAATCTCCGCACGACAAATCACCCCGCCTGAAGCGATGGAGCAGTTCAATTGCGCGCTGCGCCATTTGCTCAGCATCGTGCCCGAAACCAGCAACGCCGTGGATAACGCCGGTGTCGCTCGTTCGCTGGCGGCGCTGTTCAGCTTCATGCAGGGCAAAGAGTTCGCAGGCCAGGAGCGGGCGCTTGGCGCACTCGGCTTCACGCAGGGGAGCTTCAGCGACGCGTTGCGTCAGCAGCTGGTGGACCGCATAGACAGCCAGCAGCGCTGCTTTGACGCCTTTTGCAGCATGGTCGATGGGCCGCTGCGGGAGCACTATCAGACCAGCGGTGAACCGTGCCGGGAGACGGAACGGCTCAGGCGGCTGGCTTGCACGCGGCCGGGCGTAGCAGGGGCGCCGCCGGACCTTGCGCTGAGATGGTTTACCCTGTTGACCGCCAGAATCGATGCGCTAAGAAAGGTCGAAGAAAAGCTGATTGAGCTCGTCATTACGCAGGCGCAGCAGGCGCTCGGGCAGCTGCTGCAGGAAGCGCCGCTTAGCGAAACCGAAGTCGGGAACTGGGTGGCAGGTCACGCCAGCAACGACGGCGAGCGCTATCTCGATCGCCATCTCCTGCCGCTGGTACGCCAGCAGGCGCAACAGCTGGAAACCATGGCCCGGCAGCTGGCTTCGCTTCAGGCAACGCTTGAGGAGCGTAAGGTCATCGAGAAAGCCAAAGCGTTGCTGATTCGCCACCAGGGGTACAGCGAGGAACAGGCCTGGCAGGCGCTGCGTAAAATGGCGATGAACCAGAATAAAAGGATGGTGGAGGTGGCGGGCGCGATGCTCACCGTGGCCGATATCTGGCATTTACCCATAAAGGAGTAGCTGCACGGTCTGCGGGCACGGCGTGCTTTTTTGTGGTGCGTATCACTTTCTTTTTAGCCCGGTTTCCCCTGTTTCAGGCGCTTTTTAACCTGGCACGCGAGTTGCACTGTTTCTTACTGAGTTAATTTCCATTTCTCCAGCATTGCGCCAATGGCGGTGCGAAGCTGGCAGGACAAAGGTGTCCTTCAATGTGCTTACCCACATTGACGGGCGCTTTTTTTTTACCTTTTTCAGGAGGAAGCCGATGAGTGAGAAAACCATAGCTATCTCGCGCCGCCGGTTGCTACAGGCGGGAGCCGCGCTGGGCGGCGCATATTTACTGCCGGGGGTGATGAATGCCGCCTGGGCCGCGGGAAGCGACGGGCCGGAACAGGCACGGGTGAAAGTCGGCTTTATTCCGCTGACCGACTGCGCCTCCATCGTCATGGCGTCGGTCAAAGGCTTTGACAGGAAATATGGCATCACGATTGTGCCGAGCAAAGAAGCAAGCTGGGCGGCGGTGCGCGACAAAATGGTTTCCGGCGAGCTGGACGCGGCCCACGTTTTATATGGCCTGGTTTACGGGCTGGAGATGGGCATCGCGGGCAAACAGCAGTCCATGGCTAACCTGATGACGCTCAACAACAACGGTCAGGCGATTTCACTCTCGATGGATCTGGGGAAACAGGGCGTGGCCGATGCCGCAGGCCTGAAAAATCTTATCGCCGGCAACGCGCCGGGAACCTTTACCTTCGCCCATACCTTCCCGACCGGCACCCACGCGATGTGGCTTTACTACTGGCTGGCGAACGCGGGTATTCACCCGTTCAACGATGTGCGCACCGTCGTCGTGCCGCCGCCGCAGATGGTGATGAACATGCGCATCGGCAACATGGTTGGCTTTTGCGTGGGCGAGCCGTGGAACCAGCGCGCCATTCACGACGGCATCGGCTATACGGCGGCAACTTCGCAGTCCATCTGGCCGGATCATCCTGAAAAAATCCTCGGCACGCGCAGCGCCTGGGTTGAGCAAAACCCGAATACCGCCCGCGCGCTGGTGGCGGCCGTGCTTGAAGCCTCGCGCTGGATTGATGCGAACGACGACAACCGTCGTGAAACCGCCAGCGTGCTGGCCGGACGGGCATACCTCAATACTAAGGCCGATTACCTCACCGGGCGCATGCTCGGACAGTACGACAACGGCCTCGGCAAAAAATGGCAGGACGGCCACGGCATGCAGTTTTTCCGCGACGGCGAAGTCACCTTCCCGTGGCTTTCCGACGGCATGTGGTTCCTGACGCAGCACCGCCGCTGGGGATTGCTGGACCACGACCCGGACTATCTCGCTATTGCTCAGCGCATTAACCGTATTGATGTCTACCGGCAGGCCGCCGCCGCCGTGGGCAACGTTGCCGTGCCTGCCAGCCACCTGCGCAGCAGCAGGCTAATGGACGGCAGCACCTGGAACGGCAGCGATCCTGCCGCCTACGCCGCCAGTTTCGCCATTAAACGTTAAGGGGGAATCATGAATCTACAGGCCCAGAAAACCTCAGCCGCTGAGCTGAGCGCCCCGGTCGGGAAAGTGATTGCATTACCGCCGGTCAGGGTACGTCGCCGCAGACCGCAATGGCGGCGGCTAAGCCTGAGCATTTTCCAGCGTCTCGTACCCGCCGTGCTCGGCATGGGGTTGCTGATTGTGGCCTGGCAAATCGCCGCGCTAAACAGCAAAGGTTTTCCAACGCCGCTTAGCACGCTGGAGGCCGCCATTACCCTGTTTGCGGATCCGTTCTACAACGCCGGGCCGAACGACCAGGGGATCGGCTGGAACGTCCTCGCTTCACTGCAGCGCGTTGCCGTGGGGTTTGGCCTGGCGGCCATCGTCGGCATCCCGGCGGGCTTTTTAATCGGCCGCTTCACCTTCCTCGCCAGAATGTTTAACCCGCTTGTCGCGCTTTTGCGTCCGGTCAGCCCGCTGGCCTGGCTGCCGATTGGCCTGCTGCTGTTCCAGAAGGCGGAGCCGGCTTCGGGCTGGACGATCTTTATCTGCTCCATCTGGCCGATGGTCATCAACACCGCCGAAGGGGTGAGGCGCATCCCGGAGGATTATCTCAACGTGGCGCGCGTGCTGAAACTCTCCGAATGGACGGTGATGCGCCGCATTCTGTTCCCGGCCGTGCTGCCGGCGGTGCTCACCGGCGTGCGCCTGTCGATCGGTATCGCCTGGCTGGTCATCGTCGCGGCGGAAATGCTCACCGGCGGCCTCGGCATCGGCTTTTGGATCTGGAACGAGTGGAACAACCTCAACGTCGAAAACATCCTGATTGCGATTGTGATCATCGGCGTCGTCGGGCTGCTGCTCGAACAGGGCTTGATGCTGCTGGCGCGTCGTTTTAGCTGGCAGGAAAAATAAGGGGAAAATCATGAAAAAAATTATCCAGGTTCAGAACGTCAGCCAGCGTTTTGCCACCGCCAGCGGCGAGTTTTTAGCGCTCAGCAACGTCAGCTTTGATATTGCGCAGGGGGAAACCATCAGCCTGATTGGCCACTCCGGCTGCGGCAAATCAACGCTGCTCAACCTGATTGCGGGCATCACGCTGCCCTCAGAAGGCGGGCTGCTGTGCGATAACCGGGAGATTGCGGGGCCAGGTCCGGAACGCGCGGTCGTGTTCCAGAACCACTCATTGCTGCCGTGGATGACCTGTTTTGAAAACGTGGCGCTGGCGGTGGATCAGGTCTTTCGCCGCACCATGAACCGCGCCGAGCGCCGGGAGTGGATCATCCACAATCTGGAGCGCGTGCAGATGGGGCACGCGATTGATAAACGACCCGGCGAAATCTCAGGCGGCATGAAGCAGCGCACAGGCATCGCCCGCGCGCTGGCGATGAAGCCGAAAGTGCTGCTGATGGATGAGCCGTTCGGCGCGCTGGATGCGCTGACCCGCGCCCATTTGCAGGACGCGGTGATGCATATCCAGCAGGAGCTGCAGACCACCATCGTGCTTATCACCCACGATGTGGAAGAGGCGGTACTGCTTTCCGACCGCGTGCTGATGATGACCAACGGCCCGGCGGCGACGGTTGGCGAAACGCTGCATGTCGATCTGCCGCGCCCGCGTAACCGCATCGAGCTTGCCGAAGACGGCCGCTACCACCATCTGCGCCAGCAGGTGCTGCGCTTCCTGTACGAAAAGCAGCCCCGGGCCGCCTGAGGAGCCGACCATGCAGCGACGTCTGATCGTTATCGGCAACGGCATGGCGGCAATACGCCTGGTCGAGCAGCTGCTGGCGCGTGCCGCTGGTCGCTTTGCCATCACCGTTTTCGGCGAAGAGCCGACGCTCAGCTACAACCGTATTCTGCTCTCGCCGGTGCTGGCGGGGGAAAAACCGGCTGACGCCACGCAGCTGCATGACGCCGCCTGGTATGTTTCCCACGGCGTTGAGTTGAGGACGGGCGAAGCGGTGCTGGAGGTCGACTGCTCGCGCAAAATTTTGCGCACGGCTAAACGCTCGATGGCGTATGACGAGCTGGTGTTCGCAACCGGGTCGCTGCCATTTATTCCGCCCATTGACGGGCATCACCTTTCTCACGTACACGGTTTTCGCACGCTGGAAGATGTGGAGGCGATCCTCAGCGGCAAAGGCGATGCCGTGGTGCTCGGCGGCGGTTTGCTTGGCGTGGAAGCGGCGGCAGCGCTGCATGCACGCGGCGTGCGCGTCACGCTTGTTCATCGCAAGGCCTGGCTGATGGATATCCAGCTTAACCAGCGGGCGGGCGCGCTCCTTGAGCAATCTCTGACCGGGCGCGGCATCGCCTGCCGGCTAAATTGCAGCATAGATCGCATTGATGGGGACAGCGTCGCGCTGAGCAACGGCAACGTGCTGCCCGCAGGACGCGTGATTATCGCCACCGGCGTGAAGCCAAATATCGCACTGGCGCAGCAGGCGGGCGTTCCATGTTCGCGCGGTATTACCGTGGACGCACAGTTGCGCAGCTCATTGCCGCACGTTAGCGCTTTGGGTGAATGCTGTGAAATCGACGGGCAAACCTGGGGGCTGGTCGCGCCTTGCCTGCAACAGGCTGATGTTTTAGCCGCCCGCCTGGCCGGGGCCGCAACAACCGATTTTCGTTATCAGGAGCGAGGCACGCGCCTCAAGGTCAGCGGTATTCCTCTTTTTTCCGCAGGCGATCTCAGCGAACAACCTGAAACACGTGTTCTTACCTCCTTTGACCCGCTTTCCCGGCATTACCGCTGCCTGCATTTACGCGGCAATCGGCTGGTGGGCGCCCTGCTGATGGGCGATATCCGATCGGCAAACGCTTTAACCAACACCTTACTCAGCGCGGCGCCCGTCACGCCCGCCGTGCTGTTTGATGAATTCCACTCTGAGGAGCAGCCGCTGGCTGCCGGAAATGACGACATGACAAAATCAACGCTGGTAGTGATTGGGCACGGCATGGTCGGGCACCACTTTCTGGAGCAGTGCGTGGCGCTGCAGCTGCACAAAAGCTTCCATATTGTGGTCTTCGGCGAAGAGCGGCATCCGGCATACGATCGCGTTCATCTCTCGGAATATTTCGCCGGACGCAGCGCGGAGTCGCTCTCCATGGTGCAGGGCGATTTCTTTAACGAGCACGGCATCGAACTGCGCTGTAACAGCAGAATTGTTGAAATAGACAGGCAGCAGCGTCTGGTGCGCGACAGCGACGGGCACGAAACGTACTGGGATAAACTGGTGCTCGCTACCGGCTCGTTCCCGTTCGTGCCTCCGGTGCCGGGTAACGACCTGCCGGGCTGCTTTGTCTACCGCACGCTGGACGATCTGGACGCCATCGCGGAACGCGCGCGCGACAGCAAACGCGGAGTGGTGATCGGCGGCGGGCTGCTGGGCCTGGAGGCGGCGAACGCGCTAAAACAGCTTGGCCTGGAAACGCACGTGGTTGAGTTCGCGCCAAATCTGATGGCGGTGCAGCTGGATAACGCCGGGGCGGCCATGCTGCGCGAGAAAATCTCTGCGATCGGCGTGCAGGTGCATACCAGCAAAGCCACAACCGCCATCACCGAAGCGGAAGGGTTACAGCTTAATTTTGCCGACGGGGAAGCGCTGCAGGCTGACTTAATCGTCTTCTCCGCCGGGATCCGCCCGCAGGACGCGCTGGCGCGCGCCAGCGATCTCGCTCTTGGCGAACGCGGCGGCATTGTTATTAACGACGGCTGCCAGACCAGCGATAGCGCAATTTTCGCCATCGGCGAATGCGCTCTGTGGGAAGGGGAAATTTTTGGCCTGGTGGCGCCCGGCTATCAGATGGCGCGCGTGGCGGCGGCAACCCTTGCCGGGCAGGAATCAGCGTTCCGCGGCGCGGACATGAGCACCAGACTTAAGCTGCTTGGCGTCGAAGTGGCCTCCTTCGGCGACGCCCATGGCCGCACGCCCGGTAGCCAGAGCTATCAATGGAGCAACGGGCCGCAGCAAATCTATAAAAAGATTGTCGTCTCGGCGGATAACAAAACGCTGCTCGGCGGCGTGCTGGTGGGCGACAGCAGCGAATATGCCCAGCTTCTGCAAATGATGCTTAACGGCATGGCGTTGCCAGCGCAGCCGGAAAACCTGATTTTGCCCGCTTCCGCAGGCGGCGCGCCGAAAGGGCTGGGCGTGGCGGCGCTGCCGGACAGCGCGCAGATTTGCTCCTGCCATAACGTATTCAAAGCCGATATTTGCGCGGCGGTAAGCGGCGGCGCGGGCGACATGGGGGCGATTAAAGCCTGCACCAAAGCGGCGACCGGCTGCGGCGGCTGTTCTGCGCTCGTCAAACAGGTCATGGAATACCAGCTGCAGGAGCAGGGCGTGGAGGTGAAAAAGGATATCTGCGAACATTTCCCGTACTCGCGGCAGGAGATCTATCACCTGGTGCGCGTCAATCACCTCCGCACGTTTGAGCAGCTTATCAACCGTTACGGCCGCGGGCACGGCTGCGAAATCTGTAAGCCGCTGGCGGCTTCGGTGCTGGCCTCGTGCTGGAACGAGTATTTGCTCAAGCCCGCGCATCTGCCGCTGCAGGACACCAACGACCGCTACTTCGCCAACATCCAGAAGGATGGCACTTACTCGGTTGTGCCGCGTGTCGCCGCCGGAGAAATCACGCCGGACGGGCTGATTGCCATCGGCCAGGTGGCGAAACGTTACCAGCTGTACAGCAAAATCACCGGCGGACAGCGTATCGATCTCTTCGGCGCCCGGCTGGAACAGCTTCCTGTCATCTGGGAAGAGCTGGTGGCGGCCGGTTTTGAAACCGGTCACGCCTACGGGAAATCGCTGCGCACGGTGAAATCCTGCGTGGGTTCGACATGGTGCCGCTATGGCGTGCAGGATTCGACCGGCCTCGCCATCGAGCTGGAGAATCGCTACAAGGGCCTGCGTTCGCCGCATAAAATCAAAATGGCGGTTTCCGGCTGCACCCGCGAATGCGCGGAAGCCCAGAGCAAAGACGTTGGGGTGATTGCCACCGACAAAGGCTGGAACCTGTACGTCTGCGGCAACGGCGGCATGAAACCGCGCCATGCGGACCTGTTCGCCAGCGATCTTGATCGTGAAACGCTGATCCGCACCGTCGACCGCTTTCTGATGTTCTATATCCGCACCGCCGACCGCCTGCAGCGGACCAGCACCTGGATGGATAATCTGGAAGGCGGCATTGACTACCTGCGCGAAGTGGTGCTTAACGACAGCCTGGGTCTTGGGGACGAGCTGGAAAAAGAGATGGCGGGCGTGGTGGCGACTTACCAGTGCGAATGGCAAACCACGCTCAACAGCCCGGACCGCCTGGCGCTGTTCCGCTCTTATGTGAACAGCGACCAGCCGGACGAAGCCGTACAGCGTCAGACCTTACGCGGACAGCTCCAGCCCGTTAACGACGTTGTGCATCAGCCGGCGCAGACGCCGGCAAAACCCTGGCAGGCGGTATGCGATATCAGTGCTATCCCGGCGCAGGCGGGGATCGGCGCGCGTTTAGGCGAGCAGCAAATCGCATTGTTCCGCTTCGGCGACGCTATTTACGCGCTGGATAACCTTGAGCCGGGCAGCAGCGCCAACGTACTTTCCCGCGGCATCGTAGGCGACGTATCCGGTGAGCCGGTCGTCATTTCTCCGCTCTATAAACATCGCATTCGTCTGCGCGACGGGCGCACCCAGGGCGGGGAGCTGGCCGTTCGCGCCTGGCCGGTAAAAGTAGAGCAGGGCACCGTGTGGGTGGGAAGCCAGGCGCTTATTCTGCGTGCGGAGGCATCATGAATGCCCCTGTGCGCTCTACCTGCCCCTACTGCGGCGTAGGGTGCGGCGTGGAAGTCCGGCAAACGCAAACCGGGCGCTATGAGGTTAGCGGGGATAAACAGCATCCTGCGAACTTCGGGCGTTTGTGCGTGAAAGGGGCGGCGCTTGGGGAAACCTTAGATCTGGAAGGACGTTTGCTCTATCCGGAAATTAACGGCGAACGCGTGGAATGGGATACAGCGCTTGCGCATACCGCTCAGCGGCTGCGGGCAATCATCGATGAGTTTGGCCCGCAGGCCGTGGCGTTCTACGCTTCCGGACAGCTGCTGACCGAAGATTATTACGCTGCCAATAAGCTGATGAAGGGATTTATCGGCTCGGCCAATATCGATACCAATTCGCGCCTGTGCATGTCGTCGGCGGTGGTGGGGTACAGGCGTGCCTTCGGCGCCGATGCGGTGCCGTGCAGCTATGAGGATCTTGAGCAGACGGACCTGGTGGTGCTGGTGGGATCTAACGCCGCGTGGGCGCATCCTGTGCTCTATCAGCGCCTGGCGCAGGCAAAACAGCGGCGTCCGCAGATGAAAGTGGTGGTTATCGATCCGAGACGCACCGCCACCTGCGACATTGCCGATTTGCACCTTGCGTTACGGCCGGGCAGCGATGCCGGGCTGTTCGTCGGGCTGCTGAACGATCTTCATTTCCGCCAGCCGCTGGCAGCGGAGCGGTTCGACGGGCAGGCTGAAGCGCTTGCCGTAGCAAGCGGGTGGCCGCTTACAAAATGCGCCGATTTTTGCCAGCTTGCAGCCGGTGCGGTGCAGACTTTCTGGCAATGGTTCGCCGAAGCCGACCGCGCCATGACGCTCTACACCATGGGTATAAACCAGTCGTCGAGCGGCAGCGATAAGTGCAACGCCATTATCAACGTGCATCTGGCGAGTGGAAAACTGGCGCGCGCCGGATGCGGCCCCTTTTCGCTGACCGGACAGCCAAATGCGATGGGCGGGCGGGAAGTGGGCGGCCTTGCTAACCAGCTTGCCTGCCATATGAATTTTGCACCGGCGGATATCGCAAGGCTTGGGCGGTTCTGGGGCAGCGAGCGGATAGCCGAAACGCCGGGATTAATGGCGGTGGAGCTGTTTGCGGCGATTGGCCGCGGCGAGGTGAAGGCCGTGTGGATCATGGGCACCAATCCGGTGGTATCGCTTCCTGATGCAGCTCGTGTGGAGCAGGCGCTGGCAAAATGCCCGCTGGTGATTGTCTCCGACGTAGCCCGACATACCGATACCGGGCGCTATGCGAACGTGCGTTTCCCCGCTCTCTCGTGGGGCGAAAAAAACGGCACGGTAACCAACTCTGAGCGGCGCATCTCCAGACAGCGTTCATTTTTACCTGCGCCGGGCGAAGCGCGCGCCGACTGGTGGATCGTCTCACAAATCGCTCAGCGGCTTGGCTACGGCGACGCGTTTAGCTGGCAGCATCCGCAGGAGATTTTCTGCGAGCACGCGGCGCTGTCGGGATATGAAAATGACGGATCGCGGGCGTTTGACATCAGCGGGCTGGCAAGCCTGAGCCGTGAGCAATATGACGCGATGGAACCCGTGCGCTGGCCTGTCACGCCCACGGGAGAAACGGCGTTTAAAAGCTGGCGAGCAAGCGGCAAATTCCAGCTTGTGCCGGTTGAGCCTGAGTTACCGCAGGCCGTTGCGGATCGCTGTTATCCGCTTATTCTCAATACCGGGCGCATCCGCGATCAGTGGCATACCATGACGCGAACCGGCGGCGTGGCGCGGCTAATGCAGCATAGCAACATGCCGTATCTCGAAATCCATCCTTCTGACGCGCGGCGCTACGGTATTCAGGATGCTGCGCTGGTGCGCATTGCCTCACGACGAGGGGGAATGGTGGCGCGAGCGCAGGTTAGCGCAGAGCAACAGGCGGGCTGCGTATTTGTACCTATGCACTGGAGCCAGAGGTTTGCCCGTAAGGGGCAGACGAATAGCCTGGTCGCAGATGTATGCGACCCGCATTCCGGGCAGCCGGAAAGCAAGCAAACGGCGGTGCGTCTTCAGCGCTGGCAGCCTGCATGGCAGGGAGAGATCTTCGCCCGGGACACCATCGCTTTTGCCGGGGATATGCAGTGGTGGCGGCAGGCATCCCCTGGCGTACAACATTTTTTGTGCGCCGCAGACTGTGCGCCTGATGCCTGGCTTGAAACGCTGGCCGCAGGGCGCGGCTGGCAGTTACAAACCGCCTGTGGAGACGGGCAGTTTTATCATCTGCTGGCATGGCGGGAAGGAGAGCTGCAGCTGGCTTTTTACGCCGGGAAAAGCTGGCCGGAGATTAACAATAGCGCCGTGCTGGCGGCGTTTGCAGAGGGCCCGCCGACGGCCGCTGAACGGCATCTTTTACTGGCGGGGAAAGCGCCCGGCGCGGTAACCGATGCGGGGAAAACGCTATGCAGCTGCTTTGGCGTGGGCGAAAAAACAATCCTTGCGGCAATCGCTACGGGGTGCCGGTCCGTAACGATGCTGGGGGAGAAACTGCAGTGCGGAACAAACTGCGGCTCCTGCATTCCTGAGCTGCGGGCGCTACTGACCAAAACGGCCAATTAAACCGGCCGCCGCCAGCGCATGATCTTTTAGTTTTTCGAACAGTTGCTCACGGGTCAACCCTGCCGGAAGGGCGTCCGCACGTAAGTTGGTGGCGATAAGCGTCCAGGTATAATGATGCGCGCCGCTGCCCGGCGGCGGACAGGGACCATAATACGCTCGGGTGCCGGGCGTATTTTTACCGCCGGTGAAACCTTTACCGTCGCGCAGCTCGTTGGCGGCAAAGCCCGTCATGCTTGCGGGAATATTGTAAGCAACAAGGTGGGTCACTCCGAGGCCTTTTGCGCCTTCAGGATCGTGGACTATCAGGGCGTAGCTTTGCGTAGCGGCAGGGGCATTACTCCACACCATCGCGGGGGAAATATTTTTACCGGTACAGTTAGGATTATCCTTCGCATTCCCGGCATATTTTTTATGCAGCATAGCGTTATCAGCAAAGTCGGGAGACTGAAGCATAAACAGCCCTTCGGCCTGTGCCGCAAAACAGCCGCACAGCAGAGCGGCGGATAAACAGCGTAGCGAGGTTTTCATAGTTGAACGCTCAAAAGGCAGGAGCTTTAAGCGTAGCGCTGAAATCAGGAAATGCGATATGTTATAATTTCCGCATGTTAAGAAAATCCGTGCCGCTGTTTACTCTTTCTTACGCACTCCTCTGCACCGGAGGAGCTGCCGGTACCCGCCAGACGTTTATCGAACAAGCATCAACGCCTTTTACCGCCGCGCCGAATGAACTGCCCGATATGGGAATTGCCCCGGAAACGGACGCCGCGGCCAAACACATTGCCGAGCTGGCGAAGCAGTTTGGCGAGGCCAGCATGATCGATAACGGCCTGGACGCCGGGGAACAGGCGCGTCTTTTCGCTTTTACCAGCCTGCGCGACGTGCTGACTGATAAAGTAACTGACGAGGCGGAATCGCTGCTCTCTCCCTGGGGCAAAACCAGCTTTAACCTGAAGGTGGATGAGCGCGGTAACTGGAACGGCAGCAGCGGCTCGATGTTTACGCCGTGGGCCGATAACAATCGCTATCTGACCTGGAGCCAGGTGGGCTTTACCCAGCAGGATGACGGGCTGGTGGGAAATCTCGGCGCCGGGCAGCGCTGGGTGGCGGGAACATGGCTGCTGGGCTACAACACCTTTTATGACAGCCAGCTTGCCAGCAACCTCCAGCGCGCCGGCTTCGGCGCCGAAGCCTGGGGAGAATACCTGCGTCTGTCGGCTAACTATTATCAGCCGCTTAACGGCTGGCAGGGCGAAACAGAGACGCTGGAACAGCGTCTGGCGCGGGGTTACGACGTTACCGCCCAGGCCTGGCTGCCGTTCTACCGGCATATTTTTACCAGCGTCAGCCTGGAGCAATATTTTGGTGACCGCGTTGATCTGTTCGACAGCGGCACGGGCTACCGTAACCCGGTCGCGGTAACCATGGGGCTGAACTACACGCCGGTTCCGCTGGTGACGATAACCGCTCAGCATAAGCAGGGCGAAAGCGGCGTGGCGCAGGAAAATCTCGGTCTGAAACTCAACTACCGTTTTGGCGTCCCGCTGGGAAAACAGCTCTCCGCAGGCGAAGTGGCCACGACCAGTTCACTGCGCGGCAGCCGCTATGACAGCGTCGAACGCAGCGACTTACCGGTGATGGAGTACCGCCAGCGAAAAACGTTATCCGTCTTCCTGGCGACGCCGCCCTGGGAGCTGCATGCCGGGGAAACGGTACTGCTTAAGCTTCAGGTTCGGGCGCGTCATGGGATCCGCCAGATTACCTGGCAGGGCGATACGCAGGCGCTTAGCCTGACGCCGCCGCCGAATAACCGCAGCGCGGAGGGCTGGAGCGTGATCGTGCCGGCAGGGCGAGAGGGGGTCGCGAACGTCTGGCGTCTGTCGGTAACGATTGAGGATGATAAAGGACAAAAAGCGACGTCGAACTGGATCACCCTGAAACAGGCGGAGCCGCTGCTGGTGGATCCGGCAGAAGATCCACGTTACGATCTGCTACCGGAAGCGGGCGTATCACCTTAGAAGATGCGTTCCTGATGCACCCAGACCGCCGCCTCAACGCGGGATTTAAGCTTCATTTTTTTCAGCAGGTGTTTCACATGCACCTTGACGGTGCTTTCGGTGATATCCAGACGGCGGGCGATCATTTTGTTCGGCAGGCCCTGGGCGATAAGCTTCAGAATATCGCGTTCGCGTGGCGTTAACTGATTCACGTCGCGATCGGTCGTTGCGCGATTGGCGCGCAGGCTTGCCGCCAGCACCGGCGTTAGCGCTTCGCTTAGCACCATTTCACCAGCCGCCGCCTGCTGCAGCGCTTTAAGCAGGTCTTCCGGCTCCATATCTTTTAGCAGATAGCCGTCAGCCCCACGTTTTAGCGCGGTAACCACATCTTCTTCATGATTTGATACGCTAAACACCACAATGCGCCCGGAGAGGGGTTTCTCACGCAGGCAGTCGAGCGTCTCCAGGCCGTTCATACCAGGCATATTCAAATCGAGCAGGATCAGATCCGGATCCAGAGATTCCGCCAGCTGCACGCCCTGAGCGCCGTCTCCGGCTTCACCGACAACCGCCAGCTCCGGCGCCATGCTGATTAACTGTTTGACGCCGCTCCGTAGCATCGGGTGATCGTCTATCAGCAATATGGTTGCTGCTTCCGGGTTCGGGCTACTCATTATTTACTCCTGTGGCAGAAGACAAATGCGCTTCGGGCATAAAACTGACGACCACTTCAGTGCCGCCGCCTGCGCGAGTCCGTATCTGGCAATCCCCTTTCAGGCTTTGCGCACGGTCTCGCATAATAATAAGGCCGTAATGGTTGCGCCGCTCTCCGTCACCCGGAATACCGCGGCCGTTGTCCCATACGGTGAGTTTAACCTGCTTCTCCTGGCGCACGACATTCACCCCGCACGCCGAGGCCTGGGCATGTTTGAAGCTGTTGTTTAACGCTTCGCGGGCGATTTGCACCAGATGAATCGCCTGATGCGACGGCACCAGGCGTGGCGGCAGCTGATAGTCCAGCGCCACCGCAAAACCGAGTTTTTCACTGAATTCCAGGCAGCTTGATTCAAGGGCTGGCCGCAGCCCTGGCTCAATCAGCTGCAGACGGAAGGTGGTCAGTAACTCGCGCAGCTGTCGCCATGAGGTATTCAGCTCGTTACGCATCTGCCTGAGCAAATCGCGGCTTTGTTCAGGCAGATTTTCGCCTTGCATTTGCAGGCAGCTGACCTGCATTTTCAGGCAGGAGAGCGACTGGGCAATGGAGTCGTGTAGCTCGCGGGCGATGGCGGAACGCTCTTCCATCACCACCAACTGCTGCTGATGCTCATACTGTCTTTCCAGCGCGAGCGTCGCGGTAAGCTGTTCAATCAGCGTTAAGATCAGCTGCTGTTGGTCGCCTGTGAGGCTGCTGCCCACCGGCAGCTGCGCCAGCACCAGGCCATAGTGAATATGGTTATCGGTTAACCGCCACTTCAGCGCGGTGGTTTCAACCGGCTCAGGCGCCTGTTCGCGCGGGCAGAGGTGGCAGCCCCGTTCCTCGCAGCTGCTGTCCGGCTGATAGGTATATTCGTCATAGTTTTCTTCATCTTCGTATTCATAAACGCGCAGCTCGATGTCGCGCAGCGGCGTAAGCTTTTGCAGTTCGCTTAATACCGGGGAAAGCCGCTGGCATAGCGGTGCCTGGGAATGAAGACGGCGGTTTGCCTGGTAAAGAAAAGAGAGGATCTGATTCTTTTGTTCAAGGCCGGCTGTTTTTTCCCGCACGCGTTGTTCAAGCCCGGCGTAACTTTCGGCCAGCTCCGCAGACATGCTGTTGAAGGCTATACCAAGCGTCGCCATTTCGTTGCGGCCGCTGATATTCACCCGATGGGTGAAATCTTTTTGCGCGACAGCAAAAGCCATGTTCAGCAGCTGCCGCCAGGGACGAAGCAGGCGCTTGCGCAGCCAGACGACGGTAAATACCAGCAGCAGCCCCATTAACGCCACCATGCCCTGCTGCAGAAGGATGACGCGATGAAGGCGAAGCTCCGTGGTTTTGTCGAACGAGCTCACCAGCTGGTCGATACGGCCCACAAACTGCGCGATGTGCGGCGTCACCTGCTGCGCATTTTTTGCGTTTTTCATCGCGGGCCCGAGCGTGTCGCGCCAGTAATGCTGAATCTCGTTCAGCTGCGCCTGTTGACCGTCACGGCGCGCCGCCTGCTGCAAATCCTTACTCCAGGTGGTTTGCTCCATCTCGTTGAACAGGGCGTTATCTTTTGCGGTAAGCGGAATGGCGGCCAGCAGGCGATAGCTTTGCATACGCAGCGATCCGGCCTTATTGATGGCGTGGGCGTTACCCTGAATCCCCTGTGCAAGCAAGCTGGCAAGGCTCATTCCCACAATACCTAACGCCGCCAGCACCAGCAGAATAAGCGCGAGCTGGTTGACCAGGGTTAAGGGGGAAAACAGGCGTTTCAACATAAACGAGCGCGCTCCGGATACGGCTTTATAGTAAAAACAGAGGGACATTCTCAGCTATCCTCTGGAGTATACCCATACCCCCTTGTGATTACCCCTTAATTGCCATAGGTGGCATAACCCCCGTAAAGGGTAAGCATAACTTGCACCAGTCTTGTGAAAAACCTCGTTTTTTTTGCGCGTCGGCGTTACTCACAAAGAATCATGGTTAATTTCTGGCCGCTATTTTGTTCGGTTATCCCTTGATTTGCATCAAATTAGAAACAGCAATACTCCCTAATGTGACCGCAATTACTCACACAAACCTTGAGGTGTTTATGTCTCAGTCATCCGCCAACGCGCAGAAATCAGGGGCGTTAATCACGGACTGGCGTCCTGACGAGCCACAATTCTGGCAAAGCCGCGGTCATCAAATTGCCAGCCGCAATCTGTGGATCTCGGTTCCGAGCCTCCTGCTGGCGTTTTGCGTCTGGATGTTGTTTAGCGCGGTTGCGGTCAATCTGAATAAAGTCGGCTTTACCTTTACGACCGATCAACTGTTTATGCTGACGGCGTTGCCTTCGGTATCCGGCGCGCTGCTGCGCGTGCCTTACTCTTTCATGGTGCCCATTTTTGGCGGTCGCCGCTGGACCGCCTTTAGCACCGGCATTCTGATTATTCCCTGCGTCTGGCTGGGCTTTGCGGTGCAGGATACCACTACGCCATTTAGCACCTTCATTACCATTTCGCTGCTGTGCGGCTTCGCCGGGGCGAACTTTGCCTCCAGCATGGCAAATATCAGCTTCTTCTTCCCGAAATCAAAACAGGGCGGGGCGCTGGGGATTAACGGCGGGATGGGTAATCTCGGCGTAAGCGTCATGCAGCTCGTTGCCCCGCTAGTGATTTCGCTCTCCATGTTTGCCGTCTTTGGCGGCACCGGCGTGGCCCAGGCAGATGGCACCATGCTGTTCCTGGAAAACGCCGCGTGGATTTGGGTGCCTTTCCTTGCGGTTCTTACCCTCGCTGCCTGGTTCGGCATGAACGATCTCTCCGCGTCAAAAGCGTCTTTGCGTGCACAGCTACCGGTGCTTAAACGCGCCCACCTGTGGATCATGGGGCTGCTGTACCTGGCCACCTTCGGCTCGTTTATCGGTTTCTCTGCCGGTTTTGCCATGCTGTCCAAAACCCAGTTCCCTGATGTGGATATCCTGCACTTCGCCTTCTTTGGCCCGCTGTTTGGCGCGCTGGCGCGTTCTGCCGGCGGCGCCATCTCTGACCGCTGGGGCGGCACGAAAGTCTCGCTGATAAACTTTGTGTTTATGGCTGTGTTCAGCGTGCTGCTGTTTACCACGCTGCCGCACGATGGCGTGGGCGGAAACTTCATCGCCTTCTTTGGCGTGTTCCTGATGCTGTTCCTGACGGCCGGTCTGGGCAGCGGCTCTACCTTCCAGATGATCTCCGTTATCTTCCGCAAGCTCACTATGGAGCGGGTGAAAGCTGAAGGAGGTACGCAGGAGCAGGCGATGCGTGAAGCGGCAACGGACACCGCAGCGGCGCTGGGCTTTATCTCGGCGATTGGCGCAGTAGGCGGGTTCTTTATCCCTAAAGCATTCGGGACTTCACTGACGCTGACCGGCTCTCCGGCGGGCGCGATGAAAGTCTTCGTGGTGTTTTACATAGTTTGCGTGGTGATTACCTGGGCTGTCTACGGCCGTAAATCATCCCGATAACCGGTTGACCTTTTGGTTATCCCTTGCGCGGCTTCGGCTGCGCTTTTTTTCATTCTTTTTTAGTTACAACATACTAAAAAACTGGTTTGCGTCACACTTTACCCACGTGGTCTGCAGGGGGAGGTCTTGTCTACCCCTTAATACCTCCGGGGGCGATTTTTCTACTCACTATAAAGCGAAATGGGAAATAAAATTATTAAAATCAAAAGGTTGTTATTTTATAGCGGGGTATCCTTTGGTGGTATATGGCGCAATTTGTCCGACAAACAACCTCTGCACAGTTGATCGTTGTCAATTATCCCGCCATATGAGCGCGTTACCGTGCCTGCAAATCAGCAATGTCGATTTCATAAGATAGAGCCTCCAGGCTCCACATCAGGAGAACTCCGATGAGCAAGTTTCTTGACCGGTTTCGTTACTTCAAACAGAAGGGCGAAACCTTTGCCGATGGGCATGGCCAGCTGCTCGATACCAATCGCGATTGGGAAGAAGGCTACCGCCAACGTTGGCAGCACGATAAAGTTGTGCGCTCCACCCACGGTGTAAACTGCACCGGTTCCTGTAGCTGGAAGATTTATGTCAAAAGCGGTCTGGTCACCTGGGAAACCCAGCAAACCGACTACCCGCGTACTCGTCCTGATATGCCAAACCATGAGCCGCGCGGCTGCCCTCGCGGCGCCAGCTACTCCTGGTATCTCTACAGCGCCAACCGCCTGAAATATCCGCTGATGCGCAAGCGTCTGATTAAACTCTGGCGCGAAGCGAAAACCCGCCATGCCGATCCGGTTAACGCCTGGGCTTCCATCATCAACGACCCGGAAAAAGCAAAAAGCTATAAACAGGCCCGCGGTCGCGGTGGTTTTGTCCGCTCAAGCTGGCAGGAAGTGAACGAGCTGATTGCGGCGGCAAACGTCTTTACCGCCAAAACGTTCGGCCCTGACCGTATCGCCGGTTTCTCGCCGATTCCTGCTATGTCGATGGTTTCTTACGCTTCCGGCGCGCGCTATCTTTCCCTGATTGGCGGCACCTGCCTGAGCTTCTACGACTGGTACTGCGATTTACCGCCCGCGTCGCCGATGACCTGGGGCGAACAAACCGACGTGCCGGAATCCGCCGACTGGTACAACTCCAGCTACATCATCGCCTGGGGTTCGAACGTTCCGCAGACTCGTACGCCGGATGCTCACTTCTTTACGGAAGTGCGTTACAAAGGTACCAAGACCGTTGCGGTCACGCCAGATTACGCGGAAATCGCCAAGCTGTGCGATCAGTGGCTGGCCCCGAAACAGGGCACCGATGCTGCCATGGCGCTGGCGATGGGCCACGTCATGCTGCGCGAGTTCCATCTGGACAACCCAAGCCAGTACTTTACCGACTATGTGCGTCGTTACACCGATATGCCGATGCTGGTGATGCTCGAAGAGCGCGACGGCTTCTATGCCGCCGGTCGTATGCTGCGGGCGTCCGATTTAGTGGATGGTCTGGGCCAGGAAAACAATCCGCAGTGGAAAACCGTTGCTGTCGATAATCAGAGCGGCGATCTGCTGGCGCCGACAGGCTCCATCGGCTACCGCTGGGGCGAGAAGGGCAAATGGAACCTGGAACAGCGCGACGGCACCAGCGGTGAAGAAACCGAACTGCGCCTGAGCCTGCTCGGCAGCCATGATGAAGTGGCTGACGTGGGCTTCCCGTACTTCGGCGGCGAAAGCAGCGAACACTTCAGCAACGTTAAGCTTGATAACGTGCTGATGCACAAGCTGCCGGTAAAATGCATTCAGCTGGCCGACGGCACCAGCGCGCTAGTGACCACCGTTTACGACCTGACGCTGGCGAACTACGGCCTCGATCGCGGTTTGAACGATGAAAACTGTGCGACCAGCTATGACGATGTGAAAGCTTATACCCCGGCGTGGGCCGAGCAGATCACCGGCGTTTCCCGCCAGAACATCGTCCGTATTGCCCGCGAATTCGCAGACAACGCGGATAAAACGCATGGCCGTTCGATGATCATCGTCGGCGCCGGTATGAACCACTGGTTCCACATGGACATGAACTACCGCGGCCTGATCAACATGCTGATCTTCTGCGGCTGCGTCGGCCAGAGCGGCGGCGGCTGGGCGCACTATGTGGGCCAGGAAAAGCTGCGTCCGCAGACCGGCTGGACGCCGCTGGCGTTTGCCCTTGACTGGCAGCGTCCGCCGCGTCATATGAACAGCACCTCGTTCTTCTATAACCACTCCAGCCAGTGGCGCTACGAGTCGTTAACGGCGGAAGAGCTGCTTTCTCCCCTGGCGGATAAATCCCGCTACAGCGGCCATCTGATTGACTTTAACGTGCGCGCCGAGCGCATGGGCTGGCTGCCGTCCGCTCCGCAGTTAAATACCAACCCGCTGACCATTGCGGCGCAGGCGAAAGCGGCTGGCATGTCCGCGGCGGATTACACCGTACAGCAGCTGAAAAGCGGCGACATTCGCTTTGCGGCGGAGCAGCCGGACGCGGGCAACAACCACCCGCGCAACCTGTTCGTCTGGCGTTCAAACCTGCTGGGCTCATCCGGTAAAGGCCACGAGTACATGCTTAAGTACCTGCTGGGTACTGAGAACGGTATTCAGGGCAAAGACCTTGGTAAAGAAGGCGGCGTAATGCCGGAAGAAGTCGAATGGGTAGATAACGGCCTCGACGGTAAGCTGGACCTGGTGGTGACGCTGGACTTCCGCCTGTCGAGCACCTGCCTCTATTCCGATATCGTGCTGCCTACCGCGACCTGGTATGAAAAAGACGATATGAATACCTCGGATATGCATCCGTTTATTCACCCGCTTTCCGCCGCCGTTGACCCGGCCTGGGAATCGAAGAGCGACTGGGAGATTTACAAAGACATCGCGAAGAAATTCTCTGAGGTCTGCGTTGGCCATCTTGGTAAAGAAACGGATCTGGTGACGCTGCCAATCCAGCACGACTCCGCCGCAGAGCTGGCTCAGCCGTTTGGCGTGATGGACTGGAAAAAGGGCGAGTGCGAGCCGATCCCGGGTAAAACCGCTCCGCACCTGGTGGCGGTTGAACGAGACTATCCGGCAACCTATGAACGCTTTACCTCTATCGGCCCGCTGATGGAAACTATCGGCAACGGCGGCAAAGGCATCGCCTGGAACACCCAGTCTGAAATGGATCTGCTGCGCAAGCTGAACTACACCAAAGCTGAAGGCCCGGCCAAAGGCCAGCCGATGATCAACTCGGCGATCGATGCTGCAGAAATGATCCTCACGCTGGCGCCGGAAACCAACGGCCAGGTGGCTGTGAAAGCCTGGGCTGCGCTCGGAGAGTTTACCGGTCGCGACCATACGCATCTGGCTAATCCAAAAGCTGAAGAGAAAATTCGCTTCCGTGATATTCAGGCCCAGCCGCGCAAAATCATCTCCAGCCCGACCTGGTCCGGCCTTGAAGATGAACACGTTTCTTATAACGCCTGCTACACCAACGTTCACGAACTGATCCCATGGCGTACGCTCTCCGGTCGCCAGCAGCTGTATCAGGATCATCAGTGGATGCGTGATTTCGGCGAAAGCCTGCTGGTTTACCGTCCGCCGATTGATACCCGCTCGGTGAAAGGCGTGATGGGTAAAAAATCCAACGGCAACCCGGAAAAAGCGCTGAACTTCCTGACGCCGCACCAGAAATGGGGCATTCACTCCACCTACAGCGATAACCTGCTGATGCTGACGCTCTCGCGCGGCGGTCCTATCGTGTGGATGAGTGAAACCGATGCTAAAGATTTGGGTATCGAGGACAACGACTGGATTGAAGTGTTCAACAGAAACGGCGCGCTGACCGCGCGTGCGGTGGTCAGCCAACGTGTGCCGGAAGGCATGACGATGATGTACCACGCCCAGGAGCGTATCGTGAACCTGCCTGGTTCTGAAATCACCGGCCAGCGCGGCGGTATTCATAACTCGGTCACCCGTATCAGCCCGAAACCGACGCATATGATCGGCGGCTACGCGCAGCTGGCCTACGGCTTTAACTACTACGGTACGGTGGGGTCAAACCGCGACGAGTTCGTAGTGGTTCGTAAGATGAAAAATATTGACTGGTTAGACGGCGAAGGCAACGACCAGAAACAGGAGAGCGTAAAATGAAAATTCGTTCACAAGTCGGCATGGTGCTGAATCTTGATAAGTGCATCGGCTGTCACACCTGTTCTGTGACCTGTAAAAACGTCTGGACCAGCCGCGAAGGGATGGAGTACGCGTGGTTTAACAACGTGGAAACCAAACCGGGCATCGGCTACCCGAACGACTGGGAAAATCAGGAGAAATGGAAGGGCGGCTGGATCCGTAAAATCAACGGCAAACTGCAGCCGCGCATGGGCAACCGCGCCATGCTGCTGGGTAAAATCTTCGCTAACCCGCATCTGCCGGGCATCGATGATTACTACGAGCCGTTTGACTATGACTACCAGCATCTGCATAACGCGCCGGAAGGTAAGCATCAGCCGATAGCGCGTCCGCGCTCGCTGATCACCGGCCAGCGCATGAACAAAATCGAAGCGGGCCCGAACTGGGAAGAGATCCTCGGCGGCGAATTTGAAAAACGCGCCAAAGATCAGAACTTCGAGAACATGCAGAAGGCGATGTACGGCCAGTTCGAAAACACCTTCATGATGTATCTGCCGCGCCTGTGCGAGCACTGCCTTAACCCGGCCTGTGTGGCAACCTGTCCGAGCGGCGCCATCTATAAGCGTGAAGAAGATGGCATTGTCCTTATCGACCAGGACAAATGCCGCGGCTGGCGTATGTGCGTCACCGGCTGCCCGTACAAAAAAATCTACTTCAACTGGAAAACCGGCAAATCTGAGAAGTGCATCTTCTGCTATCCGCGTATCGAAGCTGGTATGCCGACAGTCTGCTCCGAAACCTGCGTAGGGCGCATTCGTTACCTCGGCGTGGTCCTCTACGATGCGGACGCCATTGAAGAAGCGGCAAGCACCGAGCATGAGAAAGATCTTTATGAGCGCCAGCTGGGCGTGTTCCTTAACCCGAACGATCCGGCCGTTATCGAACAGGCTTTAAAAGACGGCGTGCCACAAAGCGTTATTGATGCCGCGCAGAAGTCGCCGGTTTACAAAATGGCGATTGACTGGAAGCTGGCTCTGCCTCTGCATCCGGAATACCGTACGCTGCCGATGGTCTGGTATGTGCCGCCGCTGTCGCCAATTCAGTCTGCGGCTGACGCGGGCCAGCTGCCGCACACCGGCATTCTGCCTGACGTTGAAAGCCTGCGTATTCCGGTTGAATACCTGGCAAACCTGCTGACCGCGGGTGATACCGCACCGGTAATTAGCGCGCTCAAACGTATTATGGCGATGCGTCACTATAAACGCGCTGAAACCGTTGACGGCGTCCACGATATCAGCGCGCTGGAAGAAGTTGGTCTGAGCGAGGCTCAGGCGCAGGAGATGTATCGCTATCTGGCTATTGCCAACTACGAAGATCGTTTCGTGATCCCAACCAGCCACCGCGAACTGGCGGCGGATGCGTTCCCTGAACGTAACGGCTGCGGTTTCAGCTTCGGCGACGGCTGCCACGGCAGCGACAGCAAATTCAATCTTTTCAATAGCAAACGTATTGACGCGATTGATGTATCCAATAAAACGGAGCCGCGCGCATGATTGAACTTCTGATCGTTTCCCGCCTGCTTGAGTATCCGGATGCTGCCCTGTGGCAGCATCAGCAGGAGCTACGCGAGGCGCTGGCGGAAGGTGAGGCGTTAACGCTGCAACAGGCAGCTTTACTTAACGACTTTATCACTAAGCTGTGCAGCCGGGATTTGCTGGATGCGCAGGCAGGCTACAGCGAATTGTTCGACCGCGGTCGCGCAACCTCTCTGCTGCTGTTTGAACACGTTCACGGCGAATCGCGCGATCGTGGTCAGGCGATGGTTAACCTGATGGGGCAGTATGAGCAGGCCGGTATGGAGATCGACAGCCGCGAGCTGCCGGATCACCTGCCGCTGTATCTTGAATATCTGTCGCAGCGAACCACCGCAGAAGCGCGTGGTGGCCTGCAGGATGTCGCGCCGATTCTGGCCTTGCTGAGCGCGCGTCTGAAACAGCGTGAAAGCGATTATGCCGCGCTGTTTGACGTGCTGCTGGGCCTGTCGGAAAGCGACGTCGCGGTTGACAGCGTAAGCAAACAGATCGCCGACGAAGCCCGTGACGATACGCCACAGGCGCTGGATGCGGTGTGGGAAGAAGAGCAGGTGAAATTTATTGCCGACCAGGGCTGCGGTGAGTCTGAAATTACCAGCCACCAGCGTCGCTTTGCCGGGGCCGTGGCCCCGCAGTATCTGAATATTGGAGGAGAGTGATAATGCATTTTCTGAATGTGTTCTTCTATGACATCTATCCGTACCTTTGCGGTACGGTATTCCTGCTGGGTAGCTGGCTGCGCTATGACTATGGCCAGTATACCTGGAAAGCGGGCTCCAGCCAGATGCTCGACAGAAAAGGCATGAACCTGGCGTCAAACCTGTTCCACGTCGGGATTCTGGGGATTTTTGCCGGCCACCTTCTTGGCATGCTGACTCCGCACTGGATGTATGAGTCATTCTTGCCGGTTGATGTGAAGCAGAAAATGGCGATGATTGCCGGCGGCGCCTGCGGCGTGCTGACGCTGGTAGGCGGTTTGCTGCTGCTTAAACGTCGTCTGTTTAATCCACGCATCCGCGCGACTTCTACCGTGGCCGATATTCTGATCTTAAGCCTGCTGATGATCCAGTGCGCGCTGGGCCTGATTACCATTCCTTTCTCAGCACAGCACATGGACGGCAGCGAGATGATGAAGCTGGTGGGCTGGGCGCAGTCGGTTGTGACCTTCCAGAGCGGCGCATCTGCGCATCTGGACGGCGTGGCGTTTATTTTTCGCATGCACCTGGTGCTGGGCATGACGCTGTTCCTGCTGTTCCCGTTCACCCGTCTGGTGCACGTATGGAGCGCGCCGGTAGAATATCTGACGCGCAGGTATCAGGTTGTTCGCGCTCGTCGCTAAGCGTTATTGAAAGAGTGATAAATACCCGGCTCCGGCCGGGTATTTTTTTGCCTGTTGTCTGGCCCGGCGCGGATGGGGCTCGCAAAACCTGCACCGATAGATTGCAGGGCAGGGAAGCGAATACTCAATGCAAGGTTATGCGCAGGGTGGATAAGCGAATGCGCCATCCACCGAAAAATTGGACGGGCCAGACAGGTTAAATACTTCCCCATCGGGATTCTGGAAGATTGTGTAATTTGGAATATCTGGATTTGGTCTGGAAGATGGTGGCGGGGGAAGGATGACCGCGCAGCGCGCGTTTTCACTGACGTGAGTCGAACCTTAATCGAAGCTTCTCATCCTTCCCCATCGGGAATATGGAAGTGGAATGTCTGGATTTGATCTGGAAGATGGTGGCGGGGGAAGGATGACCGCTGCTGGCGCCGCGTTCTCACTGACGTGAGTCGAACCTTAGTCGAAGCTTCTCGTCCTTCCCCATCGGGAATATGAAAGATTGTGCGATTTGGAATGTCTGGATTTGATCTGGAAGATGGTGGCGGGGGAAGGATGACCGCTGCTGGCGCCGCGTTCTCACTGACGTGAGTCGAACCTTAGTCGAAGCTTCTCGTCCTTCCCCATCGGGAATATGAAAGATTGTGCGATTTGGAATGTCTGGATTTGATCTGGAAGATGGTGGCGGGGGAAGGATTCGAACCTTCGAAGTCGATGACGGCAGATTTACAGTCTGCTCCCTTTGGCCGCTCGGGAACCCCGCCAGGGGTATGGGCTTTTAGTTCAGCTTTGTAGATGGTGGTGGGGGAAGGATTCGAACCTTCGAAGTCGATGACGGCAGATTTACAGTCTGCTCCCTTTGGCCGCTCGGGAACCCCACCACGGGGTATTACTTTTTAAAACACATCACGAACTGTTTTCATTCCGGTGATGGAAGGATAAACGTTGCTTTCGCTACGTTCTCTCGCTGGCGCTCGGGTCGAACTTCAAAGTCGATGACGGCAGATTTACAGTCAGCTCCCTTATGAACGCTCGCGAACCCCACCACGGGGTATTACTTTTTAAAACATATACGAACTGTTTTCATTCCGGTGGTGGAAGGATAAACGTTGCTTTCGCTACGTTCTCTCGCTGGCGCTCGGGTCGAACTTCAAAGTCGATGACGGCAGATTTGCAGTCAGCTCCCTTATGAACGCTCGGGAACCCCACCACGGGGTATGACATTTACTGGCCTGCTTCCTTAGCTGGAAGCGGGGCGCATCATATCAAATGAAGCGTCGCTGTAAAGCTTTCGCTGTAAGAAAATGAATCGTTTGCCGTTTTTTTACGCGTAACGTTGTAAAGCTAAACGATTCATCTGCGGATAATTATAAAATGATGGTGCGGTTGCCGTAGACGAACACGCGCTGGGCCAGCACCTGATACAGGGCGCGGCTCAGCACATTTTTCTCCACGTCGCGGCCCGCCCGCATCATATCTTCTGCGGTATAGGTGTGATCCACGTGAATCACGTCCTGCATGATGATTGGGCCTTCGTCCAGATTGTCGTTCACGTAGTGCGCTGTGGCGCCGATAATCTTCACGCCGCGCTCATACGCCTGGTGATAAGGGCGTGCGCCGATAAATGCCGGCAGGAACGAATGGTGAATATTGATTATCTGGTTCGGGAAACGTGATACGAACGTCGGGGTAAGCACACGCATGTATTTCGCCAGCACAACATAGTCAGGTTCGTATGCGGCAATAGCGTCAGCCATCTGCGTATCGTGCTCCTCGCGGGTCATGCCTTCGTGGCTGACAAGCTGGAAGGGGATATCGAAGCGTTCAACCAGCGTGCGTAGCGTATCGTGATTACCGATCACGGCAGCTATTTCAACGTCCAGGCCGCCGTAGGTGGCTTTCATCAGCAGGTCGCCCAGGCAGTGGGCTTCTTTGGTAACCAGGATAACGATGCGGCGATGGCCTGCCGGCGCCAGTTCGCGTACGGAGCCTTCAGGCAACGCGCCGTCCAGGTCGGCAAGCAGGGTAGTGTCGTTAAAGATCCCTTCGAGCTCGGTACGCATAAAAAAGCGGCCGGTACGGTGATCGACGAACTCATTGTTTTGCACGATATTTAATTCGTGCTTGTAACAGATGTTGGTGATTTTGGCGATCAGGCCCTTTGCGTCAGGGCAGATAGTGCGAAGTACTTTTCGTTGCGGTGCTTGCATCGCTTGCTAAATCCTGTGAACGGTGTTTGCTAAAAGAGTGTGGTTACGGCCCGGAAGCTTAACGCCCACAACATTTTTTAAATTTTTTCCCCGAGCCGCATGGGCAAGGGTCGTTACGTCCCAGCTGGGGAAGCGTACCGTCGATATAATACCACCGAGCGGATTCTTTTAAAAAACGGGAACGTTCGATAATGGCGCTTTCACGGCCTTTTTCTTCAAAACGCGCTACAAAACTGACATATCCCTCGTTGCTGCTGCGGCCGTTAGCCTCTTCAAAGATGGTTAAGCCGAGCCACCGCGTGCCGGTAAAACTGGCAGCAATATCTGTACTTAGCGTTTCATGGCGCACGTCCGGGTGCCATGTTGCAAGCAGATATTCCGCGTCCTGCATCACATATGCACAATAGCGTGAACGCATAAGCTGTGCCGGTGTCCCAGGCAGGCTTTCACCGCGTAGGTAAGGCTGGCAACATAGGCTATACTCCAAACCGCTGCCACAAGGACAAAGTTGCGCCACAGTAACTCCTTAAAAAGTAATCGGCGTGATAACGCCTGGCAGCGCTATGTTAACTGAGCATTGGCGAAGGCGCCACGGGATGCAAATCCTGTAGAGATTGACCGAGGCGGAATGAGACAGGTAAAAATCGGCCTGGCGTTAGGGTCGGGAGCAGCAAAAGGTTGGGCACATATTGGTGTGATCAATGCGTTAAAGCGGGCGGGTATACAAATTGATATCGTTGCGGGATGTTCAGTAGGCGCGCTGGTTGGTGCCGCCTACGCCTGCAACAGGTTACCCGTCATGGAGCATTGGGTAAGATCGTTTGGCTATTGGGACGTATTACGTTTGATGGACCTTTCCTGGCGTCGCGGAGGTCTACTGCGCGGCGAAAGAGTTTTTAACAACATTCGCAAAATTATCCCCGAAGAATCAATCGAAAGCTGCCGTCTGCGCTTTGGATCCGTGGCCTGTAACCTGAGTACCGGTCGTGAACTTTGGTTCACCGACGGCGATCTGCATCAGGCTGTGCGAGCCTCGTGCAGCATGCCGGGGCTTCTTTCACCGGTGGGCTATAACGGCTACTGGCTTGTGGATGGCGCGGTGGTAAATCCTGTTCCTGTTTCGCTAACGCGCGCTCTGGGAGCGGATATTGTTATCGCAGTAGATTTGCAGCACGATGCCCACCTGATGCAACAGGATTTATTGTCCATGAACGTGAGCGGCTCGATAAAAGAAGAGGGTGGGCAACCTGCCACCTGGCACGCTCGCCTGCGTGAGCAGTTAGGGAAAATGAAAACCCGGCAGGCTTTCTCGTCGCCGACGGCGATGGAAATCATGACCACCTCGATTCAGGTGCTGGAAAACCGGCTGAAACGCAACCGCATGGCGGGCGATCCGCCGGATATTTTACTGCAGCCGTTCTGCCCGCAAATCTCTACGTTGGATTTCCATCGTGCGGCGGAAGCCATTACCGCCGGGGCTCAGGCGGTAGAAAAAAAGATGGATGAACTGCTGCCGCTGGTTCGCACCCATGACTGAACATTGGGATTTTACACATCTTCAGGTAATTCTGAAGGGCGCTCAGAGCCAGACCATGCCACTATTTACTGATTATCGGGCAGAGGAGAGAGCATGACACAGCCACTTGCGGGAAAACAGATCCTCATCGTTGAGGATGAGCCTGTTTTCCGCTCCCTTTTGGATAGCTATCTCTCCTCGCTTGGTGCCGTCACCTCTTTAGCGCGGGACGGCGTTGATGCGCTGGAAAAAATGCTGGGACTGTCGCCCGATCTGCTGATCTGCGATCTTGCTATGCCGCGCATGAACGGGCTTAAACTGGTTGAGCATATTCGTAACCAGGGCAATCAGATGCCTATCCTGGTGATTTCCGCCACGGAAAATATGTCGGATATCGCTAAAGCGCTGCGCCTGGGCGTACAGGACGTGCTGCTCAAGCCGATAAAAGACCTCAGCCGCCTGCGTGAAACCGTCTTCGCCTGCCTCTACCCGACAATGTTTAACTCTCGTGTCGAAGAAGAAGAGCGCCTCTTCCAGGACTGGGATGCGTTGGTAAGCGACCCACAGGCCGCCGCGAAGCTGCTTCAGGAACTGCAGCCGCCGGTGCAGCAGGTCATGTCCCACTGCCGGGTTAATTACCGCCAGCTTGTTGCAGCCGACGAGCCAGGCCTTGTGCTTGATATCGCGCCGCTTTCTGAAAACGATCTCGCTTTTTATTGTCTTGACGTTACGCGCGCCGGCGATAACGGCGTGCTGGCAGCCTTGCTGCTGCGTGCGCTTTTCAACGGCCTGCTTCAGGAGCAGCTTTCCCATCAGCGCCAGCGGCTGCCGGAATTAGGTAATCTGCTTAAACAGGTGAACCAGTTATTGCGGCAGGCGAATCTGACCGGACAATTTCCGCTCATTGTTGGCTATTATCACAGCGCATTAAAAAACCTTATTCTGGTCTCCGCCGGCCTCAACGCCACCTTAAATACCGGAGAGCATCAAATTCAGGTCAGTAACGGTGTGCCATTAGGTACTTTAGGCAATACTTATCTGAATCAAATTAGCCAGAGCTGCGAAGCCTGGCAGTGTCAGGTATGGGGCGCAGGCGGCCGTTTACGCTTAATGTTGTCTGCGGAGTGAGCACCTGAACCACTGATTACATTTAGCTTTTCTCCCCCGCCTGGGCTGGTGGTAATATCGCGTCATACCGATTCGTATTAGTCTTAAATTACCCGCGCTGCGGGTAATCAGCGGCAGATTTAGTTTTTAAGCTGATATACTCGAACGCGTTTTTAAATTGACGAACAAGTTTAACACTTGACCAGTCCAGGAGGTTTTTCAATGGCTGCCATTAATTCTAAAGTTAGAAAAGCAGTAATCCCTGTTGCGGGATTGGGAACGCGCATGTTGCCGGCTACTAAGGCAATTCCGAAAGAGATGCTGCCGCTGGTAGATAAACCATTAATTCAGTACGTCGTAAACGAATGTATCGCGGCGGGTATCACTGAAATTGTTCTGGTGACGCACTCTTCGAAAAACTCCATCGAAAACCACTTCGATACCAGCTTCGAACTGGAAGCCATGCTGGAAAAACGCGTGAAGCGCCAGCTACTGGATGAAGTGCAGGCGATTTGCCCGCCGCACGTTACTATTATGCAGGTCCGCCAGGGACTGGCCAAAGGTCTGGGTCATGCGGTGCTGTGCGCGCATCCCGTGGTCGGCGACGAACCCGTAGCGGTCATTCTGCCGGACGTTATTCTCGACGAATTCGAATCCGATCTTTCCCAGGATAATCTGGCGGAGATGATTAAACGTTTTGATGCTACCGGTTACAGCCAGATTATGGTTGAGCCTGTAGAAGACGTTACCGCCTATGGCGTGGTTGACTGTAAAGGCGTTGAATTAAAAGCAGGCGACAGCGTGCCGATGGTCGGTATAGTTGAGAAGCCTAAAGCCAGCGTTGCCCCCTCCAATCTTGCCGTTGTCGGACGTTATGTCCTGAACGCCGACATCTGGCCGCTGCTGTCCAAAACGCCTCCGGGCGCGGGCGACGAAATTCAGTTGACCGACTCTATCGCTATGCTGATGGAAAAACAGACCGTTGAAGCCTATCACATGAAAGGCGTGAGCCATGACTGCGGTAACAAACTGGGCTACATGCAGGCGTTTGTGGAATACGGCATTCGTCATCAGAGCCTCGGCGAAGATTTTAAAGCCTGGCTTGAAGAGACCGTTGGCGCGAAGAAGTAATTCAATTCAACGCAGGATAGAAAGATGAAAGTTACCGTATTTGGTATCGGCTACGTTGGGCTTGTCCAGGCAGCAGTGCTTGCAGAAGTCGGCCATGAAGTTATGTGTATCGATGTCGATGCAAAGAAAGTAGAAAACCTGAAAAATGGCGTGATCCCGATTTTTGAACCGGGCCTGACGCCGCTGGTGAAGAAAAATTACGAAGAAGGCCGTCTCTCATTCAGCACCGACGCTGAAATGGGAGTGCATCATGGCGAGATGCAGTTCATCGCCGTGGGGACGCCGCCGGACGAAGACGGCTCTGCGGATCTGAAATATGTAACCGCCGTTGCCCGCACCATCGCACAACATATGACCTCTCATAAGGTAGTGCTGGATAAATCTACCGTTCCCGTGGGTACGGCAGATAAAGTTCGCAGCGTAATGGAGCAAACGCTTAAAGAGCGTGGCGAAACTATCCCGTTTGACGTCGTCTCAAACCCTGAGTTTCTTAAAGAGGGCGCCGCGGTTTCTGACTGTATGCGTCCTGAACGTATCGTTATTGGTACGGATAACGAAGATGTGGTGGACCTGCTGCGTGAACTCTACGAGCCGTTTAACCGCAACCATGACCGTATGATCCTGATGGACATCCGCAGCGCCGAGCTGACCAAGTATGCCGCTAACTGTATGCTGGCGACCAAAATCAGCTTTATGAACGAGATTTCAAACCTGGCAGAACTGTTAGGCGCAGACGTTGAAAAAGTACGTCAGGGCATTGGTTCCGATCCGCGTATTGGCTACCACTTTATTTACCCTGGCTGCGGTTACGGCGGCTCCTGCTTCCCGAAAGACGTGCAGGCGTTGATTCGCACCGCTGAGCAAATTGGTTATCAGCCACGCCTGCTGCAGGCGGTAGAGCAGGTTAACCATGCGCAAAAGATGAAGCTTCCCGAGTTTATTCGCCGTCATTTTGGCGAAGACCTGAAGGGTAAAACCTTCGCGTTGTGGGGACTCTCTTTTAAGCCAAACACCGATGATATGCGTGAGGCCTCCAGCCGCGTCCTGATGGAAGCGCTGTGGGAACGCGGGGCTCAGGTGCAGGCGTTCGATCCAGAGGCGATGGATGAAACCCAGCGCATCTATGGACACCGAAGCGATCTGAAGCTGATGGGAACGAAAGAAGCGGCGCTCCAGGGAGCGGATGCGCTGGTGATTTGTACCGAATGGCAAAGCTTCCGCGTGCCGGATTTTGACATCATTAAGAAAACCCTGAAGCAACCAGTTATCTTTGACGGCCGTAACCTGTATGATCCTGAGAGACTCAGCAAACGCGGCTTTGTTTATTATGCAATTGGCCGCGGAGCGTCCATCAATATTGCATAATAAATGAGGATTGTATGAAATTTCTGGTTACCGGCGCAGCAGGTTTTATTGGATTTCATGTTAGCGAGCGCCTGCTTGCTGCCGGTCACCAGGTTATCGGTATCGATAACCTGAATGACTATTATGATGTCAACCTCAAGCTCGCCCGCCTTGATTTACTTAAGCCGCATCCCCAGTTCCGGTTCGAAAAAATGGATCTCGCCGACCGCAGCGCGATGGAGGAGCTATTCGCTACGCAGCAGTTCGATCGCGTCATTCATCTGGCCGCGCAGGCGGGCGTGCGTTATTCCATCGATAATCCTCATGCCTATGCCGATTCAAACCTTATCGGGCATCTGAATGTGCTGGAAGGCTGTCGCCATAATAAAGTAGGGCATTTACTGTATGCCTCATCAAGTTCCGTGTATGGATTAAATCGTAAGCTGCCATTCTCAACCGATGATTCCGTCGATCATCCGGTCTCTTTATATGCCGCGACTAAAAAAGCCAATGAACTGATGTCGCACACTTACTCCCATTTATATGGCATACCGACAACCGGGCTGCGCTTTTTCACCGTTTATGGCCCATGGTACCGTCCGGATATGGCGTTATTTAAATTCACCCGCGCAATCGTTGAGGGTAATAGTATTGATGTATACAATCACGGACAAATGCGCCGCGATTTTACTTATATTGATGATATTGTCGAAGCGATTGTGCGTTTGCAGGATATCATTCCGCAAGCCGATGCGGCATGGACGGTAGAACAAGGTTCGCCGGCAACCAGTTCCGCCCCTTATCGCGTATATAACATTGGCAATAGCGATCCGGTGACGCTGATGGATTATATTACCGCGCTTGAAACAGCGCTGGGCAAGGTTGCGAAGAAAAATATGCTGCCGATGCAGCCGGGTGACGTGCTGGAAACGAGCGCCGATACGAGCGCCTTATATGATGTCATAGGCTTTAAGCCGCAAACTTCTGTCGCAGACGGCGTGGCGCGCTTTGTTGAATGGTATAAAGCCTTCTACAAGGTAAGCTAAGCAGTAAAAGGAAGCCGCGGCTTCCTTTTTTTATATGCGGAATAAAAAAATCCCGCCGGGGCGGGATTTAATAAGCTGCACACTTAAAGCGTAGGGCTCAGGAAATCAGGAAATCTTCCAGTTTTTTACCCTGATCTTCCATCGCTTTTTTGATTACAGCCGGAGTACGGCCCTGGCCGGTCCAGGTCTTGGTTTCGCCGTTCTCGTCGATATACTGATATTTAGCCGGACGTGCAGCACGCTTAGCTTTGCCTGCGGATTTAACAGCAGCCATGCTGTTGAGCAATTCGTTAGGATCGATACCGTCTGCGATCAGCATTTCACGGTATTGCTGCAGTTTACGGGTACGCTCTTCAATTTCTGCAGCCTGGGCATTTTCTTCTTCACGGCGCTCATTAACGACGACTTCTAATTTCTCCAGCATTTCTTCCAGAGTTTCAAGAGTGCATTCTCTTGCCTGTGCACGAAGAGTACGGATGTTGTTCAGAATTTTAAGTGCTTCGCTCATTTTAGTAATCTCAAACTTATATTAGGGTGGCTTGTTGGGGTAATAATAGTGCCTTAAATTAAGTTCTGCAATAGGGGGGAATGTAAGGAATCCAAAAATTAAGCTTATTTACCGCTTTTATTAAAGTTCGCTAACTTAAATTGGGCTCGAAGTGAAGCACAAAAAAAGTGGTGTAACTCACTTTTTCAACAACCGTCCGGGAGCAACAGCTGGAGGGTGAACTTAGAAAAATTGAGGTTATGTAGCATCAATGGCTAAATATCCGCCGTCGGTATTATTGCGCGAATGGCTGAATATTCTTAACGGGATAATATTAATTATCGTTGTATTAAATTGCATTTCTGCTTTAAAAAGTCTGAAAACTCTGGGTGTTAGAGGCGTTTTACGTCAGAGCCAGCGTGCTTATATGATGCGGTAATTTTTAGCAATCGCTTATATATCATCGTATGTAAAGCTCAGGTGCAAAGCGCGCTGCGAGGCGAGCCGGGGCCGCAGCTTATGGTATAATCCTCTCGTTAACAATATTTACACTTTGACTTAGGTTATCTGCGAATGGCGCAACTCTATTTCTACTACTCGGCGATGAATGCCGGGAAATCCACGGCGTTACTTCAGTCTTCCTATAATTACCAGGAAAGAGGTATGCGCACGCTGGTGTATACCGCAGAGATTGATAATCGGTATGGTTCAGGAAAGGTAAGTTCCCGTATCGGTTTGTCATCGCCTGCGAAACTGTATAACCCTTCCACATCGCTGTTTGATGATATCCGTAATGAGCACGAGCGTGCGCCCGTCCATTGCGTTCTGGTTGATGAGAGCCAGTTCCTGACGCGTGAACAGGTTCATGCTTTATCAGACGTGGTGGATGAATTAGATATTCCCGTATTGTGTTACGGCCTGCGAACGGATTTCCGCGGCGAGCTGTTTGGCGGCAGCCAATATTTGCTGGCATGGTCAGATAAACTCGTTGAGCTAAAAACTATCTGCTTCTGCGGCCGTAAAGCCAGTATGGTTTTACGTCTGGACAGCGAAGGGCGGCCTTATAATCAGGGCGAGCAGGTGGTTATCGGCGGCAACGAGCGTTACGTCTCGGTTTGCCGCAAGCATTATAAAGATGCGCTGCAAAAAGGCTCCCTGCAGGCTATTCAGCGCGATTAGCCTTGCGGCGACAGGCTGCAATAAAACAGCAGAATAATACAGGCCCTGAGCAGGCATGTTCTGCAGATATAAAAAAACCCGCCGGAGCGGGTTTTTTATCAGAGCCTGTCAATTAAGCGGTTTTCTTCGCTTTTTTGTCAGCTTTAACTGCGGGAGCGGCTTCTTTAGGCGCTTCGCCTTCTGTGTACTCACGGCCATAGTAAGTATCCATCAGGATCTGTTTCAGTTCAGCGATCAACGGGTAACGTGGGTTAGCACCGGTACACTGGTCATCGAACGCATCTTCAGAAAGCTTATCCACGTGGGCCAGGAAGTCAGCTTCCTGAACGCCTGCCTCGCGGATGGACTTAGGAATACCCAGCTCAGCCTTAATGCTGTCCAGCCACGCCAGCAGTTTCTCGATCTTAGCCGCGGTACGGTCGCCCGGCGCGCTCAGACCCAGATGGTCTGCGATTTCAGCGTAGCGACGACGCGCCTGTGGGCGGTCATACTGGCTGAACGCAGTCTGCTTGGTTGGGTTGTCATTCGCGTTGTAGCGAATAACGTTGGAAATCAGCAGGGCGTTCGCCAGACCGTGAGGAATGTGGAACTGAGAACCCAGTTTGTGAGCCATTGAGTGACACACGCCGAGGAAGGCGTTGGCAAACGCGATACCCGCGATGGTCGCCGCGTTGTGCACACGCTCACGGGCAACCGGGTTTTTAGAGCCTTCGTTGTAAGACGCCGGCAGGTTCTCTTTCAGCAGTTTCAGGGCCTGCAGAGCCTGGCCGTCAGAGAACTCGCTCGCCAGGACGGAAACGTAAGCTTCCAGCGCGTGGGTTACGGCATCCAGACCACCGAAAGCGCACAGGGATTTAGGCATATCCATTACCAGGTTGGCATCAACAATCGCCATGTCTGGAGTCAATGCATAGTCCGCCAGCGGGTATTTCTGGCCGGTAGCGTCATCGGTTACAACCGCAAACGGCGTGACTTCAGAGCCGGTACCGGAAGTGGTGGTGACCGCGATCATTTTCGCCTTCACGCCCATTTTCGGGAACTTGTAGATACGCTTACGGATGTCCATAAAGCGCAGCGCCAGCTCTTCGAAGTGGGTTTCCGGATGTTCGTACATAACCCACATGATTTTCGCCGCATCCATTGGGGAGCCGCCGCCCAGCGCGATAATCACGTCTGGTTTGAAGGAGTTAGCAAGCTCGGCGCCTTTACGCACTACGCTAAGCGTTGGGTCAGCTTCTACTTCAAAGAAGACTTCGGTTTCAACGCCGGCCGCTTTCAGAACGGAGGTGATCTGGTCCGCATAACCGTTGTTGAACAGGAAACGGTCGGTAACGATCATCGCACGCTTGTGACCATCGGTAATCACTTCGTCCAGCGCGATTGGCAGCGAGCCGCGGCGGAAGTAGATAGATTTCGGAAGTTTATGCCACAACATGTTCTCAGCTCGCTTAGCAACGGTTTTCTTGTTGATCAGATGCTTAGGACCAACGTTCTCAGAGATGGAGTTACCACCCCATGAACCACAACCCAGAGTCAGGGAAGGTGCGAGTTTAAAGTTGTACAGGTCGCCGATACCGCCCTGGGAAGCAGGGGTGTTAATCAGAATACGGGCGGTCTTCATTTTATCGCCGAAGTGCTTAACGCGTTCTGGCTGGTTGTCCTGGTCGGTATACAGGCAGGAGGTATGGCCGATACCGCCCATCTCAACCAGTTTTTCAGCTTTAAGCACGGCATCTTCAAAGCTTTTGGCGCGATACATAGCCAGCGTTGGGGAGAGTTTTTCGTGAGCAAACGGCTCAGACTCGTCAACGATGCTTACTTCGCCAATCAGGATTTTGGTGTCTGCCGGTACGGTGAAGCCCGCCAGTTCAGCAATTTTGGTTGCTGGCTGACCAACGATGGCCGCGTTCAGGCCGCCGTTTTTCAGAATGATATTCTGTACCGCTTGCAGTTCCTGCCCCTGCAGCATATAGCCGCCGTGGGAAGCGAAACGCTCGCGAACGGCGTCGTAGGCGGAATCAACAACGATGACGGACTGCTCAGAAGCACAGATTACGCCGTTATCGAAGGTCTTGGACATCAGAATAGAAGCAACAACGCGTTTGATGTCGGCAGTTTCATCAACCACCACAGGCGTATTGCCCGCGCCAACGCCGATGGCTGGCTTGCCGGAGCTGTATGCCGCTTTAACCATGCCCGGGCCACCGGTTGCCAGAATCATATTGATATCCGGGTGGTGCATCAGGGCATTTGACAGCTCAACAGACGGCTGATCGATCCAGCCGATCAGATCTTTAGGCGCACCGGCGGCGATAGCTGCCTGCAGCACGATATCCGCGGCTTTATTGGTTGCGTCTTTTGCACGTGGGTGCGGAGAGAAAATGATACCGTTACGGGTCTTCAGGCTGATGAGGGATTTAAAGATAGCCGTTGAAGTCGGGTTAGTAGTAGGAACGATACCGCAAATAATACCGATTGGTTCAGCAATAGTGATGGTGCCGAAGGTATCGTCTTCAGACAGCACACCACAGGTTTTTTCATCTTTATAAGCGTTATAGATATACTCGGAAGCAAAGTGGTTTTTAATGACCTTATCTTCGACGATACCCATACCGGATTCGGCAACGGCCAGTTTTGCGAGAGGGATTCGAGCATCAGCGGCAGCCAGGGCGGCGGCGCGGAAGATTTTATCAACTTGCTCTTGAGTAAAGTTGGCATATTCACGCTGGGCTTTCTTTACGCGCTCTACGAGTGCGTTAAGTTCAGCGACATTAGTTACAGCCATAATGCTCTCCTGATAATGTTAAACTCTTTTAGTAAATCAGTTGCTCGATTCGACAGTATAGTCAGCGGGCAACGGCTTGCGTAAAACCGGGATATAACGCTGCAAAAGCTTCCACTGGCATCTCACTGATTTACTAAAAGAGCCTCACCTGAAAAAGCGCGCCCTATAACGCGAAACCTGCTCTTCTGGTGTAGCCAAGAGTACCCACTTCTGAGTAGTGATTTTGTGATCTGCGTCACATAATTTTAAGGCTGACTCCTTTCAGCATGGCTAATTTATGTAGTTGAAAAGGCTTTAAAAATTTAGTCACAGCGCAGACAAATCAAACTATCATATTTCCAACATGCAAGTAACAATATTGCTTATTCTTACCATCTGCGATACCGGGCGCGGCCCATGCCGTGAAATGCCGTAGCGCCAGCTGTGCTTTTCCATTACATTACGCCTGCGTTTGCTATATTCACTTGCGGAGTTTCGCGTGGTTCAACCCATGTTTGATTTGCCTACCTATTTTAAATTTTTTATTGGTCTTTTTGCTCTGGTAAACCCGGTGGGCATTATTCCCGTCTTTATCAGCATGACAAGCTACCAGACCGCGGCGGCGAGAAATAAAACCAACCTCACCGCAAACCTCTCCGTCGCTATCATTTTATGGACCTCTTTATTCCTGGGCGACGGTATCCTGCAGGTGTTCGGCATTTCCATTGACTCCTTCCGCATTGCCGGCGGCATCCTTGTGGTGACGATTGCGATGTCAATGATCAGCGGCAAGCTGGGGGAAGATAAGCAAAACAAGCAGGAGAAGTCGGAAAGCGCGATACGTGAAAGCGTGGGCGTGGTGCCTCTTGCGCTACCGCTGATGGCAGGGCCGGGGGCAATCAGCTCCACCATCGTCTGGGGAACGAAATATCACAGTTGGGGACATCTGTTTGGCTTCTCGGTAGCTATTGCGCTTTTTGCCCTTAGCTGCTGGATGGTGTTTCGTATTGCTCCGTGGCTGGTTCGCCTGCTGGGCCAGACCGGCATCAACGTTATTACCCGTATTATGGGGTTATTGCTGATGGCGCTGGGCATAGAATTTATCGTCACCGGCCTCAAGGCCATCTTTCCGGGTCTGCTGAGTTAATTCCACTGAAACTTTCCGATGAAAAAGCAGAATCGAAATTCTGCTTTTTTTTGTTATAAGAACACCAAATTCGTTTTTATATGAAATTTATGGCAGGCGATATAAGGCGATCGGCCATAAGAAATTGCTTTGGAAACCGCTTGTTACTCTTTGCAGGATGAGCGCGTTGTACAGAAAAAGGCCAGTCGCGCTGTTATTTAACTCACACTACACAATGATGCTTGCTGCCGCTTTATTGAGATGATATTAGTAATTCAGACTTTTCCGCAGAGGAATGTGCTAAAAAATAATCAATTGTTAATTTTTTGTTGGTGGCGGCGCAGGTACAGAACGTTTCAGGCTTTCAAACGATCCATCCAATTTATGTCTTTGATTTTAATTGGGAAAATCAAAGAATGTAGCCCGCTGTAATCCTTCAATAAATCCACGCTTCAGTTGATAAAAGAGAAACAGTTAACAAATTTGCAAATTGTATTGGCGGGGCCTGGGTGCTTTTGATACTTTCCGGTCCACACAATTCGCTGGAAAACGCTTCATTTCCAGCTGAGTTTGATTTCTGAATGAAATTAGATTCCTTTGCAATATGAATCATCTCGCCAGCTTTGTTACAGGGCTGGCTGGAAAGAATCGACGGAACAGGGCGCCTGAGAGCATCCCGCAAATAAAGTCGGTGATAGCAAGCGGTAACGGCAGTACTCCCTACAGACGCTTAACGCTCCGCGCTGTACGGGAACCCCACGGGGAAGAGGCTGGCTTTCGGGCCGGTAATTATAATGAGTGGAGTATCAACACAATGTCCATCATCACAAAAAAAAGTCTGGTAGCAGCAAGTATTTTAACCGCGCTTATCGCGGGCAGCGTCGCCCATGCGGCAGACGTCCCGGCGAGTGTAAAGCTTGCAGAAAAGCAAACGCTGATCCGCAACAACGGCGCTGAGCCTCAGTCGCTGGATCCAAATAAGATTGAAGGTGTCCCTGAAGCAAACGTCAGCCGTGACCTGTTTGAAGGCCTGCTGATCTCTTCTCCAAAAGACGGCCACCCGATTCCGGGCGTGGCTGAATCCTGGGATAATAAAGATTTCAAAGTCTGGACCTTCCATCTGCGTAAAGATGCGAAATGGTCTAACGGTGACCCGGTTACCGCGCAAGATTTCGTTTATAGCTGGCAGCGCCTGGTGGATCCAAACACTGCGTCCCCTTATGCGAGCTATCCGCAATACGGCCATATCGTTAACGTTGATGAAATCATCGACGGCAAGAAAAAGCCATCTGAGCTGGGCGTAAAAGCCATTGACGACCACACGCTGGAAGTCACCCTGAGCGAACCTGTTCCATACTTCTACAAGCTGCTGGTCAACCCGGCGATGTCGCCGGTGAATAAAACCGCCATCGAGAAGTTTGGCGAGAAGTGGACCCAGCCTGCAAACCTCGTTTCCAACGGTGCCTATAAGCTAAAAGACTGGGTTGTTAACGAACGCATCGTGATGGAACGCAACACCAACTACTGGAATGACGCTAAAACCGTTATTTCGCAGGTTACCTACCTGCCGATTTCTTCAGAAGTGACCGACGTTAACCGCTACCGCAGCGGTGAAATCGACATGACCTATAACAACCTGCCGATTGAACTGTTCCAGAAACTGAAAAAAGAGATCCCGGCAGAAGTTCATGTTGATCCGTACCTGTGTACTTACTATTACGAAATCAACAACCAGAAAGCGCCGTTTACCGATGCGCGCGTGCGTACCGCGCTGAAACTGGGCCTGGATCGCGATATCATCACCAATAAAGTTAAAGCGCAGGGCGATTTACCTGCATATGGCTACACCCCTCCTTATACCGACGGCGCAAAACTGACCAAGCCTGAATGGTTCTCCTGGACGCAGGAAAAGCGTAACGAAGAAGCGAAGAAACTGCTGGCCGAAGCAGGCTACAGCAAAGACAAGCCGCTGACCTTCAACCTGCTGTACAACACCTCCGATCTGCATAAAAAACTGGCTATCGCCGCGGCGTCCATCTGGCAGAAAAACCTGGGCGTGCACGTCAAGCTGGTGAACCAGGAGTGGAAAACCTTCCTCGATACCCGTCACCAGGGCAACTACGATGTGGCGCGTGCCGGCTGGTGTGCGGACTACAATGAACCAACTTCGTTCCTGAACACCATGCTTTCCGGCAGCTCCATGAATACCGCGCATTATAAGAGCCCGGCGTTTGATGCCATCATGGACGAATCCCTGAAGGCGACCGATGAAGCGCAGCGCAGCGCGGCTTACGATAAAGCCGAACAGCAGCTGGGCAAAGACTCTGCGATCGTGCCGGTTTATTACTATGTGAATGCCCGTCTGGTGAAACCTTGGGTTGGCGGTTATACCGGCAAAGACCCAATGGATAATACCTACACCAAAGATATGTATATCATTAAACATTAATGGCAATTCGTGGGGCAGGGCTACTACAGTCCCGCCCCATCGTGTCTTATTTCATCGCACTCTAAAGGCACAGGCCAGAAGGTATGGGCAATGTTGAAATTTATTCTACGTCGTTGTCTGGAAGCGATTCCGACACTCTTTATTCTTATAACAATATCCTTCTTCATGATGCGTCTTGCGCCGGGCAGTCCGTTTACCAGCGAGCGCGCGCTTCCGCCAGAAGTCATGGCGAACATTGAAGCTAAATATCATTTAAACGATCCGATCACGACCCAGTATTTCAGCTATCTGAAGCAGCTGGCGCACGGTGATTTTGGGCCGTCGTTCAAATATAAAGATTATTCAGTCAACGATCTGGTGGCTTCAAGCTTCCCGGTCTCGGCCAAATTAGGCGCGGCCGCGTTTATTTTCGCCGTTGTGCTGGGCGTGCTGGCAGGGGTTATTGCGGCGCTGAATCAAAATACCAAATGGGATTATGCCGTAATGGGGATAGCCATGACCGGGGTCGTTATCCCCAGTTTTGTGGTCGCCCCGTTGCTGGTGCTGATATTTTCCATCACCCTCAGATGGCTGCCCGGCGGGGGCTGGAACGGCGGGGCGCTGCAATACATGATTCTGCCGATGGTGGCTTTATCACTGGCCTATATCGCCAGTATCGCGCGTATTACCCGTGGCTCGATGATTGAAGTGCTGCACTCCAACTTTATCCGTACCGCACGTGCGAAAGGGTTGCCGATGCGCCGCATTATTTTGCGTCACGCGCTGAAGCCTGCGCTGCTGCCCGTTCTCTCTTATCTTGGGCCAGCTTTCGTCGGGATTATTACGGGCTCAATGGTTATTGAAACCATCTACGGCCTGCCGGGTATCGGCCAGCTGTTCGTAAACGGAGCGCTGAACCGCGACTATTCGCTGGTTCTTAGCCTCACCATTCTGGTGGGCGCGCTGACCATTCTCTTTAATGCGATTGTTGACGTGCTCTACGCCGTTATCGATCCGAAAATCCGTTACTAGAGCTGGGGTTCGCCATGATGTTGAGTAAGAAAAACAGCGAGGCGCTGGAAAACTTCAGTGAAAAGCTTGAGGTTGAAGGCCGCAGCCTGTGGCAGGATGCGCGTCGTCGTTTTATGCATAACCGCGCGGCGGTTGCCAGCCTGATTGTGCTGGTGCTGATCGCGCTCTTTGTAACCTTTGCGCCGATGCTGTCGCAGTTCACCTATTTCGATACCGACTGGGGCATGATGTCGAGCGCGCCGGAGACGGCGTCCGGCCACTACTTCGGAACCGACTCCTCGGGCCGCGATCTGCTGGTGCGCGTGGCTATCGGCGGGCGCATTTCGCTGATGGTGGGCGTGGCAGCCGCGCTGGTTGCGGTAGTCGTAGGGACGCTGTACGGCTCGCTGGCGGGCTATCTGGGCGGCAAAACCGACTCCGTGATGATGCGTTTGCTGGAAATCCTTAACTCCTTCCCGTTCATGTTCTTCGTTATCCTGCTGGTGACCTTCTTCGGGCAAAACATCCTGCTGATCTTCGTGGCCATCGGGATGGTCTCCTGGCTGGACATGGCGCGTATCGTGCGTGGTCAGACGCTGAGCCTGAAACGTAAAGAGTTTATCGAAGCGGCACAGGTGGGCGGGGTCTCTACCGCCAGCATCGTGATGCGCCATATCGTGCCGAACGTGCTGGGCGTGGTCGTGGTTTACGCCTCGCTGCTGGTGCCGAGTATGATCCTGTTCGAATCTTTCCTGAGCTTCCTCGGTCTGGGTACCCAAGAGCCGCTGAGCAGCTGGGGGGCGCTGTTAAGCGACGGCGCTAACTCCATGGAGGTTTCTCCATGGCTGCTGCTGTTCCCTGCGGGCTTCCTGGTGATTACCCTGTTCTGTTTTAACTTTATCGGCGATGGCCTGCGTGATGCCCTCGACCCGAAAGATCGTTAAGGAGTGCCGCGATGAGCACAATTGAAAACCCTGCGGTGGTCACTCCACTGAGCCAGACATCTGCGCTGCTTGACGTAAAAGATCTGCGCGTCACCTTTGGCACGCCCGACGGTGACGTTACCGCTGTCAACGATCTGAACTTCAGCCTGCGCGCCGGTGAAACGCTGGGCATCGTCGGCGAATCAGGTTCGGGTAAATCCCAGACTGCGTTCGCGCTGATGGGCCTGCTGGCGGCCAATGGCCGCATCGGCGGCTCGGCGAAATTTAACGGCAAAGAGATCCTGAACCTGCCGGAGAGCCAGCTGAACCGCCTGCGCGCCGAACAAATCTCGATGATTTTCCAGGATCCGATGACTTCCCTCAACCCGTATATGCGCGTGGGCGAGCAGCTGATGGAAGTGCTGATGCTGCATAAAAAATTGGGTAAGGCAGAGGCGTTCGAAGAATCCGTTCGCATGCTCGATGCGGTAAAAATGCCGGAGGCGCGTAAGCGCATGCGCATGTTCCCGCATGAGTTCTCAGGCGGTATGCGCCAGCGCGTAATGATCGCCATGGCGCTGCTGTGTCGGCCAAAGCTGCTGATTGCCGACGAGCCCACGACCGCGCTGGATGTGACGGTTCAGGCGCAGATCATGACGCTGTTAAACGAGCTGAAACGCGAGTTCAACACCGCCATTATCATGATCACCCACGATCTGGGGGTAGTTGCCGGCATCTGCGACAAAGTGCTGGTGATGTACGCCGGGCGTACCATGGAGTACGGCAAAGCGCGCGACGTGTTCTACAGCCCCGTTCACCCCTATTCCATCGGCCTGCTGAACGCGGTGCCGCGCCTGGATGCGGAAGGCGAAGCGCTGATGACCATTCCGGGCAACCCGCCGAACCTGCTGCGTCTGCCGAAAGGCTGCCCGTACCAGCCGCGCTGTCCGTACGCCATGGAAATTTGTAACAGCATGCCGCCGCTTGAGCCCTTTGGTGAAGGTCGCCTGCGCGCCTGCTTTAAGCCGGTGGAGGAGCTGGTATGAATGCCGTGACAGAAGAGAGAAAAGTTCTGCTCGAAATTGCCGATCTTAAGGTCCACTTTGATATTAAAGACGGCAAGCAATGGTTCTGGCAGCCGTCAAAAACCCTTAAGGCGGTTGATGGCGTTACCCTGCGGCTGTATGAAGGGGAAACCCTGGGCGTGGTGGGCGAGTCCGGCTGCGGTAAATCGACCTTTGCCCGCGCCATTATCGGCCTGGTTAAAGCAACCGACGGGCGCGTGGCCTGGCTGGGCAAAGATCTGCTGGGGATGAATCAGGCGGAGTGGCGCGACGTGCGCAGCGACATTCAGATGATTTTCCAGGACCCGCTGGCCTCGTTAAACCCGCGTATGAATATCGGCGATATCATCGCCGAACCGCTGCGGACTTATCATCCGAAAATGCCGCGCCAGGAAGTGCGTGATCGCGTGAAAGCGATGATGATGAAAGTAGGCCTGCTGCCCAACCTCATCAACCGTTACCCGCATGAGTTCTCCGGCGGCCAGTGTCAGCGTATTGGGATTGCGCGCGCGTTAATCCTTGAGCCGAAACTTATCATCTGTGACGAACCCGTTTCGGCGCTGGACGTCTCTATTCAGGCTCAGGTGGTCAACCTGCTGCAGAAATTACAGCGTGAGATGGGGCTGTCGCTGATCTTTATTGCCCACGACCTGGCGGTAGTGAAGCACATCTCCGATCGCGTGCTGGTGATGTATCTTGGTCATGCGGTGGAGTTAGGGACTTACGATGAGGTTTATCACAATCCGCTGCATCCTTACACCAAAGCGCTGATGTCGGCGGTGCCTGTCCCCGATCCGGATCTGGAGAAAAACAAAGTCATCCAGCTTCTGGAAGGGGAGTTGCCTTCGCCGATTAATCCCCCGTCGGGCTGTGTGTTCCGCACGCGCTGCCCGATTGCCGGGCCGGAATGTGCAAAAACCCGTCCTGTGCTGGAAGGGAGTTTCCGCCACGCGGTTTCCTGTCTGAAGGTCGATCCGCTTTAATCCTGCGGAGCGATAAACGAAAAGGGCTGCTTACGCAGCCCTTTTGCTTATTCGCGCCAGAGAATATGGCAGAGCTTATGGTCTTTTTCGCGACACAGCAGCACGCGCGCGAAGATATCGTTAAGTTCTCCGCCGTCGGTATCGGCAAGGCCAATTACCACCTCGGCAAAGAAGTCCGGATTCAGGTCGAAATCTACGTGCTCCTGCCAGTCTTCTGCCGGATCGAACAGCTCAGCGCCGCCGCGCTCTTCGAACTGCAGGTTAAAGAGAATGACGTCGGCCGGATCGAGATTATCTACCGCCAGTTCGAGAAAAATGTCGTAGGCCTGTTCCAGCGTTTCGTCTTCTGTCAGGCGGTTATTCAGATCCATTTCCATTTTTACATCCACATATGAAGTGCTGATGCGCCACGTTTTACAGCAACGGGCTAAAGAAGTAAAACAGTCGCTCAACCACGCGCTGCCACATCGGACGTTTCGCCCAGAGACGGGCATCCAGCAGCCTTGAACGGGAGATATAATCATCCTGCACCGCCGCCAGATCGCTTGCGAAGCCGGAGTCGTCAATCACCATGGTAATCTCGAAGTTAAGCCACAGGCTGCGCATATCGAGATTCACCGTTCCCACGAGGCTTAGCTGGCCGTCGACCAGCACGCTCTTGGTATGCAGCAATCCCCCTTCGAACTGATAAATTTTAACGCCGGCGGCCAGCAGCTCGGTAAAGAAAGCGCGGCTTGCCCAGCCGACCAGCAGCGAATCGTTATTACGCGGAATGATAATGCTGACATCAACGCCGCGCTGGGCTGCGGTGCAGATGGCATGCAGCAGGTCGTCGCTGGGCACGAAGTAGGGCGTGGTCATGATCAGATATTCACGCGCCGCGTAAACGGAGGTGAGCAGCGCCTGGTGAATTAAATCTTCCGGGAAGCCGGGGCCTGAGGCAATGGTATGGATGGTGTGGCCGCTGGCTTCTTCGAACGGCATGATATTGGCGTCCGGCGGCGGCGGTAAAATGCGCTTGCCGGTTTCGATTTCCCAGTCGCACGAATAGATGATGCCCATCGCCGTGGCTACCGGGCCCTCCATACGCGCCATTAAATCGACCCACTGGCCAACGCCCGCATCCTGCTTAAAGAAGCGCGGATCGACCAGATTCATACTGCCGGTATAGGCGATGTAATTGTCGATCATCACCATCTTGCGATGCTGGCGCAAATCCATGCGACGCAGGAACACACGCATCAGGTTTACCTTCAGCGCTTCGACAACCTCAACGCCCGCGTTGCGCATCATGTTCGCCCACGGGCTGCGGAAAAATGTCACGCTGCCTGCGGAGTCAAGCATCAGGCGGCAATGTATACCGCGACGAGCCGCGGCCATCAGCGATTCCGCCACCTGATCGGCCATCCCGCCCGGCTGCCAGATATAGAAAACCATCTCAATATTGTGCCGCGCGAGCTGGATATCGCGAATCAGCGCCTGCATGGTTTCATCGGTCGAGGTCAGAAGCTGCAGCTGATTGCCCTTCACGCCGCCAATGCCCTGGCGACGTTCGCAAAGCTGGAACAGGGAGGTCGCAACCTCGCTGTTTTCTTCGGCAAAAATATGTTTGCAGCTTTTAAGGTCGGTCAGCCATTTCGCCGTGGAAGGCCACATCGCCCGGGCGCGTTCGGCCCGGCGCTTGCCCAGGTGCAGCTCGCCGAAGGAGAGATAGGCGATAATGCCTACCAGCGGCAGGATATAAATGATCAACAGCCAGGCCATCGCGGAGGGAACCGCCCGGCGTTTCATTAAAATACGAAGCGTAACCCCGGCTATCAGCAACCAGTAGCCTAAAACGATCAGCCAACTCACCACCGTGTAGAAGGTTGTCATACCTTAAAAATCCTTTTGAAATCGTATGGTTTCGAGTTTACGCATAACCTTAACCCGTTAACAATAAAACTAGTCGTAAAACGGCTAGCCTGCTGGCAATAAGGATCTATAATGGGCCGTCTGTTTTAAAGTTGAGTCGTAAAAATGAGGCGTAGTAGAACCGAGGTCGGACGCTGGCGAATGCTGCGTCAGGCGCAACGGCGTAAAGCACGCTGGCTGGAAGGTCAGTCGCGCCGTAATATGCGCATTCATGCCATCAGAAAGTGTCAGGTTAATAAACAGCGTAACGCTTTGCTGTTTGCCATCCACGATCGCAGGGCATAAAGAAAAGGGCACCGCCAGCCGGTGCCCAAAATATTGTCGAATCCTGTTACCGCTTCAGAAAATCTTCTTGTAGGGCTTAACCGCCACCTGTTTGTAAACGCCCGCGGCAATGTAGGGGTCCGCTTCTGCCCAGGCCTGCGCATCTTCCAGAGCATTAAATTCCGCAATCACCGTTGAACCGGTAAAACCGGCGGCGCCAGGATCGTTGCTGTCGACTGCCGGCATTGGACCGGCGGTTAACAGGCGGCCTTCATCACGTAGCAACTGCAAGCGTGCCAGGTGGGCCGGGCGTACAGCCAGACGCTTTTCAAGCGAATCGGCATTATCTTCTGCGTAAATGACATACAGCACGGGCAGGACTCCTTTTTAAATGGGATGTAAAATACCGTAAGTGAATGGCGCTCAGACTGCAATTGAAACATAAACAAGATGTTAAATCCCTGACCTGGATGCCGAAAAAAGAGAGCGTTCAGGAGAAAAAGTGCAGCCGCAGGCAATGCGTTATTGAATATGATTGCTATTTGCATTTAAAATTAACGCCTGTTTAAAATACCGAAGCCATTATGACGTCAATGACCCTTGATTTACCTCGCCGCTTCCCGTGGCCGACCGCGCTCTCCGTCGTGCTGCATGGTGCTGTAGTGGCGGGGTTGCTCTATACCTCGGTACATCATCAGGTTGTTGAGATGCCCGCGCCTGCACAGCCTATCAGCGTCACCATGGTTGCGCCTGTCGACCTTGAGCCGCCGCAGCCAGAGGTTGTGCCGCCGCCGCCGGAACCCGTTGTTGAGCCAGAACCTGAGCCGGAACCGATCCCCGAGCCGCCAAAAGAGGCGCCGGTCGTTATCCATAAGCCTGAACCCAAACCTAAGCCAAAGCCGAAGCCAAAACCGAAGCCGGTGAAAAAGGTTGAACAGCCGAAGCGCGAGGCAAAACCGGCCGAGCCGCGTCCGGCATCGCCGTTCCAGAACGCTGCGCCAGTGCGTCCAGCGCCTACGGCGAAGCCTGCGTCAGCAGCGAAAGTCGCACCGGTTGCCACAGCCCCGCGAGCGTTAAGCCGTAATCAGCCGCAGTATCCGTCGCGCGCGTTTGCGTTGCGCATGGAAGGGAATGTCCGCGTGAAGTTTGATGTCGCCGCCGACGGCAGCGTCAGCAACGTAACCATCCTTTCGGCGAAGCCTGCCAATATGTTTGAACGAGAAGTGAAGCAGGCGATGAAGAAGTGGCGCTATGAAAGCGGCAAGCCGGGACAAGGTTTGATTGTGAATATCGTGTTCCGCATCAATGGCGGCGCGACGATGGAATAAGAAAAAACCCTCCGCAGCGGAGGGTTTTTTTTCAGGCAGGCTGCGGTAACGGTCTGGGTTTGCCATCGCTGTCGACAGCGACATAAATGAAGATAGCTTCCGTCGCCTTATAGCGTTGCCCGATCGGCTCTGAAGAGACCTTTTTTACCCATACTTCCACGTTGATAGTCACCGAGGTATTGCCGCGCTTTACGCAACTGGCGTAGCAGCACACCACGTCACCGACCGCAACGGGCTTGAGAAAAGTCATGCCGTCTACGCGGACCGTTACTACGCGGCCATGGGCTATCTCCTGTGCCTGAATGGCGCCGCCGATATCCATTTGCGCCATCAGCCAGCCGCCAAAGATATCGCCGTTTGCGTTGGTATCGGCAGGCATTGCCAGCGTGCGTAACACCAGCTCGCCTGCAGGCGCGCTTTGACTCATTTCTCTTCCTGCGGCATATGGCGATAGATATAAACGCCGCTTAACAGGGTGAACACCAGCGTGGCGGCGGTAAGGCCGAACACTTTAAAGTTAACCCAGACGTTTTGCGGTAGCCAGAAGGCGATGTAGATATTCGCAACGCCGCAGATGATAAAGAACAGCGCCCAGGCCACGTTAAGTTTTGCCCAGACGTGTTCCGGCAGGGTAATCTCTTTTGCCAGCATGCGCTGGATTAGCGGCTTTTTCATCACCAGCTGGCTGACCAGCAGGGCGATAGCAAAGAGCGCGTAAATCACCGTCACTTTCCATTTGATAAATTCATCGTTATGGAAAAACAGGGTGAGGCCGCCAAACACCGCCACCATCACAAAAGTGATAAGGGTCATTTTTTCCAGCTTGCGGTATTTGTACCAGCTATACACCAGCGCCAGCGCGGTGGCGACAATCAGCGCGCCGCTGGCGGCATAGATATCGTACATCTTATAAAAAGCAAAGAAGACAATCAGGGGCAGGAAGTCGAGAAACTGCTTCATAATCTGTTCCGTAAAAAAGGTGAGAACTCCTGACTCACTATAACGAGCGGTCAGGAGCGAATGAAGATTACTGACGAATAAGCATATATAAACGGAATAAATAGATCAGCAACACGCCGGAAATGAGGTTGCTTATCATGTTGGCTATCACCGCGCCAATTTGCGGAGAGAGCGCCGCAAAAGAAGAGGCGAGCAGCAGCAGGGCGGTTTTCGCTATCAGCCAGGCGATAACGGCCGGCGCGACCAGGCGCATATTGCTCCACGCCAGACGGATGCTGTTACGCATTGCCTGGAAAATACCGGCTTTATCCTGCACCAGCATGATCGGCGCAAAGGCCAGCACAATGGCCAGCAGAACCCCCGGCACCACAACCAGCATGATGCCAATCTGCACCATAAAGGTAGTAAGGAACATCAGAATCAACATCTTTGGTAAGACAGGCGCTGCCGTTCCTATTGCGCGTAGCGCACTTACACGATGCCCGGCTGAAACCATCTGCATCAGCACCAGCATGCTGCCGGCCAGAATGGCGTTGCCGATAAGGCCGGAGAATGTCGATGCCGCCGAAGCTCTGAGTAACATTTGCTGTTGCTCAGGCGTCATGTTTTGCACAAGGTCAAACAGGCCAACGCTCCCGGCCAGATTGTCGCCTTCGCTCAGGATCGCCATCTGTTCATCGCTGGGTGCAAACGCGTGACCGACGATCGTCGAAATAAAGGCGCAAAGTAATGCGATCAGCAGGATGGTAATAAACTGATTGCGTAGAAAATTCCCCGTGTCACGGTACACAGAACCCGCCGTGATAGACATGCACTCTCCTTTGAAATTGCCCGGTTATACCTTAGCGCGCAATTGTACCCTGGATGCAGGAGCTGTGGCACCACTAAGGCCCTGCGGAAAAACAAAGCCGGGCGCCAGCCTGCGGTTAAACCGCCCTTTGACCGGCTTTATGAATAAAAATAATCCACATCGACGTTATTTCACCCAAAAACGGAACGTAAAGATTTTAAAACCTGTCGCCAGATTGAAATTTGACGCCAGGCCAATAACCGGGATTTAAGGTTATCGTCAAAAATTAACCCAGATCATTAAATGTTAAATTAGCCAACAAAGTGTGATCGATGCTGGATCACTTTGTACTCATAAGTAGGTATATTCAGCCCGCTGTTAAAACCATAACAAGGGAAGGGCTATGAAAAAACTAACTTTGGCATTACTGGCGCTGGGCTGCTTATCCGGCGAAGCATTAGCGCACGAAGCGGGCGATTTTTTTATGCGCGCCGGTACGGCAACGGTACGTCCGACGGAAGGCTCAGACGACGTGCTGGGTATGGGCGGTTTTAACGTCAGCAACAATACGCAGCTGGGGCTGACTTTTGATTATATGGTGACCGACAACATCGGTATCGAACTGCTGGCCGCCACGCCGTTCCGGCATAAAGTCGGGCTGGGCGCGACTGGCGATCTGGCAACGGTTAAGCAGCTTCCGCCTACGCTGATGGCGCAGTGGTATTTTGGCGATGCGAAAAGCAAAGCGCGTCCGTACATCGGGGCCGGGATCAACTACACCACCTTCTTTGACACGGGCTTCAACCAGACGGGAAAAGACGCGGGCCTGACCGATCTGAGCGTCAAAGATTCATGGGGGGCTGCGGGGCAGGCTGGGCTGGACTATATGGTTAACGACGACTGGCTGCTTAATATGTCGGTGTGGTATATGGATATCGACACCGAAGTGAAGTTTAAACACAACGGCGAGCAGCAAAACATCAAGACTCGCATCGATCCCTGGGTATTTATGTTCTCTGCGGGCTACCGCTTCTGATAAGAAAGAGAGGCCGGAAAAATTCCGGCCTTATTATTACGCAGCGCGCGTTGCCGCCTTCATCGCCTGCACAAAGGTTTTTAGCTCGCTAAGCATGGCTTCTTCATCGTTAAGGTTCTTCTCAATAATCTTTACGATGGCCGAGCCAGAAATGGCGCCTGCGGCCCCGGCTTCAATGGCATCACGCACCTGCGAAGGTTCGGAGATGCCAAAGCCCTGCAGCGAAGGCGCGGCGTGATATTCAGTCAATTTTTCCACCAGGTGATGAAGCGGTAGCTGAGCGCGCGTTTCTGCCCCCGTAACGCCCGCGCGGGAAAGCAGATAGGTGTAGCCACGGCCGTGGGATGCAATCTCGCGCAGCAAATCATCATCCGCATTCGGCGGGCAGATAAAGATTGGCGCAACGTTATGGCGCATTGCGGCCTGGCGGAACGGCGCAGACTCCTCAACCGGCACATCTGCTATCAGCACCGAATCCACGCCCACTTTGGCGCACAGCGCATAAAACTCATCAATGCCGCGGCTGTAAACCAGATTGGCGTACATCAGCAGGCCAATGGGAATCGCCGGATGCTTCTGACGGATAGCAGCCAGCATTTCAAAACACTGCGTTGGCGTAACCCCCGCGGCGAAGGCGCGTAATGCCGCATTCTGAATGGTCGGGCCGTCTGCCAGCGGATCGGAGAAAGGGATCCCCAGCTCCAGCGCGTCGGCACCGGCTTCAATCAGCGTATCGATAATTTTCAGCGACTGCGCAGGCGACGGGTCGCCAAGCGTCACGAAGGGAACAAAAGCGCCTTCCTGGCGAGCCTGTAACTGCTCAAATGCGTGTTGATAACGTTCCATTACATTTCCCCTCGCGCTTTTAAGATGTCGTGTACGGTGAAGATATCTTTGTCGCCGCGGCCGGAGAGGTTCACCACCAGCAGCTGCTCTTTTTCAGGATCGTCATGCATCATTTTCAGCGCGTGAGCCAGCGCGTGGGAAGACTCCAGCGCCGGGATAATCCCTTCTTTGCGGCACAGCAGCTTGAAAGCGTCCAGCGCTTCGTCATCGGTGATCGACACGTAGTCCGCGCGGCCAGTGCTGTTCAGATGCGCGTGCTGCGGCCCGACGGACGGGAAGTCCAGACCGGCGGAAATAGAGTAGGACTCTTCAATCTGCCCTTCATCGGTCTGCATCATCGGCGATTTCATGCCGAAATAGATGCCCACGCGGCCGTGTTTCAGCGGCGCGCCGTGTTCGCCGGTTTCGATCCCGTGCCCTGCCGGCTCAACGCCAATCAGGCCGACTTTGGTATCGTTAATGAAGTCCGCAAACATGCCGATGGCGTTTGAGCCGCCGCCGACGCAGGCGATAACCGCATCCGGCAGGCGACCCTCTTTTTCGAGTATCTGCGCTTTTGTTTCTTCACCGATCATGCGCTGGAATTCACGCACAATAGTCGGGAACGGGTGAGGACCCGCCGCCGTGCCGAGCATGTAATGCGCGGTATCATAGCTGCCAGACCAGTCGCGCAGCGCTTCGTTGCAGGCATCTTTCAGCGTGGCGGAACCGCTGTGAACAGGAATGACTTCCGCGCCCATCAGGCGCATGCGGAACACGTTTGGCGACTGGCGCTCGACGTCCTTCGCACCCATATAAATGCGGCATTTCAGGCCAAGCAGGGCGCTCGCCAGCGCAGAGGCCACGCCGTGCTGACCGGCTCCGGTTTCGGCGATAATTTCGGTTTTACCCATTTTTTTCGCCAGCAGCGCCTGGCCGAGCACCTGGTTCGTTTTATGCGCGCCGCCGTGCAGCAGATCTTCACGCTTCAGATAGAGCGTGGTGTTAGTGCCTTTGGTAATGTTTTTACATTTCGTCAGCGCGGTTGGGCGGCCGGCATAGTTTTTCAGCAGATCGTTAAATTCCGCCTGAAACTCAGCGTCGCTTTGCGCCGCCACAAAGGCTTCTTCCAGCTGGCGCAGGGCGGGCATCAGGATCTGCGGCACATACATGCCACCAAACTCACCAAAATAGGGATTAAGTAACGTCATGATTATTTTCCTTAGTAAGCCCGCAGCGTCTGGAACACGGCTGCCAGCTTGTTAGCATCTTTTATGCCCGGCGCGCTTTCGACGCCAGAATTGAAGTCCAGTCCCGCGCAGCCGGCTTTCGCCGCTTCCACGCAGTTATCGGCGCCCAGTCCGCCCGCGAGCAGCACATTATCCAGCGTCTGACCGGCAAGCAGCGACCAGTCGAAACGCTGCCCGGTGCCGCCCTGGCCATTGTCGAAGACATATTTATCGACATGATTTAAATCGCGCGCCGGTAAAGATTCTTTCACGCTAAGCGCCTTCCAGATCTGCACCTTTTCCGGCAGCTGAGCGCGCAACTCGTCAATGTAGGCCTGCTCTTCGTCACCGTGAAGCTGGACCGCCGCGAGTGAAAACTGAGCCGCTTTCTGCGCCACGTCGTTCAGCGGACTGTTACGGAAAACGCCGACGTAACGCAGCGGAGCCGCGGCCATCACCGAAGCGGCTTTCTCATCGCTGACAAAGCGCGGCGAGGAAGGCACGAATATCAGCCCGCCGTAAATTGCGCCCGCTTGATGCGCGACGCGGGCGTCTTCCGCACGGGTCAGGCCGCAGACTTTGTTCTCACCGAGCGTCACACGGCGTACCGCTGCGTTCAGATCCTCATCGCCCATCAGCGCGGAGCCAATCAGAAAACCGTTGGCAAAATGGCTTAACTCGCGGATCTGGCCGTAAGTGCTGATGCCGGATTCGCTAATTACCGTTACGCCGTGGCTCAGTCGCGGCGCCAGCTGACGCGTGCGGTTCAGATCGATTGAGAGATCGCGCAGGTCGCGGTTGTTAATGCCGACCACTTTCGCTTCCAGCTCAATAGCGCGCTCAAGCTCTTCTTCATTACTGACTTCTGTCAGCACGCCCATATTCAGGCTGTGGGCCACGGCGGCGAGCTGGCGATACTGGTCATCATCCAGTACGGAAAGCATCAGCAGGCAGGCGTCGGCCTGATAAAAGCGCGCCAGGTAAATCTGGTATGCGTCGATGATAAAATCTTTGCACAGCACCGGCTGGGTCACGATTTCGCTGACCACAGGCAGGAAATCAAAGCTGCCCTGGAAATATTTTTCGTCGGTCAGGACGGAAATGGCGGCAGCGTAATGCTTATACACGCCGGCAATACGCGCCGGGTCGAAATCATCGCGAATCACGCCTTTAGACGGAGACGCCTTTTTGCATTCAAGGATAAACGCGGTACGCGCGCCCTGCAGCGCATGGTAGAAGCTGCGAGTGGCAGGGGTGACGTCGTTCTGAAAACTTGCCAGGGGCTGCTGCTTTTTACGCGCTTCAACCCAAATCGCCTTATCCGCGACGATTTTCGTTAATACGGTGTCCTGCATTTCTTATCCTCTTGCTGCCAGTGAGGTGACGCGGTCGTAGGCTGCGCCGCTGCGCAATACGTCCAGCACCCGTTGTGCGTTTGCCCTGAGATCTTCCTGGCCGTGCAGGCGCATCAGCATGGCTACGTTCGCCGCGACGGCTGACTCGTGAGCGATCTCTCCTTTACCTTGTAGCAGGCGGGTAAGAATGTCACGGTTTTCTTCCGGCGTGCCGCCTGCGAGCTGATCCTGATGATAGGCCGGCAGGCCAAAATCTTCGGCGGTCAGCTGATAGCTTTTGATATCCCCATGATTAAGCTCGGCAACCTGCGTTGGCGCATGCAGGGAAACCTCATCCATTCCGCCGCTGTGCACGACGGCCGCGCGCCTGTAACCCAGCACGCGAAGCGTCTCGGCAATCGGCAACACCAGTTCGGCGCTGTAAACGCCAATCAGCGCAAGCGGCGGATGGGCCGGGTTAATCAGCGGGCCTAACACGTTAAACAGCGTGCGGGTTTTCAGCTGCTGGCGTACCGGCATGGCGTGACGGAAACCCGTGTGGTATTTCGGCGCGAACAGAAAGCACACGCCCAGATCGTCCAGCGCCTGACGAGAAGCTTCCGCGCTCATGTCCAGGTTGATGCCGAAGGCCGCCAGCAAATCTGAAGAGCCGGAACGGCTGGATACGCTACGGTTGCCGTGCTTGGCAACCTTCATACCTACGGCCGCCGCGACAAACGCGCTGGCGGTAGAGATATTGATGCTGTTGCTGCCGTCGCCGCCGGTGCCGACGATATCGGCAAACTGATAGTCCGGGCTCGGGAAGGGCGCCGCGGCTTCAAGCAGGGCTGAAGCGGCCCCGGCGATTTCGTTCGGATGTTCGCCGCGCACCTTCATGCTTACCAGCGCGGCGGCCAGCTGCTCCGGCTTCAGCTCGCCGCGGACGATGGCAGAAAAAAGCTGGTGGCTCTCTTCCCGGCTCAGCGTCTGCGCCTGGTACAGCTTGTCCAGAATCGGCTGCAGCGTATTGGTTTGTTTTAACTTCAGCAGCGCCCAGTCGAGGGTTTGCTCCAGCAGGCGCGCGCCCTGGGTGGTCAGAATGGATTCCGGGTGGAACTGGAAGCCGCATACGCGGTCCGCATCGTGGCGCACGGCCATCACCATCCCGTCAAAATGCGCGTTAATGGTTAAGCCCGCAGGAATATTGCTGCCGACCAGCGAGTGATAGCGCGCCACCGGCAGCGGATTAGGCAGCCCGGCAAACATCGCTTCACCGTCGTGGGAAATGACGGACGCCTTGCCGTGCAGGATTTCACCAGCCTGGCCGACATAGCCGCCGTAGGCCTCAACAATCGCCTGATGACCCAGGCAAATACCAATAATCGGCAGCTTGCCGCGCAGGCGAGTCAATAACTCAGGCATGCAGCCGGCTTCACTTGGTGCGCCGGGGCCCGGAGAGAGCATCAGCACCGGGTTATCCATCGTTGCCAGACGTTCAATTAGCGTCTGGGCCGGAACGTGGTTGCGATAGATAACCACGTTATGTCCGTTAGCACGCAGCTGATCTGCCAGGTTATAGGTGAAGGAATCGATGTTATCGAGCAGCAGAATGTCAGCCATCAGAAAATCTCCTTTGCATGGTGCGCGGTGGCGATAGCGCGCAGAACAGCGCGGGCTTTATTACGGGTTTCGTCGGCTTCAGATTGCGGTACGGAGTCCAGCACTACGCCAGCGCCTGCCTGAACGGTGGCAATGCCGTTTTCGACGTAGGCGGAGCGAATCACGATGCAGGTATCAAGATCGCCGTGAGCGGTAAAGTAACCAACGGCGCCGCCGTAGCTGCCGCGACGCACGCCTTCGGCTTTGGCAATCAGCTGCATGGCGCGAACTTTTGGCGCGCCGCTAAGCGTGCCCATGTTCATGCAGGCGCGGTAAGCGTGCAGCACGTCCAGATCGCTACGCAGCTCGCCCACAACGCGTGAAACCAGATGCATGACGAAGGAATAGCGGTCGACTTTAGTAAGGTCTGCAACATAGCGGCTGCCCGGCGTACAGATACGCGCAAGATCGTTACGCGCAAGGTCCACCAGCATCAGATGCTCGGACATCTCCTTATGGTCGGTGCGCATTTCCAGCTCAAAACGGCTGTCGAGATCGCGATCGAGCGAGCCGTCCGCGCGGCGGCCGCGAGGACGGGTGCCCGCGATGGGGTAGATTTCAATCTGGCGTGAAGCCGCGTCGTATTTCAGCGAGCTTTCAGGCGATGCGCCGAACAGCGTAAAATCGTTGTCCTGCATAAAGAACATATAAGGGCTTGGATTACTTTTCTTCAGGGTCTGATAAGCCGCCAGCGGGGAGGGGCAAGGCAGGGAGAAGCGGCGGGACGGCACCACCTGGAAAATTTCCCCGGCACGAATCGCTTTTTGCATATGACGCACCACGGCGCCGTACTCTTCATCGCTCTGATTGCATTCGCAGCTCATCTGCTCGACTTTATGCACCGGCAGCGCGGCTGGCGTTTCCTGCAGCTGGCCGCAAAGCTGTTCAGCGCGCTGCAGCAGGCGGGTTTTTTCTGCTGCGGATGGGGTGAAGAGGCTGGCCTGAATGCGGGTTTGTTTTTTCTGATGGTCAATTACCAGCAGGGTTTCCGCCAGATAGAAGCAGTAATCAGGGCAGCTGTTATCCTGTTTCAGGGAAGGCAAATCCTCGAAGCCGGCCACCAGATCGTAGGCGAACAGGCCGCCGAAGAACATCGCTTCGCGCTCGCGCTCCGGCACGGTGACCAGCTCCTGCATCAGGCGGAATGCGTCAAATACGGAAAGCGAGCACAGGCGGGCATCTTCGTCCAGCAGCTGGCTGACCGCAGGGAAATGAAGCACGCGGCCCTGAGGCAGATGTTCGTTTTGCACGCCTGCCGGTAACGCCGCATCCAGCAAAGGAAGCAGGGAGGCGCCGTTAGCTGAAAGCGCCTGAATAGTGACAGTGTCACCCATTGCGGTGAGGCGTAACGCGCTGTCCACCAGCAGCAGGCTTTTGAGATCGTCTTTACTGTCGATATCAGCGGATTCAAGCAAAAGCGTAGCCGGACGGGCGCCGCACAGCTGGTGGAATACGGCGGTGGGGTTGTCCCGGTACGGCGCATCTTTGGTCAGTAATTCGAGCGCTGGTTTTTGTGGTTGCATTGTTTGCTCTCAGTGTTTTTGTTCAAAAAAAAGCCCGCTGCGATGGCGGGCCTGGTATCCGGGCTGATTAACAGCCAAAGCGATGACACTGCCCGTTTCAGGAAGTGCGCCACCAGCTGCTGTGCATATTGTGAATCGCTTTCATTTTCAGATACCTTTCTTGTGTGAACTTGCGTACTAGTTAACTGGTTCAGCGGGATAAAGTCAATAGCGATTTTTAGTTAGTCCTGAATATCGCTATGATGGGCGGCGTTTTTCATTTTTTTAACAGTAGCGGAGCCATTTTGAGCGAACCTTCCCTTGCGGTGATTTACGATTTACATAGCCATACCACCGCCTCAGATGGCCTTTTAACGCCCCAGGCGCTGGTGCAGCGCGCGGTAGACAATCGCGTGGGCATACTTGCTATCACCGATCACGACACCGTCGCAGGACTGCCTGCGGCGAAGGCGGAAATCGCTGAAAAACAACTCCCTGTACAGTTGATCAGCGGCGTGGAAATTTCAACCGTCTGGGAAAATCACGAGATCCATATCGTCGGCCTGGGCATTGATGGATATCATCCGGCGCTGGTGGCGTTTCTGGCGGAACAAACTCTGCGCCGGACTCAGCGTGCCGAACTGATAGCCGAAAGGCTCGACAAAGCCAATATTCCCGGCGCGCTTGAGGGCGCGCTGCGTCTTGCTAACGGCGGCGCCGTTACGCGCGGGCACTTCGCTCGTTTTCTGGTCGAGTGCGGCAAAGCCAACACGATGGCGAACGTCTTTAAGAAGTATCTCGCAAAAGGGAAAACGGGATACGTTCCGCCGCAGTGGTGTACAATAGAACAAGCTATTGAAGTGATTCATCATTCCGGCGGGCAGGCCGTACTGGCGCATCCTGGCCGTTATGACCTGACCGCAAAATGGCTGAAAAGATTGCTGGCGCAGTTTGCGCAAAGTGGTGGCGATGCCATGGAAGTTGCGCAGTGCCAGCAAGCCCCCAATGAAAGAACCGTACTTGCGGGCTATTCACGCCAGTTTAACCTGCTGGCTTCACAGGGCTCTGATTTCCATCAGCCCTGTTCGTGGATAGAGCTGGGACGCAAGCTATGGCTGCCTGCGGGCGTCGAGCCGGTATGGCGGGAATGGGGAAGCAGCCTCATCGCAAAAGAGAGGGCAGTATGAGCCAGTTTTTCTATATTCATCCGGACAATCCGCAGCAGCGCCTGATTAATCAGGCCGTGGAAATCGTTCGTAAAGGCGGCGTTATCGTCTATCCAACCGATTCCGGCTATGCGCTGGGCTGCAAGCTGGAAGACAAAACGGCAATGGAGCGCATCTGCCGCATCCGTCATTTGCCGGACGGGCATAACTTCACGCTGATGTGCCGCGATTTATCGGAGCTTTCAACCTACGCGTTTGTTGATAACGTGGCGTTCCGCTTAATCAAAAACAATACGCCGGGTAATTACACTTTTATCCTGAAAGGCACCAAAGACGTTCCGCGCCGCCTGCTGCAGGAAAAACGGAAAACTATCGGACTGCGCGTTCCTTCTAACCCTATTGCACAGGCGTTACTGGAAGTGCTTGACCAGCCGATACTTTCTACTTCATTGATGATGCCCGGCAGCGAATTTACCGAGTCAGACCCGGAAGAGATTAAAGACCGCCTGGAAAAAGTGGTGGATCTTGTGATCCACGGCGGCTATCTCGGTCAGCAGCCTACAACGGTGATTGATTTAACGGATGACGCGCCGGTTGTGGTCCGCGAAGGCGTTGGCGACGTTAAACCTTTCTTATAAATCTGGCTGCGGCTATACTGTGCGGCCTGAAATGGGGTTTAAACCCCGTTACTCCAATTCGACGCCTGTGAAGGCGCACAAGATAAATATAAAATCCATCATAATCAATGGGTTGATATATTTCTAAAAATGGTTGTTACCAGTTTGTGTGACAGCCATTAGCCACATCTTTACTCTCATCATATATGTACATCTTACTCTTCCATTTTACGTTTCTGCATAATGGCTCTGCACGTAGTTTTACCACCAACGGCCTAAATGGTTTCTTATACCTAAATCAGATAGTTGCACAAACTATGCTCGATAGTTAATCTAAGTTAAATCTTAGATTGCAAGAGTTATGATGATGTCCGCAAAATCTAAAAGAACATACAAGTACGGTGACCAACCGATAAGAATCACTACTGTTCAAGTGGTTGAGGAACAGTTTGGAGGGGCAGCAACAGCTAAGCAAGTAGATGATTATCTTAGAAAGTTATTCCCGCATTATAAAGACGATACTTGGCTTAATCTCATAGTTAACACAGTCAACTTTAACCGTAGCTACTGGAGTTTTAATAAAACAGCCAGAAGGACTGATGATGTAACCCATCGTCATCATGAGTATGACCGCTTATTCAAGCGAGGGAACATTTTTGAAATATATCAACCCTCTATTCATGGAGTGTGGGAGTTGTACCAAGATCAACAAGGCCAATGGTGTTACCGTAAGGTAAAATCTGAGTTTGAAAAGGCTGTTGATGCTGCGTCACAACTTTCCCCATCAGAACGCAAAGAGATTTTGGTAACGGAGAGTAAAACTCCTGAGCTAATCGTGGTAACGACCCGAGTCTATAAGCGAAGCCCATGTGTAGTTGCCGAAGTTCTGTCAAGGGCAAATGGCAAGTGCCAAAGCTGTAAGCGTGATGCTCCTTTCTTTAAAGAAGATGGCGTACCATTTCTTGAGGTTCATCACATTGAATGGCTTTCTAACGGTGGCGAGGATTCTGTGGAAAATGCCCTTGCATTATGCCCGAACTGTCACAGACAGGCGCATTATGGCGTATTGGAGTTAGTACCCATTAATAAATAAACCTAAGTATTATGGAGCCGATTTGTTCTGCTTTTAGCACTGGGAACTGATCCTACATATAAATTATAGAGGACGATTTTTTATCCGAGAATTTGACCTGCCCCCATTTATTGGTGCTAAGAATTGTTAGGTAAATATCCATCGGCATTAGCGACAATCCCTAACTTCCGCTTACCGCTCGTTATCGACTGTCAGTTTTAATCGTGCTCTGATACAGAAGAAGGGCTGAACAACTCTAACCCAATACAACATAGCAATTTACCTATGCCTTAAGTCAATGTTTTAATGACAATGATTCTCATTTATAGGTTTTTATGATAAACTATCAATCAAGTTATTTGACTTAAAGAGAGTATATATTGCATACAGAGTTCATTTTGCCTGCCTTTACCCTCCCTGCGAAGAATGAGCGTAAGGGTGTGGTAACTATCCTGAAGTCAGCAGGATTAACACTGACAACTCCACGCATTAATATTTTGTATCACCTCACTCAAATTTCTATTCCTGTTACTGCGTCAGAGTTTTCAAAACTCTTAGATATCCCGCTTTCAACAACACACCGCAATCTTTCAATATTGGCTTGTGCTGGTTTAGCCAATTACATTATCGACCGATCAGGTGTATCCCGCTGGTTTTTGTTGATAAAGGGTAAAACTAATTTTTGCCCATGCTGCAATCAAAGGTTCACGATCTCTGGCTAGAAGCGGTTGCACGATACAAAAAAGAGTGATAATGTGATGTGGAATGGTGACTCTTTACCAGAAACTTTTCTAAGTAAAAATTTTCAGTATTGCCTGTGCTCCAGCGCCAGAAGTGGCCTCGGTGTGCTGGGCTTTTTGTGCTTCTGTATTCTACTGGTTTTTATTAATACCTATATCCAATATGAGGATCTATCTGACACTACTTAAGGAGGCGTATGCAGCAATCAATCTCATCTGTACAACACCCAGCTAATTTATTTACATCTCACCGTGACAACGGACATTACACCCTAATCCATTCCTCAACCTATCTTCACGATGGTTTGATCTATGAGCTTAACCATGACCCGTTAAGCAAGCTAAGCCACCCAATACGAAAAGAAATTATCGATCGATTCATCGATCAGCTACAAGCTATGCTCACGCATTATGACGAACTGTACGGATTCCGCTTTGATTTATCTGTACCTGAAGGAATGCCCGTTGCTGAAAGCAACAGATTGATTAGCGAGCTGTTTACCCGTCTGCGTGGTGAATTCACAGCAAAGGCTTGGAATAGCCAACCAATTAAAAAATTCGGATATGGTTGGGTTAGGGAAAAAGAAAAGTCTAAACAAGTTCATTACCACTGCTGGATTACCTTGCCATACTTTCAAGTCAGAACAGCGGGATTTGGCGATAAGGGAATGATTGGGCGTATCAGTCGAATCTGGTCAGAACTCACGAGTGGCGTTTCCCGTGTTCATCTTCCTGATGGTCGATACAGAATCAAAAGAGGTGACCATGACTCGTTGGTGGATATGGTAGAAAGAATCTCATATCTTGCCAAGAATCGCGGGAAGTATTCTAATGGTAAAGGGCAGCAAACATTCTCAGCTTCGAGGGTAAAATTTAAGACGGCTAATACGCTGCATTAAAATCCTTCGTAGGAAGCTCTGTATTCAATTTTGAATTGCAAGCTGTACCATCGCATTACCTATATAGTGAAACCATCTCAGGGAGCTATACGGACTGCTTGGCAGACTGCTTTATACATCACCTCGACTTGCATTTAAATTACTGAGCATTATTCTCAATCATGCTTAGCAAATGACCTGAGGGCTGCCGCTCACATCGGCGTAGCCCTTTTTGTTTTCTCAGTTTATCTGTTGGATAACACGCGATATTATACAAAAATAATGTAATTAAGAGCACTAAACAATCATTACGTACTTTAGTCAGCACTATCTTTCACTTATGAAATCCCGCAGCATCTACCAGCCAATCTAAACCCTCAGCACTAATACGTTTCATTATTTCTTCTAAGGCGAGAGCATCTGGATTATCAAACGCATTTTGCATCATTGAATACAGTTGAGCAGAACAGAGAAAGCACATCCTGCTCAGTGATGAAGCAAGGCAAATACTTTCATTTGCTTCATCTTCGGTCTGATATATCTCTCCATGAACCAAAATAGAACGGGCTCTGTATACTTTGAGGGCCTGATCGTAGACTTTGTGATCGCCGTCACAACCGAATGCGTCCAGAATATTCTTGATTCTTCCTGCAAATACTTTAGTACGTCCCGACTCAAATTTTCCGAAGAACAATCGCTCAATTGCAGATACGTACTTAACAATACTTGAAGACGGGTTTGAATCCGTTGCCGCGTCTCCAAACCAATTAATGGCATCAATGAGACGTTGATGGAGATGACTGGTTTCTATGGGATTGACTATTGGTAACAAGGCAGAACCAAGGATTGCTAACTCTAAATCGCATTTCATCAATGCCTTATACCAATTGATTATCCCGACAGGACCTAAAGAATTAGCGCCGACACTTGCGTGAATTACACCATCCGCGTCAGAGTATAAATGAGCTGTATGTAAGGCATTACTTCGAGACCATGCTAGTCTGATTTTCCGAGTTGGTTCAGCTCCCAAGAGGATACGGATAATATGAATTGCCAATTCAGTTGCTTGGATGGCCCGTTCTTGAGAGGTCACTTCGTCACAATCAGTGACTTTAATACTTGCAACCCACGGATAGTCTTTATATATCTTGATAGCGCGTTTCTGAAATTCTCCAACAAATTTTCTTGATTCATCTGGGGTGGGCACATTCTCTTGAAAGAATCCTTGAGTGATCGCAGCAGTTACACTCTTAATATGAGCATTCGTGTTTATATCAACGCTATGTCTGAACACTGACTTTTTGTCCTTGAAGAACATGGCGTTTTGAGTGAATGTGACTGGACCAACGGTAAACTCTGTGGGAGCATCATCGCCGAAGAGTACGCATGGTAGGTAGTGTTCCCTGACTACGAGCTTATTTCTTAAAATTGCCAAAGCATCTTGGAGAACCATCATCGCCGTCTCCTGATTAGCTTCACGTGCTTCCTGCAATACCTTTGATACAAAAGCATCAGTTACGGCTTTTCTTGCTTGTTGGCTACTTACGCGACGACCCAGGCAGGTATCCAATTTAAGAGCCAAATCTGCAAGCTCACCTAACTTGTTCCATGCGATAGAACCACACTGGAGGTTACCACTTCCTTTCGGATGGGGGATTTGGCAGAAAGCCTCTCTGGGATGTTTGCGTAAGTAGGCCATCAGTTCATTGGGCGGCATTTTTGCAAATCGAAGGAGTTGTCGATTAATAAATTCAATACATTTCAACGCTCGTTTAGCTATATTTTCTTTCGTCGCTGCGTTCATTTGATAAATATACACTCCACTGAAAATGACCTGAGTATGGATTAGATGCGAAAGAGGCTGTAATTTTAAGCTATATTCACGGCTGAAAATATATCAGCATCAGTACAAACCAGTAGATTTTTATAGCTATATTATTCCGCTACGATGTTCCAGTTCCGCTTTATGGTTGGAAGGCTTACACCTAATTCAAGAGCTGCTTTGGACTGGCTCAAACCTTTAGCTTTGGCTCTTTGAACACGTTCTCGTGTGTCTGTAGCAACAGGACGGCCTAACCGTTTTCCTTCCTGTTTTGCACGATCAAGTCCTTCTTTGGTTCGTTCTATTATTCGGGATTTTTCGAACTCAGCGAAAGCAGAGAACATTTGTAGCATTAACTTTCCTTCTGCACTCGTGAGATTACGAACGGGCAGATCCAATGAAACAACTTCAATGCCACGCTTAACAAGCATATCAATAGTTTGTTGTACGTCTATGTTATCACGGCCCAAACGGTCTAGTTTGAGCACGATAAGCCGATCACCTGACTCCAGCTTGTGATTTACCATATCGGCAAAAGCTTTACGCTTCATTGCCTGTACCCCACCGGAAACAACTTCCGACACTACACGGTTATCGAGTACATCATAACCCGCCTGACGGATCGCTATGATTTGGTTTTCGGTCGCTTGCTCGCTGGTGGACACACGACAATATGCAAAAGCACGGCTCATAAAATCCTCTCAAGTGGTATCAAAAACGGTATCATAATTGATCGGTGGTATCATTATGTCAATATGGTAATTTATTGATACCATTTGTGAGGTAAATAAATTGGTATCGTAAAACGTTCGATTGTTGATACCAGAATACCTACGTAACGAAACATGCTTCTGATATTTGAAAATCATCAAGAGTACATTTTTCATACACTGGAAAGGTGCTGGATCGATATGTTCATGCGCTGCTGGTATTCCAAGCCTTAGAGTTAGAAGCGATAAAATTTCCAAGGGGGAGCGAGTCAGGGAGAGATTTCCTGACCCTCAAGTTGACTAGTCTATCTTGCAGTTACTGCCGGAAGGTGAACCAACCAAAAGCATCATTTTATCGCATGTAATGGTTGTTTTTTGCCCTTTCTTCAATTTTGCTGCCTTAGTTCTTTCGCCATCATCCATGCTAAGGCGAACAGGCATAAACTGATTCCCGGTCTGAAATTCAATAACTACATCACCTTTAAAGTCTTTTCGGATTCCCTGAATAACGCCAGTAATCCCAACTTTTCGGCCAGCTATCTTGTCATCAGCTGCGATCTCATTCTCTCTGTAGAGAGTAATCAAAGATTTTGCAGTAGTTTGGTAAACCGAAGCGTTTTTAAAGGCTATTGCCAATTGGGATGGTTCAGACATGAGCTCCTGGATTGAACCGTCAATAAGCTCGCCTTGCTTGAGAAAGTAACTCCCCAACTCTGCACAATTGTTTATCCTGACCCCATTTTTCATTGGCCCCCAACCATTTTCTTTAAACCAGCTACCAATTCGCGAACCGAGGACGATTGAATCGTGGATCTCCGCATAGCTATCTGATTTTTTTTTCATCCCTTGAGTTGCGTCATCAATTGCATCGTCAATTGAACCATCATTCATTGCCTGTTCACATCCTGAGGTCACTAGTTTCCCTACATACGCTGCTATTTGTTCCTTATCAAGCTGTGCGCCGTTTGTGTTGAGGTCACTCCCGGTAGTCGTATCAGCAAATACGCAACCATAGAAATTAACCCCCAAAATTAATGCAAGAATCCTTTTCAAATCAGCCTCCATAGCTGTGTAAATAATATTCAGGTTCTTATTCAGTACCGTTGAGCCTTCGCAGTAGGAATTGGGATAAAGCAAGAGATTCCTCCCCTGAACTGCTGTTACTCGATTAGACCACTCAGCGGCGATAGCGTAACGTAAATGTAATTATTGTCGCGCTCCTCAATGGCAATCGGCATATCTATACCATTCGACAATACCGCCTTAGCGCGATAGTGCTTATCTGAAACCTTTTTCACATCCTCAACAGCAAGGCATTGCACATCGCTCTCTTTGTCCTTGAAAATCGATGTGGTGATTTCACAGGCCGATGTTTTCAGTGCTTCGTTATCATCGATGGTCGTACTGATAATAGCTGCACCAAGCCCGATAACAAGATAAGCAAAGAACCATGCCCATCTTTGAGCCTTCTTCATCCCTTCAGCCTTAGCCCGTCCATAAATGTAAATTGGTGGGAAAGTGATGATCCCTAGAGCCGACCCAGCAAAGCCGACATAATTCTCGTCAGTTTTCTTAAGCTCTCACAGGTCTAGACCGATGCAGATAAGTGCCACAACAGCAAAAGCCGCAAAAGCTGCCTTATCATTCATTGTGAAGTAGTAAGCGTTAGGAAGCACCAGAGGCGCAGCCATGTAGAGGTAGAAATACAGGTTGTTATTTTTCAGTTTGTTAGTAGTCAAAACCTCAATCCTTTCATGCTGTGAGGTAGAAATTTCAGGTGGTTACACCGACTGGAAGTTGTAAAACAAAACAGCAAAATCCGATTCATCATTAATCACTTTAATCGATCGAAGTTATAAAATCGATCGGTTAAATTGATCAATGTAGTTACTATAATCACCTGAACGGAATAAGGCTACTAAGTAGGCATGATTGGTGAGCAACGACATTGAGAGGTTAGGAATGAAAGGTACTGTAATGATATTTTGCGGTTTATTGTTGCCGCTTAGCGCCAATGCGGGGCAAATAACAATGAGCAACCCGCAACAGACAACCACAGGGAACGGTCGTACCTTGTGCATCTATTCCAACAGCATCTACACCTTTACCTATGTAACCAGCTCAAAGCACTGTCCCTACAGCAGGACCTTCGATACGGCTGACAGCGAGTAAGGTCTCAGGACTTTTGTTGCGATACAAAATGGGATAAAGTCTGCGACACAAGTCAACCCCAGCGCTGTAGATGCCTGACGTATGGTTGAACGAAGCCGCCTTATCGGCTAGCTTCACTCTTTAGAAAACCCCGCTTCGGCGGGGTTTTGCTTTGATGGCAGCAGCAAGTCATGTCTCGATGAGAAGAAAGTAGATCGTATTTACTCCTGGAAATCCACAACGCATAGTAGGTCTTTCAACGGTGGGCGATGCGTGTAAATGGACGTCACCCCCAAACTTTGACTTCTTGAGTGCCCGACTACAAATTGCATAAGCGGAACAGATACACCAGAAGCAAGGCAGCCACTCATGAACGTGTGTCGCAAACTGTGAATGCGTCTCTTTAGACCAAATTCGTCATAATCAGGGATACCAAGTTCTTCCATTATGCCGATCCATTCGTCGGTCGTTGCGGTGTAGTTTGGCAATCTATTAAACACGAGGTCATTGGTTTTTAGCTGAGAAATCAGTTTAAGTAATCCGGTCTCTAACGCCTTGTGTAACGGGATTTGGCGCTGTGCATGATCAGTTTTGCCTTCTTCTATAAATATGTACCAACGGCCTGTCACCTCGTCCTGTCGAATGTCTTTCTTCTTGATTGTCGCCAATTCTCCACGGCGGGCGCCCGTATAGATAAGAGCGAGAAAATACCATTTTCTCCAGTCTGTATTATCAAGTGAAAATAGCTTGGTTGAAAGCTTCGCAAGTTCACTCGCGTTGTAGTGTCCCCGTCTATTTGGCCTTACCTCGAAAGAAATACCGTCAGTCGGGGATATCTCCAATAGATCTTTCGTGTCTACCAAATACGTCTTGAAGAGAGAACGCCAGATCTTGAGGTGCTTTTCGACGTGCTGACTACTCAATAAATCATCTTCAGGGACGTCATAATCGATACATTCTTTCAATGGCAAATGTTTGTAGGGTAGCTTGATACGAGTAGGGAGGTTTTTCGTGACTTTCAATGTTTCCCGAATATCTTGCTTTGTGACTAGGTCAATTGGCTTATCACCGACAACGTACAGCAGTACATCAAAGAAGCGTTGGTTCTCATTGGCGATGCTTCGGCGCCATTTTTGACCCTTATCTTTAACGTACTGCGCCCACGCTCCAGAGAGTTTGATAGATTTGCTCGTGGTTTCATTGACTTCAGTGAGAAGGTGAGAGGTCTTTGCAATTTTAACAACTGGTTCTGAATTAAGCTTTGCTTCTGCCAACTGTTCTTGTAGGGCTGCTGTTAGCTGGCGAAAACGAACTAAGTCTTTCGAAAAGAATGCTTCATAAGCCTGTGCCAATATTTGCCGGCCCATATCAAGGGACGATGCAACTTGGTTAGCTAGCTGTATATCATCCCTTGAGATTTCAAGTTTCCGCATCTTAAGGGCTGCAAGTATTTCAATAGCGGTCTGATCGCTTCCATCTACCAGACGATTAAAATACAGATCAGCATAACCCTGTGCTTCTTCTACAGTGCCAGATGCTGAGAGCGGAGATCCTGGAAAGATTTGCTTATGGTATTGCCCTAGTTCAGGTATACGTTTCACTTCGTCAACATTGCCCTGAAGGGCACGTAACAGATAATTATCAAAATCTTGCTTAGTGGCAGCTCGGTAGCCCTGAATCTTAAGCTTGAATTGCTCAATACCCATTGTCCCATTCTGAACGAGCGGGATGTATGGGCGGATTTGATTCATGACTATGTAGGCTTGTTTTTGACTGTCAGTACCAAGACTCAGACGCACAAAACTTGTTGAATCATTTAGTCTAAAGTTAGTGTAATATGTGCGCCCACGAATCATTGTGTGTGACAGCTTGTGTGACATATTGTTTGCCATGCTGTGTACCATGAAATAGTTACATATCAGTGAGTTAAGCTGTTGCTGGTGCTAACTCGTTGTTTTTGAAAGTATACCAGACGCCTGTGAAGGCGACACCCGAGGAAGCTCAATGAGCGATAAGAGCGAAAAGTTACAAAAAGTGCTGGCTCGCGCCGGCCACGGTTCACGCCGTGAAATCGAAACCATTATTTCCGCCGGCCGCGTCAGCGTCGATGGCAAAATTGCCAAGCTGGGCGACCGTGTCGAAGTGAACCAGGCCCTGAAGATCCGTATCGATGGTCACCTGATCTCTATTAAAGAATCCGTAGAACAGATTTGTCGCGTGCTGGCTTACTACAAGCCGGAAGGCGAGCTCTGCACCCGCAACGACCCGGAAGGTCGTCCAACGGTGTTTGATCGTCTGCCGAAGCTGCGCGGCGCGCGCTGGATTGCCGTAGGGCGTCTGGACGTGAACACTTGCGGTCTGCTGCTGTTCACCACCGACGGCGAGCTGGCTAACCGCCTGATGCACCCAAGTCGTGAAGTGGAACGCGAATATGCCGTGCGCGTATTTGGTGAGATTGATGACGATAAAGTGAAGCAGCTGGCGCGTGGCGTGCAGCTTGAAGATGGCCCGGCCGCCTTTAAAACCATCAAATTCACCGGTGGGGAAGGGATTAACCAGTGGTACAACGTGACGCTGACCGAAGGCCGTAACCGCGAGGTTCGTCGTCTCTGGGAAGCGGTTGGCGTGCAGGTTAGCCGCCTGATCCGCGTACGCTACGGCGACATCCCGCTGCCAAAAGGTTTGCCGCGCGGCGGCTATACCGAGCTGGATCTGGCGCAAACCAACTACCTGCGTACGCTGGTAGAGCTGCCAGCCGAAACGGAGAGCAAAGTAGCGGTTGAGAAAGATCGTCGTCGTATGAAGGCGAATCAGATTCGTCGCGCCGTTAAGCGCCATACGCAAGTTACGGGCGGCGGTCGTCGTTCCGGCGGGCGAAACAGCCAATAGCGGAAGCATATTATCAGGCCCCTCGTTGAGGGGCCTTTTTTTTGCTCTGAAAATCGCCGGTCCCGAAAAGCAGGCGAAAAAAAAGCCCATCGTTGAGATGGGCAAAGACTACACACAGCAATTCGTTGTTTCACTCAGGGGATTTCCATGCTTATAAATCAATGTGTTGATTCATAACCGTGTGATAATAGTAGGCATCCCGGCCTGAGGAGTCTCTCAGATTCGTCTCAATAGTTAACTTCGGGTTAACGTTTAATGTCACATTGCCGGGTATGGGCGACATCTGGGCGGGAATAAGGGATAAAAAGCTGGAGATCTATTAGGTTTGCTAATCAATGTGCCGGAACGGCTCCCCCGCAGTGCGAGGGAGCAGAGCTTTACTTCATCGCCTGCTCTTCTTCATGCTCTTTAAGCAGCTCAACGACTTCGTCAGGCGCGTACTGCGGCGGCGGGGCTTCATGCATCCAGACTGAAATCAGACGATATGAGACCGCAAGCACTACCGGGCCGATAAACAGACCGATCATGCCAAAGGCGATTAAACCCCCGATAACGCCGGAGAGGATAAGGATCATCGGCAAATCCGCTCCCATACGGATAAGCACAGGGCGGATAAAGTTATCCATGGTGCCCACCACGCAGCTCCAGACCAGCAGCACGGTTCCCCAGGTGGTATCGCCGCTCCAGTAGAGCCAGATAATCGACGGAATAAGCACCAGCAGCGGGCCAATCTGCACCAGACAGCAGAGCATCATAAGAACGGTAAGCAATGTCGCATTCGGGATGCCGGCAACCGCCAGCCCAAAGCCCCCGAGTACCGACTGCACCAGCGCGGTGACCACCACACCCAGCGCAACGGCGCGAATCGCCTGGGCTGCCAGCAGAACAGCCGCATCGCCGCGGTTGCCCGCCAGCCGGAATGCAAAATGACGTATACCGTTGCTCAGCGTTTCACCTTTCGCATACAGCAGCACGCTGAAAAGCAGCATCAGTCCGCAGTGCATCAGAAAGCGGCCGATATGCACCGCCTGCCCCAGGAACCAGGTGGTGGTGGTGCCGATATAAGGGCGAATTTTCGCCATGATCGCGCTGCCGCCGCTTTCAACCAGCGTATTCCAGCCGGAATAAAGATTATCACCCACCACCGGAACAGCATGCAGCCATTCGAACGTCGGCAACGCCAGATCGCCCTTTGTCGCCCAGGCAATGACCGGCCCGCTGTTATCGACCAGGCTGTTAACCAGCAGCGCCACGGGAATGACAAACAGCATCAGCAGCAAAAAGGTCATGACCAGAACGGCCAGCGATCGCTTTCCCCACAGCAAACGCTGAAATTTGAGCATAACGGGCCAGGTAGACAGCACCACGGTACCCGCCCAGGCAAAGCCGAGCACAAAGGGCCGCACGATCCACAGACAGGCGATAATCATCACCGAGATAAACAGCACCGAAAGCAGGATCTGTAGCAGATCCTTCGGCGAACTGACTTTGACCATAGAAAAAATCACCCTAATAAAAGATAACGAGGAAATTGCCTGCGTTAAAAGCGCGAACGACTCATCCAATGATGCTGTATTTACCTGCTTTTTGACAGCCGCAAAACAGGCGCGCTTGTCTGAAAAAAATGTGTTAAAAACAAAAGGCAGTACACGCAAACGATAACTCACAACTTAAATAACGTCAGGCAGGGTCGACAGTCAATGATCCCACAAATTTCTCAGGCGCCAGGGCTGGTTCAGCTGGTGCTCAATTTTTTGCAGGCGCTGGAGCATCAGGGTTTTACCGGCGATACCGCAACCAGCTACGCTGACCGGTTAACCATGGCCACCGATAACAGTATTTATCAGCTGTTGCCGGACGCCGTTTTATTTCCTCGCTCGACGGCAGACGTGGCTTTGCTCGCCCGCCTGGCCTGCGAAGAGCGTTTTAAATCTCTGGTCTTTACTCCCCGAGGCGGCGGCACCGGCACTAACGGTCAGGCGCTGAATAAAGGGATCGTCGTCGACATGTCCCGCTACATGAACCGCATTATTGAAATCAACCCCGAGCAGGGTTGGGTGCGCGTGGAAGCCGGGGTAATTAAAGACCAGCTTAATCAGTATCTGAAACCTTACGGCTATTTCTTCGCCCCGGAACTTTCCACCAGTAACCGCGCAACGCTTGGCGGGATGATAAACACCGACGCCTCCGGGCAGGGATCGCTGGTGTATGGCAAAACTTCCGATCATGTGATGGGCGTGCGTGCCGTGCTGCTGGGCGGCGACATTCTCGACACGCATCAGATGTCCGCAGCCCTTGCGGAAGATATGGGCCGCGATGAAAGCACCATCGGAAGAATCTACCGTACGGTTTACGACCGCTGTCGAGAACGACGCCAGTTAATTATCGACAGGTTCCCGAAACTCAACCGTTTCCTTACCGGCTACGATCTGCGGCACGTTTTTAACGACGATCTTTCGCAGTTTGATCTCACCCGCATTCTGACAGGCTCGGAAGGCACGCTGGCGTTTATCACCGAAGCGAAGCTGGACATCACGCGTCTGCCGAAGGTGCGCAGGCTGGTGAACGTGAAGTATGACTCCTTCGATTCCGCGCTGCGCAACGCGCCGTTTATGGTGGAGGCCCGTGCGCTCTCCGTCGAGACGGTAGACTCCAAAGTGCTGAACCTGGCGCGGGAAGATATCGTCTGGCATTCGGTGAGCGAGCTGATCGCCGACGTGCCGGATAAAGAGATGCTCGGCCTGAATATCGTTGAATTTGCCGGGGATGATGCACCGCTGATTGAAAGCCAGGTGGCCTCGTTGTGCGAACGTCTTGATACGCTGATAGCACAAGGCGAGGGCGGCGTCATCGGCTGGCAGATTTGTAGCGACCTGGCGGGTATCGAGCGTATCTACGGCATGCGTAAAAAAGCGGTAGGCCTGCTGGGTAACGCTAAAGGGCAGGCGAAGCCTGTTCCGTTTGCTGAAGATACCTGCGTACCGCCGCAGCATCTGGCTGACTATATCGTTGAGTTCCGCGCGCTGCTCGACAGCCACAATCTGAGCTATGGCATGTTTGGCCATGTGGATGCGGGGGTGCTCCACGTGCGGCCGGCGCTGGATATGTGCGATCCGCAGCAGGAAATACTGATGAAGCGCATCTCTGACGATGTGGTGGCGCTGACCGCAAAATATGGCGGCCTGCTGTGGGGCGAACATGGTAAAGGTTTCCGTGCGCAATACAGCCCGGCATTCTTCGGGGAAACGCTTTTCGAGGAGCTGCGCCGCATTAAAGCCGCGTTTGACCCGGATAACCGCCTGAATCCGGGCAAAATTTGCCCGCCGTCTGGCGTGGACGATCCGATGATGCAGGTGGATGCGGTCAAGCGCGGCACTTTCGACAGACAAATCCCCATCGCTGTACGAACTTCCTGGCGCGGCGCGATGGAGTGTAACGGCAACGGCCTGTGCTTTAACTTCGACGTGAACAGCCCGATGTGCCCGTCGATGAAGATCACCAGCAACCGCATCCATTCTCCGAAAGGGCGTGCCACGCTTACCCGTGAATGGCTGCGTCTGCTGGCCGATCGCGGCGTTGATCCGCAGGCGCTTGAGAAACAGTTACCGGAGCAACGCGCCAGCCTGCGGGGGCTTATCGAGCGGAGCCGTAATAGCTGGCATGCGCGCAAAGGCGAATATGACTTTTCGCATGAAGTAAAAGAGGCGATGTCCGGCTGTCTGGCCTGTAAAGCGTGCTCCACGCAGTGTCCGATTAAAATCGACGTGCCGGAGTTTCGTTCGCGCTTCCTGCAGCTTTATCACACCCGCTATCTGCGTCCGGTACGCGATCATCTGGTGGCAACGGTGGAAAGCTATGCGCCGCTAATGGCGCGCGCGCCGAAAACCTTCAACTTCTTTATGAGCCAGCCGTGGATGCGCAATCTGTCGCAAAAACATATCGGTATGGTTGACCTGCCCGCGCTTTCCACGCCAACGCTGCAGCAGCAGCTGGTAGGGCATCGTTCAGCCAATAACACGCTTGAGCAGCTTGAGAAATACAGCGCGGAGCAGCGCGCTAAAACCGTGCTGGTGGTGCAGGATCCGTTTACCAGCTACTACGATGCCCAGGTGGTGGCAGATTTCGTGCGGCTGGTGGAGAAACTAGGTCTGGAGCCTGTTGTTCTGCCGTTCTCACCAAACGGGAAGGCGCAGCATATTAAAGGTTTTCTGCAGAAGTTTGCCCGCACGGCGCGTAAGACTTCCGAATTCCTGAATCGCATTGCGGCATTAGGCATGCCGATGGTGGGCGTCGATCCGGCGCTGGTGCTTTGCTATCGCGATGAATATAAGCAAACGCTGGGCGAAGAGCGCGGGGATTTCCACGTGCAGCTGGTGCATGAATGGCTGCCGGGCGTGCTGGCCGATCGTGAAGCTACCGCCGTTGGCGGCGAGTCCTGGTATCTGTTTGGCCACTGCACGGAAGTGACCGCGCTACCCACCGCGCCGAAGCAATGGGCATCTATTTTTGCACGCTTAGGCGCAAAGCTTGAAAACGTCAGCGTAGGCTGCTGCGGCATGGCCGGGACCTACGGGCATGAGGTAAAAAATCACGCCAGCTCGCTCGGTATTTATGAGCTGTCATGGCATCAGGCGATGCAGCGCCTGCCGCGTCAACGCTGCCTGGCAACGGGTTATTCCTGCCGCAGCCAGGTCAAACGCGTGGAAGGCAACGGCGTGCGTCATCCGTTGCAGGCCCTGCTGGAGATTCTGGGATGATCTGGCGACGAGCAACCACCCTGGAGGCGCTCAATGCCATGAGCGCCGGTAATATGGTCGGGCACGTTGGCATCGTCTTTACCCGCGTCGGCGATAGCGAACTGGAAGCCACCATGCCGGTAGACAACCGCACCCGCCAGCCGTTCGGCCTGCTGCACGGCGGCGCCTCTGTGGTGCTGGCGGAGACGCTCGGTTCGGTTGCAGGCTACCTGTGTACCGAAGGCGAGCAGAAGATTGTGGGCCTTGAGGTGAACGCCAATCATCTGCGCTCCGCCCATGAAGGGAGCGTGCGCGGCGTATGCAAGGCGGTTCACGTCGGACGGCGGCATCAGGTCTGGCAAATTGACATCAGCGACGAGGAAGGGCGGCTTTGCTGCACCTCCAGGCTCACGACGGCGGTGGTTTAGGTCCGCATACCGCCTATCCGGCATCAGCAACAAAAAAGCCATTGAAGATTTTTAGGGTTTTCTCAGAGGGAGGCGCAAAGCGCGTCAATAACCTTACGCAGTCGATTCTTGCTAAAGCGTTTCGCGGTGAGCTGAACGAACGGTGGCGTAAAGATAGCCCGGATTTAAACCGCGGGGTAAATAGCGCCGCCGTCGTACTGCTGGAAAGGATTAAAGCGGAGCGGCACGCAAGAAGAAATCTACATGATTTATCTGTTGTTCGACTGCCGCAGCGCTAACCGGCAGGTGACCTTTAACGAAGAGTTTCAGGAGATAGCCTGGGTTAAGCCTGCGGAGCCTGGCAAGTATGATTTAAACGAGGCGACAAGAATCACCTTTACCCGAAAAGGGTGGTTACAGCCTCCCCTGGCAAGGTAGTTTACTTATTTACACTATTAACATAAAAACCCCGTCGCTCACGCAGCGGGGCTTTCCGCCTGCCAGGCTTAACGCGCAGGCGATAATTCGGCACCATCGGTCTTAAAGACGGAGACGGTAGCAGAAAGTTTGTGGGCTAAACGATCCATATCGCTCGTTATAGCTGCCGACTCAATCACCAGCGCCGCATTTTGCTGGGTCACTATATCCATTTCATTGACCGCCGTAGCAATCTGATTGATCCCCGCACTCTGTTCGTCAGAGGCTACGGTGATCTCCCGCATGATATTGCTCACCTGCGTAATAGAATTAACGATATCCTGCATTCTTTTTCCCGCATCCTGTACCTGCTGTGTGCCCTGGCCTGCGGTAGAGACCGACTCACGAATCAGGTCGCCGATCTCTTTCGCCGCATCGGCGCTGTTTTTGGCAAGGTTCCTGACTTCGCTGGCAACCACCGCGAAACCGCGTCCTTGTTCACCAGCCCGGGCAGCTTCGACCGCTGCGTTAAGGGCCAGAATATTTGTCTGGTTAGCAATACCGGTAATCACATTGTTGATATCGGCAATGGAGGTCGCGCTTTGTTCAATCTTTTGCATTGTGGCGATCACGCTGTTCATCACCACCGATCCGTTATGCGCGACTTCATTGGCATCCAGCGCCAGCTGGTTTGCCAGGCGGGCATTGTCGGCATTGTTTTTAACGGTCGTTTTAATCTCTTCCATGCTTGCAGCGGTTTGCTGCAGTGCGCTTGCCTGTTGCTCGGTACGCGCAGACAGGTCCTGGTTGCCAACAGAAATTTGAGAGGAGGAGCGGCTGATTTTTGACGAGGTTTCCTGTACGGAAGAAATTACCGCTACCAGTTCATCCTTCATCGACCCTAAGCCGGAAAAAAGCTGGCCCAGTTCATCTTTCGCATCGGCATTCGTCGTAAAGGTCAGGTTGCCACGGCTGATCTCTTCAAACAGCGTCGAGAGCGTATTAATACGCGTCAGGATATTCTTTTTAAACCAGGTAGAGGTGAATAAAAATAGCCCTAAAAATAACAGGCAAAGTGCGGAAGAAACTATCAATAAACTATCGCGATTATTTTTGGCTTCGCTGATATAACGTGCTTCCAGGTTTTTCCCGGCCTGAACATAAGCAGCTACGGACTGAGCCAGCGCTTCATACTCTTCTGTTTTATCAATCCACTGATAGGTGCCGTTGCGTAATTCGTTGACGGATTTTTCAATATACTCCGTCAGGCTATAAAATTGCTGGCTAATATCATTAGCCATTGCCACGCCTTCTTTGGTGACTCTTGGCTCATTGAGCCAGGCGGTAATATTGCTTTTAATAGCCGCAAGGCCGTTGTTAATGCTGGTGGCCTGGCTTTCATCCCAGGGGTGAGCGGACATGTGGTTGACTAATAATGAATTGAGGTAATAGCGCATCATAGCAAGGTCGTAATTGCTATTGTTTAACATAGTGATATTGCTGGAAAGGTTAGAGGCGCCGTTAAAATTATCATATGATTTTTGTGATGAGAAGAAGCTGTAGGCCTGTGCCAAAATAATAACCACCATGAGGCCTAATAAACCAACTTTGATCTTTTTTTCCAGACTAAAGCTTAACATCTAATTCTCCGTTTATGTTTACGATATAAATATCCTGGATTTCCATCCCATATATAAACTATCGGTTTTTACGCTAAATACATAAATCTGTCTGATATGTTTTTGGGAGAAATGCTTAAAATAATCTCCTTAACTGAATATATAACTATTAAAGCGCTATTAAGTGGTGTATTGGGCTGGATTTCGCCGCAACTATAGAATTTATTGTGTTGGTTTGTTTAATGTTTGCATGAAAAATCGTTAAACAATTGTAACGTTAACGCTGCGCAGGGTTCAGAAAACCGGTCCCCTGCCGGTTCGTACTGGCTTTAGCCTCTTTGTAACGTCCTGCCTCTTGATTAAATAGATATTCTCTATACATCTTTTGCTTTCTATCGCTGATGCCTGCTTAAGCCCGTCAAATACTTTTTATTTCAGCGGGTTAAACCGCTCTTTTCGCTATCTGCAAGAGTTTCAGCAGGGTCTATCCTTAGTAAAGATGCCTAAAATAGCAGCATGTCGGCAATACCCCTGTTATCAGAATGTTGTATTGATAATAGTTATCATTAACATGGGGTATTAGCCTTTGGGCGCTAACACAGAAGAGGTGAACTATGGATGTGCAAACAGGTAGCTTCGATCCCAATGAATTCGCCTGGCGGGGATTGAGCTTAACCCCTGAGGCGGCCACGCATATACGCAAGCTGGTGAGCCAGCAGCCGGGATTGCTCGGCGTGCGCCTTGGCATAAAGCAGACCGGATGCGCGGGTTTTGGCTACGTGCTCGATACCGTAAAAGAACCTCAAAAAGACGACCTTCTTTTTGAAACGGAGGGCGCAAAGCTGTGGGTTCCGCTATCGGCCATGCCGTTTATCGACGGCACCGAGGTTGACTATGTGCGCGAAGGCTTAAACGAAATTTTCAAATTCAACAACCCGAAAGCGCAGCACGAATGTGGCTGCGGCGAAAGCTTTGGGGTGTAGGCGGGATTATGTCACGTAATACTGAAACGACCGATGACGTACAAACCTGGGCCGGCGGCCATCACTATAAAGAAGGCTTCTTTACCCAGCTTAAAACCGACGAAATGGCGCACGGCATCAACGAAGAGGTGGTGCGGGCGATTTCTGCGCGACGCAATGAGCCGGAGTGGATGCTCGAGTTTCGCCTGAGCGCATATCGCGCCTGGCTTGAGATGGAAGAGCCGCACTGGCTGAAGGCGCACTACGAGAAGCTCAACTATCAGGATTACAGCTACTACTCCGCGCCGTCCTGCGGAAGCTGCGACGATAGCTGTGAGTCCCAGCCGGGCGCCGTGCAGCAGCCCGGCAGCAACGCTTATCTGACGGGTGAAGTGGAAGAGGCGTTTAAACAGCTCGGCGTACCGGTACGCGAAGGCTCAGAAGTGGCCGTAGACGCGATTTTTGACTCCGTTTCCGTGGCCACCACCTATCGTGAAAAGCTTTCAGAACAGGGTATTATCTTCTGCTCCTTCGGTGAGGCGATACACGAGTATCCCGAACTGGTGAAAAAGTATCTCGGCACGGTAGTGCCGAGCAACGATAACTTTTTTGCCGCGCTGAATGCCGCCGTGGCTTCCGACGGCACTTTTATCTACGTGCCGAAAGGCGTGCGCTGCCCGATGGAGCTTTCTACCTACTTCCGCATCAATGCCGAAAAAACGGGACAGTTCGAACGAACCATCCTCGTGGCAGATGAAGGCAGCTATGTAAGCTACATCGAAGGGTGCTCCGCTCCGGTTCGTGACAGCTATCAGCTTCACGCGGCGGTGGTGGAGGTCATCATCCATAAGGATGCGGAGGTGAAGTATTCCACGGTGCAGAACTGGTTCCCGGGCGACGGGAGCACCGGCGGGATCCTGAACTTTGTAACCAAGCGCGCCCTGTGCGAAGGGGCAAACAGCAAGATGTCCTGGACCCAGTCGGAAACGGGCTCCGCCATTACCTGGAAATACCCAAGCGTGATTTTGCGCGGCGACAATTCTATCGGCGAGTTCTTCTCCGTGGCGTTGACCGCCGGGAATCAGCAGGCCGATACCGGTACCAAAATGATCCACATCGGCAAAAACACCAAATCGACGATTATCTCGAAGGGCATCTCCGCCGGGCACAGCCAGAACAGCTATCGCGGGCTGGTGAAAATCATGCCGACCGCCACCAACGCCCGTAACTTTACCCAGTGTGATTCCATGCTTATCGGGCCGGATAGCGGCGCTCATACTTTCCCGTACGTGGAATGTCGCAACAACACCGCGCAGCTTGAGCATGAAGCGACGACCTCGCGTATTGGTGAAGATCAGCTGTTCTACTGCCTGCAACGCGGGATTGCCCAGGACGATGCCATTTCAATGATCGTCAATGGGTTCTGTAAAGATGTGTTCTCTGAACTGCCGCTTGAATTCGCGGTGGAAGCACAAAAACTATTAGCGATAAGCCTCGAACACAGCGTCGGTTAAGCATTAAGGGAAAACTATGTTAAGTATTAAAGATTTAAAGGTAAGCGTTGAGGATAAAGAGATCCTGCGTGGCCTAAGCCTGGAAGTAAAACCGGGAGAGGTGCATGCCATCATGGGCCCGAACGGCTCCGGTAAAAGCACGCTTTCCGCCACGCTTGCCGGGCGTGACGATTATGAGGTCACCGGCGGTGAGGTGCATTTTAAGGGCAAGGATCTGCTGGAGTTATCGCCGGAAGAGCGCGCCGGCGAAGGTATCTTTATGGCGTTCCAGTATCCGGTGGAAATTCCCGGCGTCAGCAACCAGTTTTTCCTGCAAACCGCCCTCAATGCGACGCGCGAATATCGTGGTCTGGAAGAGCTTGACCGCTTTGATTTTCAGGATTTGATGGAAGAGAAAATCAGGCTGCTGAAGATGCCGGAAGATTTGTTGACCCGCTCGGTAAACGTCGGCTTCTCCGGCGGCGAGAAAAAGCGTAACGATATTCTGCAAATGGCGGTGCTGGAACCGGAGCTGTGCATTCTTGATGAAACGGACTCCGGTCTGGACATCGACGCCCTGAAGATCGTGGCCGAAGGGGTTAACGCCCTGCGCGACGGCAATCGCTCGTTTATTATCGTCACGCACTATCAGCGTATTCTCGACTATATCAAGCCTGATTTTGTACATGTGTTATATCAGGGCAGGATCGTGAAATCGGGTGACTTTAGCCTGGTGAAACAACTGGAGGAGCAGGGTTATGGCTGGCTTACCGAACAGCAGTAACGGCAGCGCCCTGCAGCAGTGGCATCACCTGTTCGAGGCGCAGGGCAGCACACGCACAAAAGAGGCGCAGGAGCATATGCAGCAGATGCTGCGTCTGGGCCTGCCGACGCGCAAGCATGAAAACTGGAAATATACGCCGCTGGAAGGGCTGCTGAACCAGCAGTTTGCGGTGCCTGCGCCGCAAGCGCTGACCAGCGCCCAGCGTGATGCGTTAGCGCTGCCCGTTGAGGCCTGGCGTTTAGTGTTTGTCGATGGCAGATTTAACGCCGAATTGAGCGACGATCTTACCAACAGCGGTTTTGAGGTAGCGGTGGATGATCAACGCCAGACATTGCCTGCTGCGGTACAGGGTGAGGTTTTCCTGCATCTGACCGAGAGTCTGGCTGAAACGGTTACGCATCTTCACGTGGCGCGTAACCACAGCCCGGCTAAGCCTCTGCTGCTGTTGCACATAAGCCGCGGCAGCGGGCGGGATGAAATGAATACCGCGCATTATCGTCATCATCTGACGCTTGACGAAGGCGCCCGGGCAACGGTGATTGAGCATTACGTCAGCTTCGATGAGCAGGCGCATTTCACGGGCGCTCGTTTCACTGCGGATGTGGCGGCGAACAGCCAGCTGCATCATTACAAGCTGGCCTTTGAAAACGCCCTGAGCTACCACTTCGCCCATAACGATTTGCTCTTAGGCCAGGACGCAGCGGTTGAGAGTAACAGCTTCCTGCTCGGCGCGGCGGTGTTGCGCCATAACACCAGCACGCAGCTCAACGGCGAAAATACCACGTTGCGCATGAACAGTCTCGCGCTGCCGGTCAACAACGAGGTCTGCGATACCCGAACCTGGCTTGAGCACAACAAAGGCTACTGTAACAGCCGTCAGCTGCATAAAACCATCGTGCGGGATAAAGGCCGCGCGGTGTTTAACGGCATGATAAAGGTAGCGCAGCATGCGATTAAAACCGACGGACAGATGACCAATAACAACCTGTTGCTGGGGCGGCTGGCGGAAGTGGATACCAAGCCACAGCTTGAAATCTATGCCGACGACGTGAAGTGCAGCCACGGCGCAACCATTGGCCGTATCGACGATGAGCAGATGTTCTATCTGCGTTCACGCGGTATTAACGAGCAGGCGGCGCAGCAGATGATTATCTACGCCTTTGCCGCGGAGCTTACGGAAAGCATCAGCGATGAGGCGTTAAAACAGCAGGTGCTGGCGAGGATCGGCCAGCGCTTTGCAGGGGGCGAAGCATGAGTTTTTCCATAGAACAGGTGCGGGCGGATTTTCCGATTTTAAGCCGGGAAGTCAACGGGCAGCCGCTGGTCTATCTCGACAGCGCCGCCAGCGCGCAAAAACCGCAGATGGTGATCGACGCCGAGCTGGATTTCTACAGCCACGGCTACGCGGCGGTGCATCGCGGTATTCATACGCTTAGCGCCGAAGCCACCCAGCTTATGGAGAATGTGCGCAACCAGGTTGCTCGCTTTATCAATGCGCGTACGCCAGAAGAAATTGTCTTTGTTCGCGGCACGACAGAAGGCATTAACCTGGTCGCCAACAGCTGGGGACGCGCCAGTATTCAGGCCGGAGATAATATTATTATCTCCGCGATGGAGCACCACGCGAACATCGTGCCCTGGCAAATCCTTTGCGAACATACCGGCGCCACGCTGCGGGTTATTCCGTTAAATGAAGATGGCACGCTGCAGCTTGAGGTCTTTCCGACGCTTATCGACGAGCGTACAAAACTGTTGGCGATAACCCATGTTTCGAACGTGCTTGGCACGGAAAACCCGGTTCAGGAGATGATCGCCACAGCCCATCGGGCGGGCGTAAAAGTGCTGGTGGATGGCGCGCAGGCGATCATGCATCACGCTATTGATGTCCAGGCGCTGGACTGTGATTTCTATCTATTCTCCGGGCATAAGATCTACGGGCCTACGGGCATCGGCGTGCTTTACGCCCGCGAGGATATTTTGCAGAGCATGCCGCCCTGGGAAGGGGGCGGGTCCATGATTGCCACCGTGAGTCTGACGGAGGGAACGACCTATGCGGCAGCCCCGTGGCGTTTCGAAGCAGGTACGCCTAACACTGCCGGTATCGTCGGGCTGGGCGCCGCGTTACGTTACGTTGAGAACCTCAACCTTGCCGAGGTGAGCGAGTATGAGCATTCGCTTATGCGCTACGCTCAGCAGGCGCTGCAGGCCGTTCCTGACCTGACAGTATATGGCCCGGCAGATCGGCTGGGCGTGATTGCGTTTAACCTTGGCAAACATCACGCTTACGATGTGGGAAGCTTTCTTGATAATTACGGGATTGCCGTGCGGACAGGCCACCACTGCGCAATGCCGCTGATGGCGTTCTACAAGGTTCCGGCAATGTGTCGCGCCTCTTTTGCCATGTACAATACCGAAGAAGAGGTGGATCGCCTGGCGGCAGGTTTGCAGCGCATCCATCGACTTTTGGGCTAACAGGGAGAACGTTATGGCCACGCTGCCAGATAAAGAAAAATTGCTGAAAAACTTCAGCCGCTGCGCCGACTGGGAAGAGAAATATCTCTATATTATCGAGCTTGGCGGGCGGCTGCCTGCGCTGCCAGAGACGGAGCATAAGCCGGAAAATACTATCCAGGGCTGTCAGAGCAAGGTGTGGATTGTGATGCACCAGCAGCCGGACGGCGTGATTACGCTTGCCGGCGACAGCGATGCCGCAATTGTAAAAGGGCTTATCGCGGTGGTCTTTATCCTCTACCAGCAGATGACCGCGCAGGATATTGTCGCCTTTGATGTCCGTCCCTGGTTTGAGAAACTCGCTCTGGCTCAGCACCTTACGCCTTCCCGCTCGCAGGGGCTTGAAGCAATGATCCGCGCTATCCGCACCAAAGCCGCCAATCTTAGCTAAACTAAAAGAACAGCTTTCATCCTGTTAACGCGAGGTAATTTTATTACCTCGCCGGGCTTCTGGCATTCCGGCGTTAGTCGGTGAATACAGGAATACAATATGAAATGCGCGTTCAATAAAATAACTCTTCTTTTTATCGGTGCTCTGGCTGCAAGCCAGCCGGCGTGGGCAGTTGACTATTTATTACCGCCGCCGGGCAGCCGGATAATTGGCGAAAATAAAACGTATATTGTCCCGAATGACGGTAAAAACCTCCAGGCGGTAGCCGCTAAATACAATACCGGCGTGCTTTTACTGCTGGAGGCGAACAATACCGTCGATCCTTTTTTACCAAAACCGGGCAGCGAACTAATTATTCCTTCACAAATGATCCTGCCCGATACGGTGCACGAAGGAATTGTTATCAATCTGGCCGAGCTGCGGCTCTATTACTATCCGCCGGGGCAAAATCGTGTGGAGGTCTATCCGTTAGGCATCGGACAACTCGGGCGTGAAACGCCCGTGATGGTGACGCGTATCAGTCAGAAAATCCCCAACCCAACCTGGACGCCAACCGCAAATATTCGTGCCCGTTCCGCAGCTCAGGGTATTAATTTGCCAGCCGTTATACCGGCCGGACCAAATAACCCGCTGGGACGTTTCGCGCTGCGTCTGGAGAAAGGGGGCGGCGAGTATTTAATTCACGGCACGAATGTGAGTAGCAGTATCGGGCTGCGCGTCAGTTCCGGTTGTATGAGAATGCGGGCGGCGGATATTAAAGCGTTGTTCAGCCAGGCTGCCTGGGGAACCCGAGTTGAAATTATCAATGAGCCAGTGAAGTATACCGTTGAACCGGATGGAAAACGTTACGTGGAAGTGCATCAGCCGTTGTCGCGTAACGACTGGGAAAACCCGCAAACCGTGCCGATTGCGATTTCCGCGTCGTTTGGTTCGTTTATTGACGATCCCTTAAGTGATACCTCGCAGGTTGACCGCGCCCTCACACGACGTGCGGGATATCCGGTCCTTATTAACCCGTCACAGGGCGTACCTTTGCAGCCGGTAAATAATGCCCCTCTGCAGAGCGTCAGCGCGGCACCAGGAGCTGCGCAAGTCTCTGAGGCGACCGGAACACTGGTTAGCGGACAAAATAGCGTGGTGATGCGTTAGAGAAGGATTCAGGACGTATTTACTTTAGGTAAAAAAAATGGCGCACAATGTGCGCCATTTTATTCCAGTTACTCTTACTTACGGTAAGAGTGAGCCTGGTTGTCCAGACGCTGGTTAGCGCGAGCTGCGTCATCTTTAGCAGCCTGAACGTCAGAACGCATTGCGTTCACATCGTTGCTCAGCTGATCAACTTTAGCGTTCAGAGTCTGAACGTCAGAAGACAGTTGATCGATTTTAGCGTTAGAAGAACAACCTGCCAGCATAGTAGAAGCCAGGATTACCGCGCCCAGTACCAGTTTAGTACGATTCATTATTAATACCCTCTAGATTGAGTTAATCTCCATGTAGCGCTACAAGTATTACACAAAGTTTTTTGAGTTGAGAATAAATTTTTGATGGGAATGCGCTTAAATTTGATCGTTCGCTCAAAGAAACACCGAACCGGGGCAAGAAGTTAAAAAAAACTGAGAAAACAGGGCGCTTTCATCGGATTCATCTTAATAAAGTTTCGCTTAAATAGTTTCAGCCGATTTGCTTTTTTATTAATACGGTCTATTGAAGCAATAAAAAAAGCGCCCGCAGGCGCTTTTTAACAAAATATTCGTTCGCAATATAAAAATTACAGAACGTGAACGGATGCGGTATTGGTTGTGCCGCTTGGAACCAGGGCGCCGGAAACCATCACCACGATGTCGCCTTTGCGAGCCAGACCGCTTTCCAGAGCTACATCTTTACCCAGACGGTAGAAATCGTCAGTAGAGGCAATTTCTTTCACCAGCTGCGGAACCACGCCTTTGCTCAGCACGAGCTGACGCGCGGTGATTTCGTTAGTGGTCAGCGCCAGAATAGTCGCGTTCGGGAAGTATTTACGCACGGCTTTAGCAGATTTACCGCCCTGGGTCGCTACCACAATCAGCGGCGCTTCCAGTTTCTCGGCAGTTTCTACCGCACCGCGGCAAACCGCCTCGGTGATGCGCAGCTTGCGGCTGTCGTGGTTGTTATCCAGACGGCTGGTCATTACGCGGTCTGTACGTTCACAGATGGTTGCCATGATGGTCACGGCTTCCAGCGGGTATTTACCCTTAGCGGATTCGCCGGAGAGCATAACAGCATCGGTGCCGTCGATAATGGCGTTAGCCACGTCGCCTGCTTCAGCGCGGGTAGGGCGCGGGTTTTTGATCATGGAGTCGAGCATCTGCGTCGCGGTGATAACCACTTTGCGAGCGCGAACGCACTTCTCAATCATCATTTTCTGAGCGAAGATAACTTCTTCAACAGGGATTTCCACGCCCAGGTCGCCGCGAGCCACCATGATGCCGTCGGACGCTTCGAGGATTTCGTCGAAGTTGTTCAGGCCTTCCTGGTTTTCGATTTTGGAGATAATCTGGATTTTCTCGCCGCCGTGAGCTTTTAAGTGCTCACGGATCTCAACCACGTCTGAACGCTTACGGATGAAGGATGCAGCAACGAAGTCAACGCCTTGCTCGCAGCCAAAGATCAGATCCTGTTTGTCTTTCTCAGCAAGCGCAGGCAAAGCGATGGAAACGCCCGGCAGGTTAACGCCTTTGTTCTCGCCGAGATCGCCGTTGTTCAGCACCTTACATACAACGTTCTTGCCTTCGATAGCGGTAACTTCCATGCCGATCAGACCATCGTCAACCAGTACGGTGTTGCCCACGCTCAGATCGCTGGTAAAACCTTCATAGGTTACAGCAACGATATCGCTGTTGCCCACGACCGTTTTGTCGGTGGTGAAGGTGAAAGTCTGGCCTGCTTTCAGAGAGACGTCGTTGCCGCCTTCCAGTTTGATGGTACGGATTTCAGGGCCTTTGGTGTCCAGCAAAATGGCAGCCTTCTTGCCGGTTTTGCTGACCACGTTGCGCAGATTTTTGATGCGCTGGCCATGCTCTTCGTAATCACCATGAGAAAAGTTCAGACGCATAACGTTCATGCCCGCGTCGAGCATTTTGGTCAGCATCTCTTCGGATTCGGTTTTTGGACCGATGGTGCAAACAATTTTAGTCTTTTTCATGACAGTCTTATCTGTAAGTTGAGGAGGATCGTTAAAACTCGGTTCCGGCTGACACAGCCGCCGGAGCGGAAATTAAAGCTGGTAGTGTAAAGGTGGCACCTGGTAAGGATAGGTGACAGAGATAAAGCGTGCAGAGGAAAGTATGCTTGCGGTTCAGCCAGCCGGGGAAAAGGGCATAATTGTCTGTTATAAAGGGAATCCAATGCGCTGAAACCATTCAAGTTAGGAACGCGCGTATTATAAGGGCAAGTTGCCGGGAAAGGAATTAAAAACGGCGTTTCAGCTAGTGGAGTGTACAGATTTACAGCGACTGTTATCGGCGCGTCAGCAGAATGTTAGAAGGAGTAACGAAAAGAAAAGGGTAAAAAATGGTGCGTTCAATTGGACTCGAACCAACGACCCCCACCATGTCAAGGTGGTGCTCTAACCAACTGAGCTATGAACGCATCGGAAAGATGGGTTTATAAAATTAACCCTTTGATAATAAACTATTTTAATTGTTTATTATGCGGGTAATTTACAGGCTAACGCTGCTGGTGTCAATCAGGGATACGCGCAGCGCCCTGGCCTGCAAGCTATACAGGCCAGGGCGCTGGGGCTGCTGTCAGAAAAAACGCCTGACAGCATAGGCTGGCTGGGCGTTATTTGCGGCCGAGAAGATAGCCAATAACGATCCCGACGGCGCCGGCTATCGCCAGACCGCCGATGGGGTTCGACGTAACCTGATCTCTTAGCGTGTCCGTTGCATCGCGGGTAGCGTTGCTCGCCTGCGAAGCATATTTTTGCGCCATGCCTTTTACCGTATCGCCCGGGCTGTTAGTGGCGCGACCGAATACTTCCTGCGTCTTGCCCGCCGCTTCATTGACCTTATCTTCAGCTTTCTCAAACATTTCAGACTCCTTTGACACGAATGTAACCATAAGTATAGACAAGATGCGCAGTCTGGTTAAAAACCTGCCGCGGCCGCCGTCTGTTTTCCCTGCGGCCTATTTGGAATTTGACCCTGTCGGCAATCCTTGCAGTGCGTTAACATCGATTTCTGTTTCAGCTTTTGCCAGGCGCTGCGTCAATAAAAGCAGGTCGTTAAACTGGGCCAGCAGAAGCTCCGTATCGCTTTTTAAAAGATTATCTGAAGCTTCAAGCGCCGTGTTAATCGCTTTTTTAACGCTTTCGACAATCGGCTCCAGGCCGCCGTCTTTACCCACGGCAAGCAGCGTGGCGCTCAGCAGCAGCGACTGCGCCTCCACCCGGGCGGTCAATAATTTTGATTCTGCATCCATCTTCGAAATCTTGGCTATCATACTGATGATGATATTTTTCATACTTAACCTCGCTTGAAATCCAGCTGTTACTGTACCCAAATCAGCCCCTTTTATATTCAGGCGAAGTCGCACATTTCACTAATATCCCCCCGGTTAAAACCTGCTTCCGCGCATGGCGCTGTTTTAACCTGCCGCTCTGCATCCTGTAGCGGTAACATAAAGCCCGTTACAGGATGAGAGTTCACCGGCGGCTATTGCCGGGGCAGAGCATAGGCGACCAGGGCGTCGCCTGACGTAGTGCCCAGGCCGCCGTGCCCGCCTGCAGCAATCACCACAAACTGCCTGCCGTCACTTCCCATATAGGTCATCGGCGTTGCCTGTCCGCCAGCCGGCAAACGCGCCCGCCAGAGTTCCTTGCCGTTCATTTCATTAAAGACACGCAGGTAGTTATCGGCAGTAGCGCCCATAAAAATCAAGCCGCTGCGCGTTACGATATTACCCCCGATCATAAAAATGCCGGTAGGCAAAGGCGCGTTGGTGTGCGTTCCGAAGATATTCATATCCCGCGTCGTGCCTGCCGGGCGTTCCCAGGCAATTTTGCGTGTTGTCAGGTCTATCGCAACCAGTTTGCCCCAGGGCGGCGCGCTGCATGGTGCGCCTAAAGCCGTCAACCAGGGTTTCACTACCGCCGCCCATGGCGTGCCATACTGCGGCCCGACGGCAAACTCTTTTGGCTTTGGATACGCCTCTTTGCTTCCCCATCCCGCCCACCTCTTCATTAAACCCTGCTTAATCGCTTCACCGGACTTAAGGATCTGCATGGTGAAGGGAATATAGCTGGTATTGGCAATGAGCACATGGCGGAGCGGATCGACAGAAGCGCCGTACCAGTCCATCACGCCATCAAACGCCGGATAGGCAATCGACGTGCCTTCAGCGGGCGGCGTAAATCTGCCCTGGTAGCGGAAGCGGTGGAACTGAATCCGACACCAGAGCTGATCGATGGGCGTGGCGCCCCACATATCCGTCTCTTTAAGATCCGGCGGAGCCAGGTTCGGCATCCCCACCGAATCCGGCTGGGTTGGGGAAAGATGTTCGCCGGGCAGAGCAGGGGATACCGGAACGGGCTTCTCGTCAACCTGCGCAAGAGGTTTGCCCGTGCGGCGATCCAGCATAAAAAGCTGACCCATTTTGGTCGTCTGAATCAATGCCGGCACGGAATTGCCTTGCCCGTCAGGCAGATTTACAAGCGTCGGGCCGATGGGAAGGTCATAGTCCCAGACATCATGGTGGACGGTCTGAAAATGCCAGCGTTCAGCGCCGGTATGGATATCCAGCGCCACCAGCGCGCTGGAGTATTTATCATCAAAGGGACGCCTTTTGGCGCCGTAATAATCCGGTGTGGCATTACCCAGCGGAATGTAAACCAGGCCTAAGTCGGGGTCAGCAGTATAGGTTCCCCAGCCGTTTGGCGTTCCACGCGTATATTCTTCTCCGGGTTTTAGCGGCGCGTTCTGTGGATTTCGGCCCATATCCCAACTCCAGGCGAGCTTGCCCGTGCCGACGTCATAGGCCCGCACCACGCCGGAAGGCTCGCCGGTTGCCTGGTTATCGTATATCCAGCCGCCGAGAACAATTTTATTGTCCATTACCAGAGGTTGCGAGGTGATGAAATGAAAGCCTGGCGGCACTTTTCCCATATGGTCGGTCAGGCTGACAAAACCTTGCTCGCCGAATGAGGCGCAGGGCTTACCCGTTTGCGCATTAAGCGCGACCATCTGCGCATTGCTGGTGGTCGTAATTATTTTTTCCGGGCAGCTTTTATCCACAGGCGTCTTACCGTACGCCACGCCGCGACAGGCAAGGTATTCATTAGCGGACGTATCCGGATGAGGATCAAACCGCCAGCGCTGCTTGCCGGTCGTGGCGTCAAGCGCAATCACCTGGCGGTGCGGCGTGCAAATATAAAGCAGGTTACCAACTTTGACAGGCGTTACTTCGAAATTAAATTCCCGTCCCGCCTTGTCTTCTCCTTCACGCTGGGTATCTCCCGTGTGGTATTCCCAGGCCGGCTGGAGCTGGCTGACATTGCCTGGCGTCAGCTGCTCCAGCGGCGAAAAACGCAGCCCGGCTGCCGTGCGGCCATAAAAATGCCAGTCGCCAGCTTCTGTTTCCTGCGCGGGCATGGCGTCAGCTTTTGCCGCCGGGAGCGGCTGATGCTGTACAAAACGGGAATCGGTAGTCTGCCAGCCTGAATAGAGAATGCCCGCAATAGCTGCGAGATAGAAACCACCCGTCAGCCAACCAGTGAGCAGAGGTTTTCTGTGCAACCTGAGGGGCCGCGTAATCCAGGGCATACTTATCCAGATGCCAAGCAGGGCAAGGCCAAATAAACGCGGCATAAGCTGCCAGCCATCAAGCCCAACCTCGCTTATCGCCCAGACGGCGCAGGCGATAAAAGTAAGCAGATAAAGCTCAAGACCCGCGCGTCGGTAACGTACAAGCAAGATGCCGCTTAATAAAAAACCGATGCCGAAAAGTATGTACCACGGCGTACCGCCCAGCGCGGCCAGCCAGCCCCCTAACGCAAGATAGATCGCCCCAAGCAGGCCAATAACTGCGCCCGTTAACGAAACTAACGAAAACCAGGATTTTTTCATTATGTCACTTTGCTGGTTAAGAAAAGAATAATAAAGCATATAAAGAAAATCGGCAGCCAGGGCCGGGAAAAAGAGACGGCAAGTTTAGATTTATAAAATTCCTTTCGAATCAAAGCGCAAAGTCATGAAAAACTTTGTCGCTAAATTTTACAAAATATATTTTCAGCTAATTTTTTAACAGGCTTTTTTAAAGGGATGTCGATACAGGCAGGGTTTTAATAATAAAAAAATAGTGCGGGCACGATGTGAAGGAAACATAAGCCCGGCAGGGCCGGGCTCGATGCTATTTCTTTTGCTTCGCGTTTTGATTAATACCGGATTCGGCGAGGGTAGTTAATTTATTATCGGCTGATTTTTCCTCTTCGAGGGTTTGCCCAAGCAGCGTTTTAGCGTCCGCATAGCCCAGCATTTCCGCCAGGGTACACAAGGTGCCGTAAGCAGCGATTTCATAGTGCTCAACTTTTTGTGCCGCGGCAATCAAACCTGCGTCACGCACAGCACCTTTATCAACGCTGTCGATCACCTCCTGGCCTTCTTCAATTAACCCTTCCATCGCCACGCATTTCATGCGTTTCAAACGGAACTCAGGGATACTCTCTACAACCTGATCGATGCGCTCCACGTGGCCCCGGGTCTCTTCCAGGTGGCTGGTGAAGGCTTCGCTGAGCTTAGGATTTTCGCTGGCACGGGCAAGCTTGGGGAGAGCCCGCGTTAATTGCTTTTCAGCACTGTATGTATCTGATAAAAGGTGAACAAAAAGGTCTTCAATGGTTTTGATCTGCATGATCGCTCCAGAATTCGCTCTTTATTTTATAACAGGGAGCATGAGCAGATTTGTTGGTGCAAATCCACCCATACTCATGAGGTTTCAGCCTGCTCCGGTCGGGTTACGACTCGGATTTACGTCCGCCCCCGTGGCTGTTTTCACCACCTTTGCGGCCCGCTTCTGAGGCGCGCTGGGGATCGTTTTTAAAATTCCCGCCGCTCTGCTGGCCGCCTTTCTTACCGGCTTCAGATGCTTTATCTCGATCTTCAGCAAAATTACCTGAACCGCCTCGATGTTGAGTCATAAATTACTCCTCACTTAGGGATGAATGGTAATACGTTACGAGACATCATTGCCGCGTAACTAAAAATTGTAGTAGAGGGCTTATCTATTGCAAGTAAAAAAGGAGGTATGCTGCGGTATAAAATGCTTCACTAAGAATAATCTTAAAGCGTTAAATTTATTTGTCTTCACCCGCTAACTCATTATATTTACTTTTTGTTGCGCCTTAAAAATCAGGAGATAATTATGGTGTGGTATAGACATTCAAAAGGAAATGTTAACGGTGTATTTATGCCATTTTTATTCAAAAATACCGTTTGTCTGTTGTTGAAAAACGGCGGGGCACTTTACCGTCCACGCGACTGGTTAAAAATCGAATATAATTATTTAAAAGTTGTAGAGAAAACACAGTAAACGAAACCGGGGCCGCTAGGGGAATCTTCGTTATTATGCCGTTGATTTCCCGGCCTTTGAGGCCAGACCAGAAAGTGGCTTTGTATGCATTTTTAAGCTGGCTAAATGAAAACCCGACTGGAGAAGATTATGCACTTTATTGAAAAAGACGATCCGAGCGAAGCGCCAGAGTCCGGGGATAAACAACCGAAACCCGATCGGAAGTAACAGTTTAAAGGCCGCAAACGCGGCCTTTTTGCTTTTTGATGGTTTTTAAAAGGCAGGTTCTCATCGGCCGTCAATTTACAACAGGAGGAAGTTATGGCTGTAGTTGTGATTACGGGGGGAACTGCCGGCATTGGCAGAGCCACCGCCGTGCGTTTTGCAAAAGAGGGTTACGACATTGCGGTGATCGCCCGCGGTGAAGAGGGGCTCAGAGAAACGTTGGCTGAATTGCAGGCAGAGGGGATTCGCGCCGCCGCTTTTAGTACCGACGTAGCTGATGCAGTACAAATGGCGCGAGCCGCGGACAGCATAGAAGCTGAACTGGGCCCGGTTAGCGTCTGGATCAACTCAGCCATGTGTACCATCATGTCACCCTTCGATGATATCCACGCTGGCGAATATAAACGCGTTACGGATGTGACTTATCTCGGGGCCGTTAACGGCACCAGAGAAGCGCTGCGTATAATGCAACCGCGCAATGCGGGCACCATAGTGCAGATAGGCTCCGCCCTGGCGTACCGCTCCATTCCTTTACAGTCCGCCTATTGCGGCGCGAAAGCGGCTATCCGGGGCTTTACGGACGCCTTACGTTGCGAGCTTATCCATCAGCGCAGCGCGATACGTCTGACCATGGTGCACCTTCCCGGAACCAATACCCCGCAGTTTAGCTGGGCCCGCAACAAGCTGGGCCATCCCGCGCGCCCGGTAGCGCCTGTTTATCAGCCGGAGGCGATAGCAAAAGCCATTTTTCACGCGGCCTGCAGTGCGCCGCGGGAAATGTGGGTCGGGAAAGCCACCGTGCAGTCGATTCTGGGGAATTATGTTTTCCCGCACTGGCTCGACAGAATGCTGGCCAAAAAAGCCTGGTGCGGGCAAATGGAACGTTCCGCATCTCCCGCGCCTCAGGACAATCTTTTTACGCCCGTTGCAGGCCTTCATCAGAGCCGGGGGCGCTTCAGCGAAGAGGCAAAAGAGAGCGTGATTAGCCTTAATTCGGCCACGCCGGTGAGAATCGCTTTCGCCGTGGCGGGTTTAGGTGCGCTAATCTGGCTAAAAAAATATCAGCTCGGGCGTAAAAAAAATTAAGCCTCAGGCAAGCCAGCAGGCTGCGGATAGCTGTGTTAGCCGCGTTTTTTAATGACGGAAAACCAGCGGTAGCCGTAGCCATTCATCGTAAGAGAGAAGGGCGGCGTTAAGGAGCCGGACTCCTTATATTCTTTATCGGCCAGGCATTCCGTTAGCCCGGCTATATCCGACTCGCTTATTTCCGCCGTTACTTTTCTGCTGCAAAAATTGGCCAGCAGCAGCAGGCCTTTATTACCGTAGTCATATCTCACGGCAAAAATTGCCGGATCTGGGGTTTTAATAACCTGATAAATTCCTGAGCCAATGGCGTTAAGTCCCAGCCGCGCCCTGGCTATTTTACTCACGCGATGCAATAAAGAATCGTCTTTTATTAGCGAGGCGTTAACGTTAACTTTTTGATAGCCGTATGGCCCGGTATCGATGACCGGCGCAACCAGTTTTTCTGGTTCAGCCTCCGAAAAGCCGGCGCCCGCTAAGTCTGACCACTGCATCGGCGTCCTGACGGCGTTACGTTCTTCAAGCTGCAGATCGTCGCCCATCCCTATTTCATCGCCATAGCGCAATACCGGCGTGCCGGGTAAAGAGAAGAGAACCGCGTGCGCCATTGCCAGGCGTCTTATATTCCCCTTCAGCATAGGAGCGAGCCTGCGCCGCAGCCCTCGTTGATAAACATGCATATTTTTATCCGGGCCAAAACTCTTCATAACGTCTCGCTTTTCAGCCTGCGTCAGGCCGTCCAGATCAAGCTCATCATGATTGCGCAGCCAGTTAGCAAAACAGGCTCTGAAAGGCGGGGCTGGCAGTTCTTCAATGGCCTGCAATAAAGCGGTGGCGTTTTTGCGGGCGAGGGAAACATAAAATTTTTTATTCAGGTTAAAACTAAGCAGCATCGAGAGACGGTTGTTATCGCCGAAATAATGGCGGTACCGATCGGCATCCACGTCCACTTCGCCTAATAGCAAGGTTTCAGGGCGGCGACGAGAGATAAAGTCACGCAGGTGGGTCAGCAAACTAAACCCGTGCTCTTCCTTGCCTTCTCCCGCCTGTTTGACCATATGAGAAGCCGCATCAAAACGAAAGCCTGAAACGCCCATTCGTAGCCAGAAAACGATCACACGTTCTATTTCTTTGATGACCTGCGGACAGGAGAGATTTAAATCCGGCTCGTGATGATAAAACATATGGCGATAATACTGCTGTGCTTCTTCATCCCAGCTCCATACGCTTTTTTCAACGCCCGGGAACATAGGCGCGTCGTCTTTTTTCGGCGGCTTATCGGCCCAGATATAATAGTCCCGGTAGGGGGAGTTTCTGTCTCGCCGGGCCTGCTGGAACCAGAAATGTTCGCTCGAAGTATGCTGAAGCACCAGCTCGATAATAACGTGAAGCCCCAGCTCCTCGGCCCGCTCGATTAACATAACCATATCGGCAATATCGCCGAAGCGAGGATCAACGCGCAGATGATCGCTGACATCATATCCGCCGTCGCGAAAAGGGGTGAGATAAAAAGGGCTAAGCCAGACGGAGGTGGCGCCGATGCCGCGAACGTAATCGAGCCGTTGCGTTACCCCCTGCAGATCGCCGCAGCCATCGCCGTTAGCGTCAAAAAAAAGTGCCGTATCAATTTGATAAATTATCGCGTTTTTATACCAGTCGCTTTTCATCTACGCCCCTTAGTGAACATCTCATTCAGGCTCTTATTATGGCGAGCCAGTTTTTATAGCCCTGTCAGCAAATCAGCGTGCGCTGATGATTTATAACCATAATATCTTAGCGGTAACTTTTTCTTCCTGCTCGCTTAACCACGGACTTCAGCTACTTTTAATAGCAAACATAGGTAAAAAAAAGCGCGGTATAGCGTTAAGGTTCAGCGGCCTCTGTGCCCGATGCTGGCGTGACGTTTACTGGCAATAGCCTGACATTATGCGTTGAATCGTAAAGGTTATCTGTTATGGGGATTGGTAATGACTGATGCCGAATGGGTCCTGCTGCTTTCGCGCGGACAATTTGCGCTGACGATGGGAATGCACATCACGCTTGCCGCCCTGACGCTCGGGCTGGCGCCTTTTCTGGTCTGGTTTGAGGCTCGCTGGCTGTGGGGGAAACAAAATGCGGCGCGGGAAGCGCTACATTTCTGGATAAAAATTTTCGCGCTTACGGTGGCGATTGGCGCCGTGACGGGCGTGGTGATGGAGTTCCAGTTCGGCACCAACTGGGCGCCATTTTCCAGAAAGGTTGGCGGGTTTATCGGGCCGCTGCTCTTTTTTGAAGTGCTGGTGGCCTTTTTTATGGAGTCGGCATTAACCGGCGTCATGCTGTTTGGCATGGGTAAAATTCGTCCCGGCGTACATTTTATCGTGACCTGCCTGGTGGCGCTGGGCGCTCTTATCAGCGCTTTTTGGATCCTCGCGGCAAATTCATGGATGCAAACGCCAATAAACTATCATCTTGACGACAACGGCCTCTTTTCCCCGCTTAGCTGGCAGGCGCTCATTTCGGCGCCGTCGTTTCCCTTACGTTTTGCTCATATGGTGCTGGCTGCGTATATCGCGGTAGCGGTGATGATTGCGGGGGTCGCTGCCTGGCGCATTCTGCATCGCCCGGGCGAGCGTGCCGCACGCTGCATGTTCGTTTGTGCAATATGGTTTGCCGTCCTGGCGCTGCCGGTTCAATTTATGGTGGGCGATCGGCATGGCGAAAAAACGCTTCAGTATCAGCCCGCAAAGATAGCGGCCATCGAAGCGACCTGGCATCCGCCAGCGGCGGGGGACGGGGAGCCGCTGCGCCTCTTCGCTATACCTGACAGGCAGGCCCAGCGTAATCATTTTGAACTGGCTATTCCCGATATCGGCTCGCTCTATCTGCGCCATAATCTGACGGGGCATATAAAAAGCCTGAGTGAATTCCCTGCCGCCGAACGTCCTCCTGTGCTGCCCGTCTTCTTTGCTTTTCGCATTATGGTCGGGCTGGGTCTGCTGCTGTTTGTTACCCAGCTCGCGGCCGTAATTCAGCACCTTCGCGGCAGGCTTTACGCATCCCGACGCTTGCTCTGGCTGATGGTTATTCTTTCGCCGGCAGGCTTTATCGCGATGCTTTCAGGCTGGGTGGTCACCGAGCTGGGCAGGCAGCCCTGGATCGTGTATGGCCTGTTACGCACCGCTAAAAACGTGTCAGCCTTGCCGCTGAGCTGGCTGATTATCTCCTGTTGCTGCGTGCTGGCGGTGTATGGCTTCGTCTTCAGCTACGGCATGCGCCACTTCCTGCGCTATGTTGCCGCGCCGCTACCAGCCGGAGAAGAGGTGGTGAGCACAAAAATCGTCACCAGGCCTGGAGGAGTATCTTTATGGAAGGATTAGCGAGCCTATCGGCCGCGACGCTGCTCTTTTCCCTGCTGATGTATCTGATGCTCGATGGCACGGATTTGGGCGTCGGCATGCTTTTCTTATGGATTAAGGGCGAAGAGCCGAGGCGACGTATGGCGCACTCTATGTTGCCCATCTGGGATGCGAATGAAACCTGGCTGGTCCTGCTGGCCGGCGGGACGCTGGCGTTATTTCCGGGCGTTTATGCCGGGGCGTTAAGCCTGCTTTATCTTCCCGTTTTCCTGCTGCTGCTCGCGCTTATTTTGCGGGCGATGGCGCTTGAATATCGCGATAAAGCCAGCAAACGCGTTCGCGCATTTCTTGACCTTGTTTTGCCGCTGGCGTCTTGTCTGGCGGCGTTCAGCCAGGGCTTCTGTGCGGGCACGCTGGTGAGCCAGCTTCTGTCAAATGACGTCGCAAAAGGGGCGGGTATGTTTCCCGTTCTGTGTGGCCTGGGCCTGATGTCGATTTATCTGCTGCTCGGCTGCGGCTGGCTACGCTGGCGCCTGGGCGAGCCGGTTGAAAAGCAGGCATGCCGTCTTAGCGGTTATTTTTTTATCCTTTGCTGTGCGCTGTGCCTTGCCGTCATGCTTCTTGAACCGCAGCCCTGGCGCCTGGCATGGCAATACGCGGCGGGAAAAGCGCTGTCGCTGGTAATTTTTCTGCTGTTGCTGGCGATGATAATCGTGATTCTACGCGGGCGAGGCTTGCTGCAGCTGATTGTCACGCTGGCCTTAATGACAGCGATAGTGCTTTTGTTTGCGGCAGGATTTTACTGGATGTCGGCTAATCACCTGATAAACCTCACCGCCACGGCCTCATCAAAAACGACGCAGCTTGTGATGCTGGTCGGCAGCGCGGTAGTCATTCCTCTCACGCTTGCCTACCACTCCTGGGCCTTCTGGCTTTTTCGCGGAAAGGTACTGTAAGCCGGCGCTATCTGACGCCTGAATACGTTCTGCTATAAAAGCGCTGGTATTCATCGTAATCCGACAGGGCCGTTTACTGGACGGCCCGACGCTTTCGTTTTAACAGATATCGCAAAGCGAGCTACTGCTGCAATACTTCGGCAAATTTTGCCAGCCACTGCGGATGCGCGGGCCAGGCAGGGGCGGTAATGAGATTGCCATCAACGTGCGCCCGATCGATAGCGATGTCGGCATAGTGGCCGCCGCTGAGGCGCACTTCCGGTGCACAGGCCGGATAGGCGCTACAGGTGCGGCCTTTCAGCACTCCGGCGGCGGCCAGCACTTGCGGGCCGTGGCAAACGGCGGCTATGGGTTTACGCGCGGCGTCAAACGCCTGCACCAGTTTGATTACCTCGTCATTTAGCCGCAGATATTCAGGCGCCCGGCCGCCGGGGATCAACAGGGCGTCATAATCCTGCTCTTTCGCCGAGGCGAAATCGGCGTTGAGAATAAAGCGGTGTCCAGGTTTCTCGCTGTAGGTCTGGGCGCCGTCAAAATCATGGATGGCCGTCATGATGTAGTCGCCCTTGACCTTGTCGGGACAGACGGCGTCAACCTGGTGGCCAATCATCTGCAGCGCCTGAAACGGCACCATGGTTTCGTAATCTTCGGCATAGTCGCCCACCAGCATCAGAATTTTCTTGCCCATCATGACCCTTCCTGTGTGAATGAATATGCCTAAGGTATAGCCCAGCGTCAGGGGGAATGCGAACAGCGGACCTTATCCGTGAGATCGGACAATACAAGGAAAGAGTTATTCACTGCGGGGGTTATGGCCAGGTAAATCAAAGCCGGAATTCTGCGTAGCGCAACGGCAAGAAGCCGTGTGTAAGATTAAGGTTTTTCAAAGGGCTACAGGCATTGGAAAATGTCTGCGGAGTAAGAAATGGTGCGTCCGAGTGGACTCGAACCACCGACCCCCACCATGTCAAGGTGGTGCTCTAACCAACTGAGCTACGGACGCACTGGGTGAAGCGAAAAATGGTGCGTTCAATTGGACTCGAACCAACGACCCCCACCATGTCAAGGTGGTGCTCTAACCAACTGAGCTATGAACGCATCGGGCTGTCTGGCGACAACGGGGACGAATATTAGCGGCAGCCCGTGAGCCTTGCAAGCGGAAAACCGCAATTTTCTCTAAGATTTCACGCAATTGCTGAGCATCTGCGCAGTACGTTGAAAAAGTAGCCGCCGCGAAGGCGGCTACTGATGGTTTATCGCGCAGCGCGCTGCAAAATAGTTATGGAGGGCTGCCGTTGCAGCCAGCGCATGCGAAGCATCATCATGATGGCCGCAGAGGTCAGGCCGATGATAAAGCCTATCCAGAACCCGGCAGGCCCCATGCGGTCAACCACCAGATCGGTGAGCGCCAGCACATAACCGCTCGGCAATCCCAGCACCCAATAGGCAATAAAGGTGATAAAGAAAATGGAGCGAGTGTCTTTATAGCCACGCAGCACGCCGCTGCCGATAACCTGCACCGAGTCGGAAATCTGATAGACGGCGGCCAGCAACATCAGGTGCGCGGCAAGCGCGACCACCGCCGGGTTATCGTTATAGAGCAGAGCAATGTGCTCGCGCAGCAGAACGGTAAACAAAGCGGTGCACATCGCCATGCAAATGCCAACCAGGATACCGGTGCGGGCGGCTATCTGCGCATCAAGCGTGGAGCCTTGACCCAGACGGAACCCAACGCGGATAGTAACCGCTGCGGCCACGGAGAGCGGGATGACAAACATCAGCGAGCTGAAGTTCAGGGCAATCTGGTGGCCGGCCACATCAACGATACCCAGCGGCGAGACGAGCAGGGCGACGACGGCAAACAGCGTCACTTCAAAGAAGAGCGCCAGCGCGATCGGCAGGCCGAGCTGAATTAACCGCGTTACCACGCTCCAGTCCGGCGCGTTAAAACCGGCAGGGCTGCGGATATCGCGCATTGAACGCGCTTTGCGCACGTATGAGATCATGCACAGGAACATCACCCAGAACACCGCAGCGGTGGCCACGCCGCAGCCTACGCCGCCCAGTTCCGGCATGCCGAAATGGCCGTAGATAAAAATGTAGTTCACCGGGATATTCACCAGCAGGCCGATGAAGCCCATCACCATGCCCGGCTTGGTTTTCGCCAGCCCTTCACACTGGTTACGCGCAACCTGGAAGAACAGGTAGCCCGGCGCGCCCCACAGCAGCGCGCGCAGGTAGCCCACCGCTTTCTCGGCCAGCAGCGGGTCGATGTTATCCATGGAGCCGATGATATAACCCGCGTTCCACAGGACGACCATGATCAGCACCGACACCATCCCCGCAAGCCAGTAACCCTGGCGAATCTGGTGGGCAATCCGCTCGCGTCGTCCTGAGCCGTTCAACTGCGCTACCACCGGCGTCAGCGCCAGCAGCAGGCCGTGACCAAACAAAATGGCTGGCAGCCAGATGGAGGTGCCGATAGCCACCGCCGCCATATCCGTGGCGCTGTAACCGCCCGCCATTACGGTGTCAACAAAACCCATGGCGGTTTGTGCTATCTGCGCCAGGATCACGGGTACCGCCAGCGCCATCAGCTGGCGGGCCTCGATAAAGTACTTCTGCATACGTACACCTGATTATTATTAGTTATAAGCGATACAAAGACGCCGCCATGTATGGCAGCTAAAAGAAATTGCAGGGGAATAAGCCTGACTATTGTAGCGAGAGTTAATTAAATCGCCAGCCAAATAATAGCGGGCCGGTGATGATGACTGGCAAGCTTTTTTTCCAACTGTTAAAGTGCGGCACACGGATGCAGGCATGCCCCGGCGGGGATGTTATTGCCACTTATTAAATCGTCAGGAGTTTTAGGATGTTTACAGGTATTGTGCAGGGCACCGCGACCCTGGTCTCCATTGATGAAAAACCTAATTTCCGCACCCACGTTATCGAGATGCCAGAGGCGATGCTGCCCGGCCTGGAGACGGGCGCATCCGTGGCCCACAACGGCTGCTGCCTTACGGTCACGGAAATTGATGGAAATCGCGTCAGCTTTGATCTGATGAAAGAGACGCTGCGCATCACCAATCTTGGGGAGTTAATTGTCGGTGACAGCGTGAATGTGGAACGCGCCGCGAAATTTAACGACGAAATCGGCGGCCATTTAATGTCGGGGCATATTATGACCACCGCCGAAGTGGCAAAGATCCTTACTTCGGAAAATAACCGCCAGATCTGGTTTAAAATCCGGGATAAATCCCTGATGAAATATATTCTGCACAAAGGCTATATCGGCATCGACGGTATCAGTCTGACGGTGGGAGAGGTCACGGCGAGCCGTTTTTGCGTGCATTTAATTCCGGAAACGCTGCAGCGCACCACCCTTGGCAGCAAAAAGCTCGGCAGCCGCATCAATATCGAAATTGACCCGCAAACCCAGGCGATAGTGGATACCGTTGAGCGCGTGCTGGCGCAACGGGAAGCGACGCTGGCCGCGGTATTGCCGAAGGAATAAGATGAAAGGGTGGAAGGCGCCTGCGCTTATCCACCCTAAAAAATCAGGCAATCAACAGGCTGCCGCGCACTAAATCGCTGTTATGGCTCTCGCCTGACAATAGTTCCACCGCGCGACGGGCGATATTTTCCAGCGGGTACTCAATGGCTGGAATAGTACTGGCGCCGGGCAGGCGGGTAGAGCCATCCAGACTGAACACCATCACTTTTTCCGGCACCGATAGCTGGTACTGATTAAGCATCATCACCGCCTCCTGCGCCTGGCTGTCGTCCGTCACCAGCAGGGCCGTAAACTTCACGCCGCTGTTAATCAGCTTCTGCAACGCAATGCGCAGCGATGGCTCGTTTTCAACGACCAGCTGACGATTAAACGGCACCAGGTAATTGTGTAACGCCTGGCGGTAGCCCTCCATAGTCAGCGTCGCTGCCTCACCGCCCGGGAAATTAATCAGCGCGATGTTCCGGCGCTGCTGCGAGCACAGATAGTGTACGGCGGTTTCAGCAGCAAAGATGCGGTCGCACTGCACGCTGTTTGCGTTTGAGGGGTTCAGGCAGTCAATCAGCACAATCTCTTCGGGAAGCGCAGGCAGCGGGAAGCGTGCGCCAACGACGACAAGCGCGTCGCACATACCGTTGGAAAGCTCCGTAACGGCGTGCATAAGGCTTTTATCATCGTTGGCAAAGCGCAGCAGCAGATGCTTACGGTGTCGGCTGAGCTGTTTCTCCAGCGCCTGCAGGTAACCTGTGGACTGCTGAATGTGCTCCGTGGCGCAGATTACCCCGATGCAGTTGGTCGACTGGCTGCTGAGCGACTGGGCGATGGCGTTGGGCTTGTAGTTAAGGATTTCAGCGGCGCGCAGCACGGCCAGGCGGCTTTCTTCCCTGACGCCGCGACTGCCGCTCAGCACCCGGGAGACGGTGGCTTTAGAGACCTGCGCAAGTCGCGCAACATCATTGATATTCGACATGGTGATTTCCTGCACTACCAAATGCGGGCCGTAATGGCCCGCATGATTCTGTTGACAAAGCCCTCGGGTGTTAAAATTCCTTTGCCGGGGCCTTAAAAAACAAAGAATTATCTCTTCTGGTCTACCCCGGTCACCTGAAAACCACGCTTTTCGGATGACCGTTATCGCTCTTAAGGGGCCGTAATGGCCTCATGATTTTCTTAACGCCGGTCGTCAAAACCGTTTTTTGCTGCCGTCTCACGGAACCATTCGCCGCTTTTCTTGATGGTACGTTTTTGCGTGGCTAAATCCAGCGAAACGAAACCATAGCGGTTTTTGTAGGCGTTGCACCACGACCAGTTATCGATAAACGTCCACATATGGTAGCCGAGGCAGTTGCTGCCTTCCTCGATCCCTTTGTGCAGCCATTTCAGATGGTCGCTGACAAAATCGATACGGTAGTCGTCCTGAATCTGCCCGTTTTCATCGAAACGCTGTTCGTTTTCCACGCCCATACCGTTCTCAGAAATATAACACCGTGGGTTGTTATAGTTCTCGCGCAGGTTGGTGAGGATATCGTAAATACCCTGTTCGTAGATTTCCCAGCCGCGGTACGGGTTCATTTTGCGACCCGGCATTTCGTAAGCTTCAAAGAACCATTCCGGCATAAACGGGCTGTCCGGGTTAACCTGCGAGTCGCGACATTTGATACGACGCGGTTGATAGTAATTGATGCCGAGCAAATCCACCACGCCTGATGCGAGCAGGGCTTTATCTTCAGGCTGGCATGCCGGCAGCTGGCCGTGCTCTTGCAGCAGCGCCACCAGCTCTTGCGGGTATTCGCCGCGCAACGCCGGATCGAGGAAGCTGCGGTTGAACATCAGGTCCGCAATATTGGCTGCTTTCACGTCCGCGGGGTTTTGCGAACGAGGGTAGGAAGGGGTGAGGTTAAGGATAATCCCGATTTCACCGCCATCGTTACGCTCATGATAAGCCTTCACCGCCAGCGAGTGCGCAAGCATAGTGTGATAAGCCACGGTTGCCGCACGCCTGAAATCCACCACGTTGGGATAGTGGAAGTCGTACAGATAGCCGCCCTCTACCGGCACTACCGGTTCGTTGAAGGTGAACCAGTGCTTTACGCGGTCGCCAAAGAGCTCGAAACAGGTTTGGGCATATTCCGCATAAGCGGTGACAACGTCACGGCTTTCCCAACCGCCAAGCTCCTGCATCACCATCGGCATATCAAAATGGAACAGGTTGATAAATGGCGTAATGCCCTGGGCGCGCAGCTCGTCGAATACCTGGTTATAGAACTGCACCGCTTCCTGATTGACTTCACCGCGGCCCTGCGGCATTAAACGCGCCCAGGAGATAGAGGTGCGGAAGGTGTTGTGATTCAGCTCCTTGAGTAGCGCGATATCCTGCTTCCAGTTCTGATAAAAGGTGGAGGTCTGCTGCGGGCCGACGCCGTGATGGAAACGCGTTGGCTGCTCTGCAAACCATCTGTCCCAGACGGTGGCTGATTTGCCAAAAGCCAGGGTTTCGCCTTCGGTTTGCGGCGCGGAACTGGCGCTGCCCCACCAGAAATTATCAGGGAATGCGTATTTCATTCTTTTTCCTTGGTTGACGTGCCTGCCACGCGGGCAGGCAATAAATATTCAATTTACGGTAACCGGGTTTTCGTTTTCCTGGGCGCTGCGCTCTTCGTCCTGTTTGAGCAAGGTCCGCTCGTAAGCCTTCAGGAAGGGGTAATACATCACAGCCGACATTACCATACAAATCACGCACATGATGACGGGACTTAGCGCCCAGTTTGCCGCCCAGGAGGCGCCGACAGGCGCAGGCGTGGTCCACGGCGTCAGCGACACGACCTGCGCAATCCAGCCGAGTCTGGTGGCGATATAAGCAAGCGTTGCGTTAATCATGGGCACAAGCGTGAACGGCAGGAAAAATACCGGGTTCATGATAATCGGCGTGCCGAAGAGAATAGGCTCGTTGATATTAAAGAAGCTCGGCACCACGCCCATTTTGCCGATGGTGCGTAAATGCACGGCCCGGCTGCGCAGCAGCAGGAAGGCCAGCGGCAGAGTGGAGCCCACGCCGCCAATCAGCAAATAGTGATCCCAGAAGCCCTGCAGATAGATATGCGGCAGCTCAGCGCCCGCGGCCAGCGCGGTCTGGTTGGCGGAAAGGTTCGCCATCCAGAACGGGTTCATGATGCCGGTCACGATCAGCGCCCCGTGAATACCGGCGAACCACAAAATCTGACAGATAAAGACGGAGATGAGAATGGCCGGCAGCGAATCTGATGCGGAGACCAGCGGCGCCAGCAGATGCATAATCGCTTCAGGCAGGATCATCCCAGTGGCGGACTCGATCAGCAGGTTCAGCGGATGCAGCGTTAAAACAATGACCACCACCGGGATGAGGATCTCAAAGGAGCGGGCAACGCCGGTTGGTACCTCTTTGGGCAAGCGGATGGTGATGTTGCGGCGTTTCAGAAACGCGTACATTTCGCTGGCGTAAATAGCCGTGATCAGCGCGGTGAAGATGCCCTGGCCGGAGAAATACTGCGTGGAGATTTGCCCGTCTTTATAAGGGGCGGCCACCAGCAGAAAGGCCATAAAGGCCAGCAGCCCGGTCATAATCGGATCCAGCTTATAATGCTTGCCGAGGCTTGCGCCAATGCCGACTGAGATAAAAAACGTCATCACGCCCATGCTGAGGTTGAACGGCAGCATCAGCTGTTCACGCCAGGTCTGGGAAAAGCTGAGCCACGCGCGGGCAAAGCCCCAGCTGCTGTCAGGTGAAAACGGCGGAAAAATAAAAACCAGCATGAAAGAGCCGATAATCATAAACGGCAGGGCGGCGATAAAACCGTCACGGATGGCGATAACATGGCGCTGAGAACCCATCGTGCCCGCTATTGGCGTTACTTTTTGCTCAATCACATTGACCATTTTTTGGTACATGCTCATGGCGATATCCTTGCTGTTGTCCCGAAAAGTAAGCTAATTGTGAAACAATATGGAAACCGGTTTCCATGGGTAAAATGAATAACTGTTAGCGGGATCAACATCGCGACGGTAAGTCAGCCTGAAACGTGAAGAAGATCACTTTTTGTTAAGCGGGCGCGACAGGAAAGGGACATGGTTATCCCGGCCGGAACCGAGATAACAGGGTTAGCGGGGAACGCGCAGGCCGTTTTCAACGCCGCGGCTAAAGACCACCTGCCAGAGCTGAATATCGCGAGCGCGGAACGCGCCGGCACAGGCGTTGAGATAATAACTGAACATGCGTTTGAAACGCTCGGAGTAGTTGTCGGCAATCTCCGGCCAGCACGCGAGGAAACGTTCGTGCCAGGCCATCAGCGTTTTGTCGTAATCGGCGCCGAAATTGTGCCAGTCTTCCATCACAAAATGGTTTTCACTGGCGTCGGCAATCTGCCGAATGGAGGGCAGGCAGCCGTTGGGGAAGATATATTTATCTATCCACGGATCGACGTTATTGTCGGTTTTATTCGAGCCGATGGTGTGCAGAAGGAAAATACCGTCGGGTTTCAGGTTGCGGTCGGCCACGTCAAAATAGGTGGCGTAATTTTTCGGGCCGACGTGTTCGAACATGCCCACCGAAACGATGCGGTCAAACTGCATCTCTAAATCGCGGTAATCCTGCAGCAGAATGGTGACGTCAAGCCCGGTGCAGCGGTCCTGCGCCATTTTCTGCTGCTCGGCAGAGATAGTGACGCCGTGTACGGATACGCCATAATTCCGCGCGGCATAGGCGGCAAGCCCGCCCCAGCCGCAGCCGATATCAAGCAGGGTCATGCCCGGCTCCATATGCAGCTTATCGCAGATCATTTTAAGTTTTGCGTTCTGCGCTTCGCTAAGGGTGGTTGCGTCTTTCCAGTAGCCGCAGGAATACTGCATGTGTTCGTCAAGCATACGGCTGAACAGGTCGTTACCGAGATCGTAATGCTCTTTGCCGACTATCCAGGCGCGTTTTTTACTTTGCAGATTAACGAGCCGGGCGGCGGCGATACGGAGTGTGTCTTTTAAATGGTGCGGGAGCTGCTTTTCCAGCCCGGCGCGAATAACGTTGTTGAAAAAGATATCCAGACGTTCACAGTCCCACCAGCCGTCCATAAAGCTCTCGCCAAGACCGAGCGAGCCTTCCTGCAGAACGCGCTTAAAAAAATCCGGGTGCTTGACCTGAATATCAAAAGGGTGAGGGCCGTTAACGGTGATCCCCGCCCGGGTAAGCATTTCGTTCGCGATACGATACCATTCATTATCTCGTATGCTGACTTCTTCTATACACGATGAACTCATAGCTTCTCCATCACAGAGTGACCAGAACCTTAAAACAGCGTAGACGCTATTTGAAGGTATGTGAGAAATCATGCGGAAAAATCCGCATGCCTGATATCCGACGCAGAACAGAGGAAAGGGCCGACGCCCGCAAAAATGACCATCCAGACAAAAACGGGAGCGCAAAGGCTCCCGATAACACATTCATTATAGTGATAATAATCGAGCCGCCGTTGAGTATATGCCTGTGAATCAGATGATTCAACGCTTTATCGTTAGCAAGCTAATTACGTTTTTTTTACATTATCGCCCGGGTTACTGAACCGTCGAGGAAGGGGTTTGCGTCGTTTGCCATTCCCGGGCGCTGCGGCGCTGGAGCAGATATCCCAGCATCGCCAGTACCACGGTGGCTAACATCACGCTGGTGGTGGTGAGCAACGGCGTGGCGACAAGCCATGAAACCAGCAGGCTTGCGCAGAAGCACAGGCCAAGCTGCAGCGTGTTTTGCAGCGCCGCGGCTTTGCCGGTTGCCTGCGGGAAGGGCAGCAGCGCCGCGGCAACCACAATCGGATAAATTGCGCCGTTCGCCATCGCCATCAGGCAAAACGGGATAAGCAGCAGCGTCAGGTTTGCATGCCCGCTGACCGCTACCGCCCAGGTGCCGAAAATGCTTAGCGTGTAGAGCGCCAGCAGCCAGGGCAGCATCTGTTTACCCTGCCATTTTTGCAGCGCACTGCGGCAGCCGTAGCCGCCAATCAAAAAGGCAATGGTTTGTGGCATATAGCTCAGGCCAATGGCGGACGGGCTGTAGCCCATGTCATTAAGGATAAACGGCGAACCGGTAAGCCAGGCGAAGAAGCTTGCCGAGCAGGCAGCGTAAATCAGCACGTTGCCGCTATAGACGCGGGAGCGCAGCAAAGACAGGAAGCTTACCCGGTTATCTTCAGTTTGCGGGTGGTGCTGGGTGCGCGGTTTCAGGCGCAGCGTCGGCACCATCAGAATCAGGGTGATGACGAAAAGCGTGACGAAAATAGCCTGCCAGTCGAAATGGGTGAGGATCCAGCTACCCAGCAGCGGAGCCAGCGCCGGGGAAAGCCCTACCAGCGGCATAATAGTGGCAAAAATTCGGTTTGCCCGGCTGGCCGGATAGTAATCCGTAACCAGAGCCTGCCAGCTTACCGCCGCAGAACAGACGCCCACCGCCTGAATAAAGCGCAGCGCAAGCAGCGCCGTCGCGTTTTCAACCCACAGCATACCGATGCAGCTGACCGCGAAAATACTTAATCCAGCTAACAGGACCGGTTTACGTCCGAAACGATCGGACATCGGCCCCCACATCAGCTGTGCAAAGGCGAAACCGGCGAGGAACAGGCTAAGGCTTGCGCTGACGGCGGAGGCCTCGGTGTTTAAATCCTGCTGGATAGCAGCGAAGGCAGGCAAATACATATCGGTGGCGAGAAAGCCCAGCACGCTCAGGCCGGCCAGCCAGATAAGAAATCCTTTTGATGGTTGCATAGTTATCTCTTGAATTATTTGCAGGTTTACAGCGGCGAGAGTGTACGGAGTGCAAAGTGGCTTGTGAAACGCTAATATTTGGAGATTGCATTCAAAATTTTTGCAGGCAGATATATGTGGTCCGAATATTCGCTGGAAGTGATAGACGCGGTGGCGCGCAACGGCAGCTTCAGCGGCGCGGCTCAGGAGCTGCACCGGGTTCCCTCAGCCATCAGCTATACGGTGCGGCAGCTGGAAGACTGGCTGGCGGTTCCGCTGTTTGAACGCCGCCACAGAGACGTAGAGCTAACGCCAGCCGGGGCCTACTTTTTAAAAGAAGGCCGTTCTGTTATCAAAAAAATGATGACGACACGGCAACGCTGCCAGCAGATCGCCAACGGCTGGCGCGGGCATCTGGCGATCGCCGTCGATAACATCGTTAAGCCCGAGCGAACCCGGCAGCTGGTGCTGGACTTCTATCGTCATTTCCCGGATATCGAACTGCGTATTTTTCAGGAAGTGTTTAATGGCGTCTGGGATGCGCTGGCGGACGGAAGAGTGGAGGTGGCGATCGGGGCCACGCAGGCCATTCCTGTCGGGGGGCGTTATGCGTTTCGCGATATGGGCGTGCTGAGCTGGCGCTGTGTTGTTGCCGCAGCGCACCCGCTGGCGCAACGTGATGGGGCGCTCAGCGACGATGAACTGCGCGCCTGGCCTTCGCTGGTGCTGGAAGATACTTCCCGCTCGCTGCCTAAGCGCATTACCTGGCTGCTGGATAACCAGCATCGCGTGGTGGTGCCGGACTGGCAGTCAGCCTCGGACTGCCTGAGCGCGGGGCTGGGGATTGGGATGGTGCCCTCGCACATCGCCAAACCCTGGCTTGAAAGCGGCGCCTGGCACGAGCTGACGCTGGAAAACCCGTTCCCGGATGCGGCCTGCTGCCTGACGTGGCGTCAAAACGATGCCTCGCCGGCGTTAAGCTGGCTGCTGGCGTATCTGGGAGATAGCGAGACGATGAACCAGGAGTGGTTAAGAGAGCCTGAAAACAAGCATCAGGCCCAGGATAACCATTAGCGGCGGTAGTCGCGGAACGGACCGTCTGCGACTGAGCGGCGTTCAATCAGGCGCGGATGCACTTCAATGGTCTGCGACTCTTCACGCTTATTGACGATGCGGTCAAGCAGCATGCTAAACGCGGTTTCACCCAGCGAATCTTTCGGCTGGTGGATTGTGGTCAGCGCCGGCGTAAAGTAGCGGGCGTTGCGCACGTTGTCATAGCCGATAACAGAGATATCCTGCGGCACCCGCAGGCCCATCTCATCCGCTGCGCAAATCGCGCCCATCGCCATGATATCGCCGCCGCAGAAGACCGCGGTAGGGCGTTGCGGCTGGTTCAGGATCTGCTGCATGGCGCGGTAGCCGGATTCCGGCTCGAAATCACCCTGCACAATCCAGTTTTCCGCGATGGTGATGTTCGCTTCTTCCAGCGCTTTCATAAAGCCTGCGTGGCGGCCGCCGCCGGTGTTGCGCTCCATCTGTCCGGGAATTGCGCCGATCTCGCGATGCCCGCGTTCAATCAGATAGCGCCCGGCGAGGTAGCCGCCGCGGAACGCATTGTCTATGACTGAATCGGTGAAGTCCGCTCGTGCTTCGCCCCAGTCCATCACCACCATCGGAATATGGCGATACTCTTCCAGCATGGTCAGCAAGGTGTCCGGGTATTCCGAACACATTACCAGCAGCCCGTCGACGCGTTTTTGCGCCATCATCGACAGATAGGCCCGCTGCTTTTCAAAGTTATTGTGCGCGTTGGCCAGAATAAGGGTATAGCCCTTTTCAAAGCAGCTATTTTCCACCGCTTCGATAATTTCGGCGAAATAGGGCGCTTCGCTGGAGGTGGCAAGCAGGCCAATCGTTTTGGTGTGATTAACTTTCAGGCTGCGCGCGACGGCGCTCGGCGAGTAGTGTAATTCTTTGATTGCCGCCCAGACCGCGTTTCGGGTTTCTTCTGCCACAAAGCGGGTTTTGTTAATAACATGTGACACGGTTGTGGTGGAAACGTTTGCGCGCTTCGCCACGTCCTTAATTGTTGCCATTAGATGTCACTCCAGGCCATAACGTAAGCTCCTGATAATTAGTCTGTTAAACGTTTGCGTTCCCTAACTCCTGGGGCGCCATTCGGGCTGCTGCATGTCGGGAAGGCGACATAAAACGGGAGGAGGGCGTTGAATTGATAGCACGCAGTAAATTAGCGAGGGATTTTGGCTTATCTTTTAGCAAAGTGGAAGAGGGAAAACCAATATCATCATAAATCTGACAGGATTTTTGCTGCCGATTGTGGGAAAATCATCCGCACATACTCTTTGTAGGGTAATGTTTATAGCGTAATAAAAGGAGGTTGCCGATGAGTACCGATCTGAAATTTTCCGTTGTCACGACGATTATTGTTCTGAGCCTGATTGTTGCAGGCGCTTTAACAGCAGTAATGCATTAATTAAAGGGGCCGCAATTGCGGCCCCTTTATCTTTTATGCTGCCAGAAAAGCGTTAACGAATGGTCTTCGGCGTCATCACGCGCCTGGCACCCACATAATGACGCTGCCAGTAATCCTCGCTCAGTGAGGTAATCTGGATATCGCGGCCGCTGCGGGGCGACTGAATAAACTTGCCGTTGCCTATGTAAACGCCGACGTGGTCAGCGGCACCGCGCCCGCGGGTGCGAAAGAATACCAGATCGCCGTTTTCCAGTTCGCCGCGATCGACAGAAGCAGCATCACGCAGATGATACATCTCATTCGCCGTGCGTGGGATGCGGAACTTAACCAGGTCTTTATACGCATAATAAACCAGGCCGCTGCAGTCAAAGCCGGTACGCGGTGAAGCGCCGCCCCAGCGATACGGCTTGCCAATCTGCCCCATAAGCTTATTCATCGCCGTCTTCTGCGCTTTTTGCACGCGCATTTTGTGCGCCTGGGCGATGGTCAGCTTTTTGTCCGCTTTCACCGATACGCATTTCGCTTTGTGTCCTTTACGGGCTTTAGTGCAATGCTGAACCGCAGTAGCCGGGCTGGCTTTCAGGGAAGATTTTTTGCTGGCGTTTTTGGCGAGGGTTTTACTTTTAACGGCTGGCGTTGTTTTCTTTTTAACCGGCGCCGCTGTTTTCTTGCTGGACCGCTTTGTAGAGATGGAACTGGTCTTTTCTTTACTCTTGCTGGTTTTTGCTGTGCTTTTTGTCGGGCCTTTCGCCGCCTGGGTTTTAAGCGTGGCAACGGGATGCGCCTGCCCGGAAGCCTGCGTCAAAGGAATATAAGGCAAGGTAAAAAGCAGAGCACAGAGCGTGATAGAAATTTTTGTTATCCGCGCCACTCGACAATCCCCTGATAAAATGAAAGCACGATGAAGTACATCATGCCCGCGTGTGATTTTTTGAAACCAGCCGATTCTAATCTATAAAACGCAATAAAGTTAATAGCCTTTTTCTTGCGGAGCTAAGGTTTCGTTAGCGGGCGCAAAAAAATTGACCAGCTATCGGCCTGTAAGGCGATTTATTGATCGAGATTGGGGTATTTTACGAATTAGCGATACTATGAAAGTGTTATTCTTAAAGCATCTTTAGCGCCCTTCACGCGGCGGGGGAATAACCCTGCAAAAATTGGTGTTTTCTGCCGGGGGTGCAACTCGCTACAATGGCAGGCTACTGCCGTAAAAAGGTTTGAGGAAGCAAGACAATGAGCACAATCGAAAAAATCCAACGCCAGATCTCAGAGAACCCGATCCTTCTCTATATGAAAGGCTCCCCGAAACTGCCAAGCTGCGGTTTCTCAGCCCAGGCGGTACAGGCGCTGTCCGCATGCGGCGAGCGTTTTGCCTATGTGGATATCCTGCAGAATCCGGATATCCGCGCTGAAATGCCAAAATATGCAAACTGGCCAACCTTCCCGCAGCTGTGGGTTGATGGCGAACTGGTTGGCGGCTGCGACATCATCATCGAGATGTACCAGCGCGGCGAGTTGCAGACGCTGATCAAAGAAACCGCCGAGAAATACAAGTCAGAAACGCCTGACGCTGAATAAGCCTCGCGAATTAACTGAAAACCAGCCTTCAAAAGGGGCTGGTTTTTTTATGTCTGTTTTCCGCTGGTTGCTACTCCTGCCTGCAAATGTTAAAAGGTGCCCCCTCGAAATAAAGACACAGGAGAAGGGCGTGAATAACACGTCAACTGCGGCCGGGACACAAAGCCCGGAGGCCGCGCCGGACAATGAACAGGCGCTAAAACGGGGGTTGCAAAACCGCCACATTCAACTCATCGCCCTGGGCGGCGCGATTGGCACCGGTTTGTTTCTGGGAATCGGTCCGGCGATTCAGATGGCGGGGCCCGCGGTATTGCTGGGCTACGGCATCGCCGGGGTTATCGCCTTTCTGATTATGCGCCAGCTTGGCGAGATGGTGGTGGAGGAGCCGGTATCCGGTTCATTCGCCCACTTTGCCTATAAATACTGGGGGCCGTTCGCCGGTTTTCTGTCGGGCTGGAATTACTGGGTGATGTTTGTGCTGGTGGGCATGGCGGAACTTACCGCCGCCGGTATTTATATGCAGTACTGGTTTCCGGATATTCCCGGCTGGAGCTGGGTGGCGCTGTTCTTCGTCATTATTAACGCCGTGAATCTTGTCAATGTGCGCCTCTACGGTGAAATGGAATTCTGGTTTGCGCTGGTTAAAGTGCTGGCGATCGTCGGGATGATTGGCTTTGGCGTCTGGCTGCTGGTTTCTGGCAGCGGCGGCGAGCGCGCCGCTATTGATAACCTCTGGCAGCACGGCGGCTTTCTGGCCACCGGCTGGCACGGGCTTATTTTATCGCTGGCGGTGATCATGTTCTCCTTTGGCGGCCTTGAGCTTATTGGTATCACCGCGGCAGAGGCCAGCTCGCCGCGGACAACGATCCCCAAAGCCATCAACCAGGTTGTGTACCGCATTCTGCTGTTCTATATCGGCTCGCTGATTGTCCTGCTGTCGCTCTATCCCTGGCTGGATATCAACGCCAGCAGCAGCCCCTTTGTGATGATTTTCCACGAGCTGAACAGCAACGTTGTCGCCTCGGCGCTTAACTTCGTTATTCTGGTTGCTTCTCTGTCGGTCTATAACAGCGGCGTCTATTCCAACAGCCGCATGCTGTTTGGACTTTCCCGGCAGCGCAACGCTCCCGCTTTCCTTGCCAGAGTCAACCGCGGCGGAGTGCCGGTCAATTCTCTGATCCTGTCAGGGGCGATCACCTCCCTGGTGGTGGTGCTCAACTATTTATTGCCGCATGAAGCCTTCGGCCTGCTGATGGCGCTGGTAGTGGCAACCCTGCTGCTGAACTGGATCATGATTTCGCTGGCGCACCTGAAATTTCGCGCGGCCATGCGGCGTGAGGCGCGCGACACCCAATTTAAAGCGCTGCTCTATCCGTTTGCCAACTATCTGTGCATCGCCTTTATGCTGATGATTCTGGCGCTCATGTGCAGCATTGACGACATGCGCCTTTCGGCAATGCTATTACCCGTGTGGATTGCCTTCCTGTTTTGCGCATTCAAATTACTGCGCCGCAAAACGATATAGTATTTTCATCGCCATCGCTTCCCGCGCTTATTGTGGGCGGGAAGTGAAATAAAACCGCAATAAAATATTTTTTTAAAGCAGGTTAACTAAATATATTGCCGTTAACGCTTAATTTCTTATTACAGTTATTTTACAAAAAATCTTTGAGCTTGTGACAATTTCACAACCGCTTCTTTGCTAAATAAATAACGCTTTTCAATCGGCTGGAATTAGAAGAATATATCGCCGTGCGCGGCCACGGCTGGCCTGGCTAAAACAATCAATCTTTTTATTTGCCGCTTATTATGGCTTTATTTCCTTCTTTTACCATACGGGATCCTTATGAGAGTAAATAACCCGGTCTCCGGGTATGAGCAGCTCCTTGAAGAGGGAGAGGCTTTAATGTCGACCACCGATACAGACAGCCATATTACCTATGCTAACTCCGCTTTTATTAACGCATCGGGATTTACCGAACAAGAGTTAATTGGCAAACCGCATAATCTTATCCGCCATCCGGATATGCCTGCTGAAGCCTTTGCCGATATGTGGTCTACCTTACGTCAGGGCGACAGCTGGACGGGGATGGTAAAAAATCGTTGTAAAAATGGCGATCATTACTGGGTGCGCGCGAACGCCACGCCCGTGTATCACGACGGCAAACTAACGGGCTATATCTCCGTGCGTACCGTGCCGGGCAGAGAAGAGGTGCAGGCCTGCGAGGAACTGTACAAAGCGGTGCGGGAAAAGCGCGCCGGGCATCTGCGCTTTTATAAAGGTCTGGTTCTGCGCCGCGGCTGGAAGAGCGTTCTTTCGATATTCCAGAAGCTTTCGCTGGCAAAGCGGCTGGCCGGGGCAATGCTGATCCCAACCTTAACTATGATTGCGCTGCCGTTTTCAGGCCTGGGCCCGGTTGCGCAGGCTTCGATAGCGGTTGGGTTGTTTATTTGCCTGAATGCGCTGTTGCAGCAGCAGGTAGCGAAGCCGATGAAAACCATCGTGCGTCAGATGCAGAAGATTGTCTCCGGCCAGAAAGCGGATCTGCTGCATTTGAATCGGGTGGATGATATCGGCCTGATGATGCGCCTGGTAAACCAGTCGGGCCTCAACCTGCGGTCGCTGGTGGATGACGTTAGCACGCAGGTCAGCGGCATCAGCGAGATTAGCCAACGGCTGACCACCAGCAGCAAAGCCATGAGCGAGCGCACCGATGAAACCTACGCGCACCTGCAGCAAACTGCGGCCGCCATCGAAAAGATCGCCGGCGCGGTTGAGCAGACCGCCGTTACGTCAGCAAGAACCACGCAAATGGCCGTGCAGACGAGCGCCAGGGCGGTTGAAGGCGAGGAGATGATGAGAAAAACGCTGATCATGATGGAAGCTATGGCGCAGGCGAGTCAGCATATCGTCGAGATAATCAGCGTTATCGATCGGATTGCCTTCCAGACCAATATCCTGGCGCTTAACGCGGCGGTTGAAGCGGCGCGAGCGGGCGTTTCGGGACGAGGCTTTGCGGTAGTGGCGGCGGAAGTTCGCAGCCTGGCGCAGCATTCCGCATCGGCGGCGAAGGAGATAAAAGATCTCATCGACAATAACGTGGCGAGCGTCGGCACGGGCGTTGGCATGGTAAAAAAAGCCGAGAAGCATATCAGCGAGATGGCGGTGGAAATCGTGCGTATGACCGCGCTTATTCGCGAGATCGGCGATGCAACCCGTGAGCAGACCAGCGCGCTGGCGCTTATTAACGGCTCCGTTGAGCGTATCGGCACCATGACGCAAAACAATGCCGATATGGTCGTCAATGCCGGAACGGTGGTGGATAACCTCAATCAACGTTCAATACGGCTAAGCAGCGCTATTAACGTCTACGGCAGTTAACTGGCTCTACCGGACGTAACGCGTTGTTATGTCCGGCAGCTAATCCGGCCGGATTTACGCTATCATGCCGCCCTGAAATTTTATTATTAAGGGGCAGAGGAAATGAGCGTCAGTCGGAAAGGGATGTGGTATGTGCTGTTTGCGGCGGTATTATGGGGCAGTTCGGGCGTCTGCGCGCAGTACATCATGGAACAAAGCCATATTTCTTCTGCATCGCTCACCATGCTGCGCCTGCTGTTTTCCGGCTTAATCCTGCTGATCCTTTCTTTTATGCATGGCGATAACATCTTTGGGGTATTTAAACAGCGTCAGGACGTCATCTCGCTGCTGGCATTCACGTTATTCGGCGCGTTAACCGTGCAGCTCACCTTTCTGCTTACCATTGAAAAATCTAACGCGGCCACGGCGACGATTTTGCAGTTTCTTTCGCCCACGATCATTGTTGTCTGGTTTGCCCTGATGAGGAAAAAACGTTCCGGGAGACTGGTTTTTGCCGCCGTGGCTACCTCGCTGGCGGGCACCTTTTTGCTGGTAACGCATGGCGATCCCACCTCTGTCACCCTTTCGACGGGCGCGCTGTGCTGGGGGATTGCTTCAGCCTTTGCCGCCGCCTTTTACACTACCTATCCGTCGACGTTAATTGCCCGCTACGGCACGCTGCCGATCGTCGGCTGGAGCATGCTGCTGGGCGGCGCGATGTTAGTGCCCTTTTATACAAGCCAGGTCGGCAGTTTTAGCGCCAGCGGCGGGACGCTATTCGCCTTTTTCTATCTTGTAGTGGTGGGAACGGCAATGACCTTTAGCCTCTATCTGACCGGCGCGCAGATGATTGGCGGGCCTAAAGCCAGTATTCTGAGCTGTGCGGAACCGCTGAGCAGCGCCCTGTTATCGCTTTTGCTGCTGGGCATCACCTTTACCCTGCCGGACTGGCTCGGTACGCTGCTTATTCTCTCTTCGGTGATCCTGATTTCATTCGATTCGCGTGGGCAACTTCACGCAAACTGATTTACAGGGTGGTCAGCGCCACCCTGTAAGCAAAGGCTTATGCTTCTGCTTCGATCGGCGGCAGCGGCCAGCCGCCCAGGCGCTTCCAGCGGTTGACGATTTCACAGAACAGCAGGGCGGTTTGCCCGGTATCGTACAGCGCGGAATGCGCCTGGCTGCTGTCAAAAGGAATGCCCGCTGCAATACAGGCTTTCGCCAGCACGGTCTGACCTAATGCCAGGCCGCTAAGCGCCGCCGTATCGAAGGTCACAAAGGGATGGAACGGATTGCGTTTTAACGATGTGCGCTCGGCGGCGGCCATCATAAAGCTGTGATCGAACGTGGCGTTGTGCGCCACCATAATCGCCCGGTTACATCCGCTCTCTTTAATGCCTTTGCGCACCATTTTAAAAATGGCGTGCAGAGCTTCGTACTCGCTGACGGCGCCACGCAATGGGTTGTGCGGGTCAATACCGTTGAAGGCCAGCGCTTCCGGTTCGAGCACCGCGCCTGCAAAAGGTTCGATATGGAACTGCAGCGTTTCATCAGGCGTTAACCAGCCGTCAGCATCCATCTTTAGCGTGATGGCGGCAACTTCCAGTAACGCGTCGGTTTTAGCGTTAAAACCAGCGGTTTCAACGTCGATGACTACCGGATAAAAACCGCGAAAACGGTCGCACAGGCCAGGCAATTGCGTGTTGTCAGACATCAGAATCTCTTAATACGGGGAAAATGCAGCGCGCATTATGGCAAATTTCAGGAAGGGAAGCTAACGGGCGCAAAGCACGCCCGCTACAGACATTTTCATGGTCTGGCTTAGTTGCCCAGCCCTTTGCCCGCGTCTTTGCTTTCGATCAGCTCGATTTTGTAACCGTCCGGATCTTCAACGAAAGCAATAACGGTGCTGCCGCCTTTTACCGGACCGGCTTCGCGGGTTACGTTGCCGCCGTTATTGCGAATGCGTTCGCAGGCTTCGGCTGCGTTATCCACGCCCAGGGCGATATGTCCATAGGCATTGCCCAGCTCGTAGCTGTCGACACCCCAGTTGTAAGTCAGCTCAATAACCGCTTCTTCAGTTTCCGGACCGTAGCCGACGAACGCCAGGGAGTATTTGTATTCGGGGTTTTCACTGGTACGCAGCAGGGTCATGCCCAGTACGTTAGTGTAAAATTCGATGGAGCGTTGCAGATCGCCAACACGCAGCATGGTGTGAAGTAAGCGCATAAAATCCTCTTGGAATTAAACCTTTAACGGCAGGAAGTGTTGTCAGAATGAGGGATAAGTATAGCGGCGATTGCGCGCCGCTATCAATGGAGGGAGCTATAAAGTTGGGTAGTCGGTGTACCCTTCCGCGCCGCCGCCGTAGAATGATTCAGGACGCTGCGGGTTAAGTTCGGCGCTGCGATGCAGGCGTTCAACCAGATCCGGGTTCGCGATGTAGTCACGGCCAAAGGCTACCGCGTCGATTAACCCTTTGACGATCAAATCTTCCGCTTTTTCAGGCGTATATGCGCCAGCTCCGATGATTACGCCGCTGAAACGCTCGCGCACTTTCTGGCGGAACGCTTCGCTATAAGGTTCGCCGCCGGCCCAGTCAGGCTCGGACATGTGCAGATACGCGATGCCGCGCTTGCTTAACTCCTCAATCAGGTAAAGCGCGTCGGCTTCTTCATCAGGACCGTTATCGACGTTCTGGAAAGTGCCGACCGGCGAGACGCGGATCCCGATGCGATCGGCGCTCCATTCTTTGCTGACGGCATCCACCACTTCCAGCACCAGACGGGCGCGGTTTTCGCGGCTGCCGCCATACTGGTCGGTACGGTGGTTAGAAGAGGGAGAAAGAAACTGGTGTAGCAGGTAGCCGTGCGCGGAGTGCAGCTCAACAAGGTCAAAACCGGCGTCGCGGGCGTTGCCCACGGCCTGACGGAAATCGTTCACGATGCCCGGGATCTCTTCCAGCTCCAGCGCGCGGGGCATAGAAGTATCGACGCGGATCGCGTTGCCATTTTCGTCACGCAGCGAGGTGCGGGTGCCGGCAGAAATCGCGGATGGCGCTACAGGCGCCTGGCCATCCGGCTGAATGCTGGCGTGGGAGATACGGCCGGTGTGCCAGAGCTGCACGGCGATGCGCCCGTTTTCAGCATGTACGCCCGCGGTGATTTTTTTCCAGGCTTCGATTTGTTCAGGGCTGTGCAGACCCGGTGCGCCTTCATAGCCTTTGGCCTGGGCGGAAATCTGGGTCGCTTCGCTGATGATAAGTCCGGCGCTTGCGCGCTGGCGGTAGTATTCACCCATCAATGGCGTAGGGATATCCCCCGGCACGATGCTGCGCAGGCGCGTCAGCGGAGCCATAAAGACACGATTTGGCGTGGTAATGGCGCCCACTTTAAGCGGCGTAAATAATTTATCTGCTGACATGGCGTATCCTTGAGTAGACCGGTCGTCTAGTAAGAGGTTAAATAAAAAGCCAGGCCGTTGTTAAAGCCCGGCGCTGTTAAACATTAGTTTTTTCGCGCCATCAGGAAAGAGGCTGCGCGATTAAACGGTTTACGTAGATAAGCGCGCTTTCCAGCGGCGCGGCGCTACGAGATATCTTCGCCTGCAGGCTGGCGCCCAGCCACAGGGCATAAATGGTTTGCGCAAGGCTCAGCGTGTCGCCGTCAATAAGCAGGCTTTTTTCCGCCTGGCCTTTTTCCAGCGCGGCTGCCAGCTGACTGATTATCTGCGCCGCGCCTTTATCCAGCGCGCCACGCATATCTTCGGAGAGATCGCAGACCTCCGCCGACAGCTTTACCGTCAGGCAGCTAATCAGACGGCTGTGCTGGCAGAAATACGTCAGCGCTTCCTGATACCAGTTCAACAGCTTTTCACGATAGTTGCCGCAGCCCTGACAGAAATGCTGCTGCAGCCGCTGGTTATAGCTTTCGTAATAGCGCTCCAGCATCACCACGCCAAAGGCCTCTTTCGAGCGGAAGTAGTGATAGAAGGAGCCTTTCGGCACTTCGGCGGTGCGCAACAGTTCGCTTAATCCCATGCCGGTAAAGCCGCGCTGCAGGCAAAGCCGCTCGCCGGTGGCAAGGAGATGTTCGCGAGTATCATGGGCAGGGTTTCTGTTCATGGCGATCACTGTAATAGACCAGTCGGTCTGGCGCAAGGCGCAGGCGAAAGATTTCCATCGTTCGCCTGTTCATCATGGTTTGCGGCAGCCGGTAAGGATATCCATATGCGGCTGATATACCGAGCTTTTAATATCCATCATCCCCAGCAGGGTGGAGAAAATATTATCCTGGGATACGGCGTTGCTGGCGGCTTTCTTCGCCAGGCAGCCCGGTTCGATGGTGTAATTTTGCTGATAATCCTTCGACAACCAGAACAGGAAAGGAATATGCGTCTGCTGGGTTGGCGCCAGCATATAAGGCGTGCCGTGCAGATAAATGCCGCTTTCGCCGAGCGACTCGCCGTGATCCGAAAGATAAACCAGGGCGGTATTGAATTTATCCGCATGCGTTTTCAGCATATCGATGGTGCGGCTAACCACATCGTCGGTATACAGGAGCGTATTGTCATAGGTATTGATCAGCGACTGGCGGTCGCAATCCTGGATCTGGTTGCTGTCGCAGGTGGGCGTAAAATGCCGGAATTTGTCCGGGTAACGTTGATAATAGGCAGGGCCATGGCTGCCCATCAGGTGCAGTACAATCACCGAATCCTGCTGCACGCCGTCCAGCACGTTATCCAGACGGTACAGCAACGCATCATCAATGCAGGATTTGTTCTTGCACAGGCTCGTCAGCTGCCACTGCGTCATATCGGTATGCGGAATGCGGCTGCATGCGCCTTTACAGCCGCCGTCGTTATCGCGCCACAGAAGGTTTATCCCGGCATGCGCCATCACGTCCAGCAGCCCTTCCTGATGGTGAGCGAGATCGGCGTCGTACTGTTTCCTGGGCATTCCTGAGAACATGCAGGGCACAGAGACGGCGGTTTCAGTGCCGCAGGAGGAGGCGTTCGGGAAGTAAATCACGCCTTGTTTTTTCATTTCAGGATTCGTTTCGCGAGCGTAACCGCCAAGGGAATAGTTTTCCGCGCGGGAGGCTTCTCCTACCACCAGCACCACGAGCGTTTTCTTTTGCTGCCGGCTGATGAGCGGGCCTTTTCGGGCATCTTCGCCAAGGCGAATCAGCGTCTGATTACCCGCAAACCAGCGTTCCTTGCTGTAACGGCTAATGGCGCTGATATAGTTGGCTGGCGTCACCATTTTCACCACGCCTTTGTTGTTGCGAAACAGCGAGGCGTAATCCTTATAAAAGACAGAGGCAACCAGAATAATCACCAGCAGCCCGGCCAGAACGCCTACCAGACGCGTCAGAAACAGATGCCACCAGCGCGCCGGTTTAATTTTTATCGTCGCCAGAACAAGCGCGGGTATTATACCGGCCAGGGATAACCACATCAGCATCTGCGGCGTAATGAGCGCCGTGGCTTCCTGCGAGTCCGTTTCAAATACGTTCGCCATCATGCTCTTGTCGATGACGGCGCCATAGGTATACATAAAATAGTTGCTTGCCGCGCAGCCCAGGACAAGCAGCACCAGCATGGGTTTGCGCAGCCACGGGATGTTGATCGCGCTGAAGATAGTCAACCAGGCGCAGAAAAGCACGACGGGCACGGAGGTTGCAAACAACCAGCTGTGCAAAGAGTGGGGAGCGATAATTTGCCAGCTGCGATGAATAAACAGCGCGTTGATAAGCGTGAAGAAAAATGCGCAGCATAGGTTAAAACCCGTATCGTTACACTGTAACTTTTTAATGATTGCCATAGCCGTTATTAATGTTTCGGGAAATTGCGCACAGCTTAAGGCACGAAGATTAGGGGAACCTTAACCCGGCAGGCGGCGCAAAGATTTCTGCGCGCGCACAGCGCTGCAATTATCTTTCCTGGCGGCTTGCAAGCCTGCGATTGTCGGGCTTCAATTGTAGGATGGTCGTTAACGGGGGATGTGAGTGCCAGAGCAGCTTGAGTTTTTTCCTGTCCAGAGCCCTTGTCGTGGGATCTGCCAGTCGGATGAGCGCGGTTATTGCCGCGGCTGTATGCGCAGCCGGGACGAAAGATTTAACTGGCAGAAAATGAGCGATGCACAAAAACAGGACGTGTTACGTCTTTGTCGCCAGCGCTTTTTGCGCAAGTTACGAGCAAACAGCCACGACGAGCCCGAAGAACCGCAGCAACCCTCACTTTTTTAATCGCTTAACCTCGTTATACTCCTCGCAGAATTTATTCATCATTGAGGTCATGCTTTTATGGTACAGCGCATTACGATTTCCCCGCAGGGTCCGGAATTTTCACGTCTGGTGATGGGATACTGGCGTTTAATGGAGTGGAATATGTCGCCACGCCAGCTCGCCAGCTTTATTGAAGAGCATGTTGGCCTTGGGATCACCACCGCCGATCACGCAGATATTTATGGCGGTTACCAGTGCGAAGCGGCTTTCGGCGACGCGATGCGCCTGGTGCCGCATTTGCGCCAGAAAATGGAGATCGTGACGAAATGCGGTATTGCCACCACGGCGAACCCGGATCACGCCCTGGGCCACTACATTACCGATCGCAGCCACATCATTACCAGCGCTGAATCCTCGCTGCAAAAACTGGCGACGGATTATCTGGACCTGCTGTTAATCCATCGCCCGGACCCGCTGATGGACGCTGACGAAGTGGCCGAAGCCTTCACCGCGCTGCACCAGAGCGGAAAAGTGCGTCACTTTGGCGTCTCCAACTTTACGCCTGCGCAGTTTGCGCTGTTGCAGTCGCGCCTGCCGTTTACGCTGGCAACAAACCAGGTCGAGATTTCGCCCGTGCACCAGCCTGCGATTCTGGACGGTACCCTGGATCAGTGCCAGCAGCTGCGCATTCGCCCGATGGCCTGGTCCTGCCTGGGCGGCGGCAGCCTGTTTAACGATGAAGCTTTCCAGCCGCTGCGTGACGAACTGCAGGCCGTGGCGGAGGAAATCGGCGCGCAAACTATCGAACAGGTGGTGTACGCGTGGGTGATGCGTCTGCCATCGCAGCCGCTGCCGATTATCGGCTCCGGCAAAATTGAACGCGTGCGTTCAGCTGTTCACGCCCTTTCTCTGGATATGAGCCGTCAGCAGTGGTTCCGCATCCGTAAAGCGGCGCTGGGCTACGACGTGCCTTGATCCTGAAGAACGCTCGCCTCCCGGTGAAAACTGCGCTTGTGGCCTATGCTTAACAGACGAAAAGATAGCCCGGGAGGTAATATGAAGCGTTTTAGTCTGGCTCTGTTAACAATGCTCACCTGCGCCGCGGCGCAGGCGGCAAGCGAAAAAGTAGAAATGAACCTCGTCACGCCGCAGGGTACTGGCGACTCCGTTGGCGAGGTCACCATCAACGAAACTGACAAAGGCCTGGAATTCGTTCCCGACCTGCGTACGCTCCCGCCAGGTGAACACGGCTTTCATGTTCACGCCAACGGCAGCTGTGAGCCGGCATTAAAAGAGGGCAAACCTTCTGCCGCAGAAGCGGCTGGCGGGCACCTCGATCCACAACATACCGGTAAACATCTGGGGCCGGAAGGCGCAGGGCACATTGGGGATTTACCCGTTTTAGTGGTGAATAACGACGGTAAAGCCACAGATCCCGTCACGGCGCCGCGTCTGAAAAAGCTTGATGAGGTGAAGGGCAAAGCGCTGATGATCCACGTTGGCGGCGATAATATGTCCGATCACCCCAAACCGCTCGGCGGCGGGGGGGTGCGCTACGCATGTGGCGTGATCAAATAAATTAGCCGCCGCCCGTCAGCGTACCGGCAGGCGGCGCCTGCTCCAGTTGCGATAGCGAGCAGTAAAGTCGCCAGACGATCCCGGCCAGATCGCGTGCCGCCGGGTGATGATGATGGGACAGGCTGTCGCATATTCTTTGTAATTCACGCAGTGCTTCGCCAAGCGGGCGCTGCTGCACGCCTCGCTCGCTCATTACGTCCCGTAGCGTATGGATGCAAACATCCCGCACGTTTGAGAGCGGGTCCGAACGCGATTGCCAGCTGCGTAGCTGCCACACCACGTGCGAACAGTTCAGCAGCACCACGCCCCAGCGTAACAGCCATCTCCGCGCCGCCTCATCCTTACTGTTGCTCAGCTGGCTAATGTGATGGTAAACCAGCGATTCAAACTGATTTTCGTTGCGCAGCGGCCTGCTGCTTAGCTGGTCGACAAAACCGCGCCGAAGCGAGCGAATATGACGGCGGCTTTTGCGCGTGTCGGAGCTTGGGCGCAGAACGGAAAAGGCGACCCACGATAAAGCCACGCCGATGACTTTCGCGAGGTTATCGTTCAGAAACGCTGCAAAGTCATAAACTGGCGGATTGGTGACGGCAATAAACGAGCCCATAAACACAATCAGCTGTCCCCACAGTCCGGCAAGCTTCGGCTGCTGTAGCTTCATCAGCTGCATGGTAGCGAGTAAAGGAAATAAGAAGAGCAGGAACTGCCACAGATCCGTAATCTGCACCATCAGGCCGAATTTGACCAGCAGGCTGAACATCGACAGCCAAAGCAGAGTGCGCATCAGCAGCGTCAGAGAGCCAAGCGGCGAGGCCACCGAGGAGTAAAGCACGCAGCTGATGGCCGCCAGCGAAAGGGCGCCGCCTGCCGATTCCCACTGGGTGCTGACGCCCCATGCGCCGGTTACCGTAATCACGCAGAAGGTGCGCAATGCGCTCCACGCGGCTTCGGCGTTATCGGTATGGCGGGCCAGAGAGGGCGTTTTGGGCGGCGCGATCGCGGAAACAGGCGTGGCGTTTTCCAGCTCCCGCAGCCAGCGGCTGCTGTCGAGGTACAGCCAGCAGAAATAGCGCAGGCGGTGCCAGAAAGCCTGGTGACGGTAATCGTTCCGATCGGTTGGCGCAAGCCGCTGCAGAAGGCGCGCAATATCATATTTGTGCGCATCAGGGCGTGCCAGCGCTTTCAGCAGCGTTTCAAGCAGCGGCCAGAGTTGTTCCGGCGGATCGGGCCAGTTTAACAACATACGGCGCAGGCCCGAAATAACGCTGGTCAGACGCAGCTGCTGATGAAGAAGGTAATTGAGCAAATTATTCTGGCGGCGGAAGCGGTAGTGGCTCCAGAATGCCTGAATGCGCAGCAGATTCATCGTCAGAATCTGGCTGATTACCCCTTCATGGGCGGTGCGAATCGCATCCGTGGTTTCCGGCTTCCACAGCAGGCTGGCATGCTCCAGCAGCCGGACGTGCATATTTTTCAGCGCTGTCAGCAGCGCGGTGCCATCGGAGGTGCTGGGCAGCACCATCATCATAAAGCCGCCGCACAGTATCCCGACCACCACTTCGCAAACGCGCGCCTGGGCGATAGCCCACAGCTCGGTGGATTCCACGGTATTGATCATGGGAAAGGCGATGATGGCTGCGGTATAGCCCGCCAGCATAAAGGCGTAGGCGGCGTTATTCTGGAAATGGCTGGAAAGCCAGGTGCACAGCGCAAGCCAGGCCGCCATTGCCAGGATGAACAGCCAGGGATCGTTTAACGTGTTGCCGGCGATAATAAGCGCCGCCGTTGCACCAGTAAAGCTGCCCGCAATGCGCCCCAGGCTTTTGCTGACAACGCCGCCGACGGTCGGGAAACTGACCACGGCAGCGGAGGTCATTGCCCAGTAGGGCTCATCTAAATTCAGGCCGTAGGCGATAGTTAACGCCAGGCACATCGCAATAGCGTTCCGCAGCGCATAGCGCCACTGTCCGCCGGTTGCCTTTCCCCACGGCGTATTGCGCCATTCAAGCCAGCTAAGTTTCATGGCCCGCTCAGTGTGAAATAGTTACGGTGCAGGTGGTGCCGGAAACCAGCGTCACGCCCGATGGAACAGCATCAAGCTTGATACGTACCGGTACGCGCTGGGCCAGACGCACCCAGGGCACGTTAGGCTTTATATCCGGCACGAGGTCGCTTTCGCTCTCGATGCTCTGGTCGTATATGGCGCGGCCGATGCTTTCCACTTTTCCGGACAGCGGCTGATGCCCGCTATAAAGAATAATATTTGCCGGGTTGCCGGGCTGAATATGCCGTAGCTTAGTCTCTTCGAAATAGCCGACCACGTAGAAAGAGTGGCTGTCCACAAGGGCAAATACGGGCTGGCCTGTTGTGGCGTAGTCGCCGGTACGGGTTGACAGGTTAGTTATCCAGCCGTCCACCGGCGCTTTAACCGTAGCCTGGCTAATTTGCCACTGCGCCTGCTCAAGCGTTGCCTGCGCGGCTTTTACCGCTGCCTGCGCCGCCTTGACGTTGATATCCGCGGTATCCATATCCTCCGCGGAAATATAGTTGTGCGGCAGATTATGGCGACGACCGGCTTCGTTGCTGGCCTTTGAAAGCTCTGACTGCGCCTGAGCGAGCTGGGCCCGGGCGTTCAGCTCGGCAATATGGTACGGCGTGGCGTCAATGGTGAACAGAACGGTGCCCGCGTTGACGAACTGGTTGTCGACCACGTTGAGCCTGGTAATGGTCCCGGAAACCTGCGGCGTGATGCTGACCTGCTCGGCGCGGACCTTGCCGTCTCGCGTCCAGGGAGATTGCATGTAATAATTCCACAGTAGCCAGCCAACAACCAGCGCCACGGCGAACACCAGCAGGGTAGAAAAATACTTTAAGCTTTTAAAATTCATCTTGTTACCATGTAACCAGAAAGAAGAGAGCTGCGCTCACCGAGAGGGCAAAAAGCGAGAGATCCATCAGCGTGGGATGCCATATCTCGCCCGAATAGATCCAGTCGCGTAAAAGGCGATGTAAAACGAGCCAGATAAAAAAGCCCAGCATTACCGCTTTAAACAGAGGGGGAAAGTAAATGGATGCGCCTACTATCAAATCCTGGACGCCCTGGCCTGATGCGCTAAATGTGAAGCTCACGTCGGATAATCCTTTAAACTGCGGGGATGATTGTCGCTTCCCCTGATTTCGATAGATGAAAGTGTAGCTGGTGGCATAACATCAGCAAAAGTAAGGGATTTGTTTTTAGAAATAATGCCTGCACAATAGTCTAAAATCAGTATAATAAGTTAGCAAGCTAATTATAAGGAGATGAAATTGGAAACGCCATTAGGATCAGATCTGGCCCGCCTGGTACGTATCTGGCGTGCTCTGATTGACCATCGCCTGAAACCTCTGGGATTGACGCAGACACACTGGGTAACGCTGCATAATATTCATCAGCTGCCGCCCGAACAGTCACAGATTCAGTTGGCCAAAGCGATTGGCATCGAGCAACCTTCACTGGTCAGAACGCTCGATCAGCTTGAAGAGAAGGGGTTAATATCCCGGCAGACCTGCGCAAACGACCGCCGGGCAAAACGGATCGGGCTTACCGAACGCGCCACGCCGATCATTACCGAGATGGAAAACGTGATCGATAAAACGCGTGGGGAAATTTTATCCGGCATCAGCGCGGAGGAGCTCAGCCTGTTAGTTAACCTTATCAGCCGCCTTGAGCAGAATATTATCGATCTCCAGACGCGCGACTAAGCCAAATAAAAAAGGCCTGCTTATCCAGCAGGCCTTTTTATAAAAACGTGCTTAACGTGGGGAAACGGTCAACTGGTTACCGCTGCCGGCAATCGCTACGCGCTGGCCCGCTGAGAATCGGCTGCTGCCCTGTTTCTGCACCACCATGATGCTGTTACCGTCATCCTTACGGATTTCAAGCTCAACGCCCTGGCTTTTGTTTACCGCACCCTGCACGCCCTGGCCTGCAACGCCGCCCGCAACGGCACCCGCCGCTGTTGCCAGTGAACGGCCTGTACCGCCGCCTACGGTATTACCCAGGAAGCCGCCCAACACCGCACCACCGATGGCGCCAATCACGTTGGAGTCATCGCCTCCCTGAATCTGCACCGGACGAACGTTGACTACGGTGCCGTAAGTTACGCTCTGTACCTGTTTTGCATCAGAAGCTTTATAGACATCGCCAGAAAGTGAACTGTCGTTGACACAACCCACCAGCGATAAGCCAACCAGCGAAACAATCAATACGCGTGAAATCATTTATGAATCTCCTGTTCATCCGGAAACGCCCAAGCGAGCATCCTTCATGGGTAAATTATATGGTATTTAGGTGCGAAGTTTCAGTTTAGTTCAGCATGAGACCGCTAAAAATGTAAATGCGCGGCGCTCAACCGGGAGTAAACGGCGCGCTTATCAGGCTTGATAAGAAAATAAATCATGCTAAACGTCGCGGCAACGATCAAAAATTTTAATAAATCATCGTATTGAGTGCTAGTTTATGGTGGAGTATTTCCTCTAATCGGCACGCTTTACAGGAGTAACAGATGAAATCTGGTCGTTATATCGGCGTGATGTCGGGTACCAGTCTTGATGGCATAGATGTGGTTTTAGCGGCCATTGATGAACATCTGGTCGTTCAGCTTGCCAGCTACACTCATCCCATTCCTCTGGATATTAAAAACGCCGTTCTGGCTATCAGCCAGGGGCAGCAGCTGACGCTCTCGCAGTTCGGCCAGCTTGATAATCGACTTGGCAAACTCTTTGCGCAGGCCGTACAAAACCTTATGACGCAACAAAGCCTGACGCATGCCGATGTGACAGCCATCGGCTGCCACGGGCAGACCGTCTGGCATGAGCCGCAGGGCGAGGCGGCACACAGCCTGCAAATTGGCGATAACAATCAGATAGTCGCGCTAACGGGCGTCACCGTGGTAGGAGATTTTCGCCGCCGGGATATGGCGCTCGGCGGGCAGGGCGCGCCGCTGGTTCCCGCTTTCCACCATGCGCTGCTCGCGCATCCTACAGAACGCCGCATGGTGCTGAATATCGGCGGCATTGCGAATCTTTCGCTCTTGATCCCCGATCGTGCGGTGAGGGGTTATGACACCGGCCCCGGCAACATGCTGATCGATGCCTGGATTTGGCGCCAGAAAGGCAAGCCGTATGACAAAGAGGGCCAGTGGGCCAGCAGCGGTAAAGTCATTCTGCCGCTGCTCCAGCAAATGCTGAGCGATCCCTATTTTGCCGCCCCCGCGCCAAAAAGTACCGGGCGCGAATATTTCAACTTTGGCTGGCTTGAACGCCAGCTTGCCGCCTTTCCGGGGCTTGCCAGCGAAGATGTCCAGGCGACCCTTACCGAACTCACCGCCGTTACGATAGCCGAACAGGTATTGTTAAGCGGCGGTTGTGAGCGGCTGATGGTGTGCGGCGGCGGAAGCCGTAACCCGCTGTTGATGGCGCGTCTGGCGGCGTTATTACCCGGTACAGAAGTCGGCACCACCGACGAGGCGGGCATCAGCGGCGACGATATGGAAGCGCTGGCGTTTGCGTGGCTTGCCTGCCGCACCATGTCGGGTTTGCCGGGTAATTTGCCGTCCGTAACGGGCGCGTCTGAGGCGAGCGTGCTGGGCGCGATTTTTCCCGCCAACCCCCTGCATAATCAGAGTTAACTGAAATTATCTTTATCTCATAGTCTCTACACTGAAGACGAAAAGGGAGGGCCCGCCCCTCCCGGGGATAAGAAGATCTTCAGGATACGCAGATGAAAAAATTACTTGTTGCCGCAATTCCGATGCTGCTTGCCGGCTGTAGCTACTACCACTCCTTCGTTGAACGGATGCAAACCGATACGCTGCAATACCAGTGCGACGAAAAGCCGCTTACCGTACAGCTTAATAACAAAAAGCAGATGGTTAACTTTGTCTACGACAACCGCTACCTCTCTCTGACGCAGGGGCTGTCAGCCTCTGGCGCGCGTTACACCGATGGCGTTTACGTCTTCTGGTCCAAAGGCGACAGCGCTACCGTTTACCGCAAAGATAGCGTTGTGCTTAATAATTGCCAGTTACAAAATCCTCAGCGTTGAGATTTAGCAAGGTGGAGCGCACAATAGTTCCACCCGAATCTAGCCTGACGTAACGCCATGTCTGATAACGACTCTTTGCAACAGATTGCGCATCTGCGCCGCGAATATACCAAAGGTGGCCTGCGCCGCCGCGATCTTACCGATAAGCCGCTCGATCTCTTTGAACGCTGGCTCGGCCAGGCCTGTGAAGCAAAGCTCGCCGACCCTACAGCGATGGTGGTTGCGACGGTCGATGAGCATGGACAGCCGTATCAGCGTATCGTGCTGCTTAAACATTTCGACGAACGCGGCCTGGTGTTCTATACCAATCTTGGCTCGCGCAAAGCGCAGCATCTGGAAAACAACCCGCGCATCAGCCTGCATTTTCCCTGGCATATGCTGGATCGCCAGGTGATGGTGCAGGGCACCGCAGAGCGGCTATCGACGCTTGAAGTGATGAAATACTTCCACAGCCGCCCGCGCGACAGCCAGATTGGCGCGTGGGTATCTAAGCAGTCCAGCCGTATTTCCGCCCGCGGCATACTCGAAAGCAAATTCCTCGAACTGAAACAAAAATTCCAGCAGGGCGATATCCCGCTGCCCAGCTTCTGGGGCGGCTACCGCGTTTCCATTACGCAGATGGAATTCTGGCAGGGCGGCGAACATCGCCTGCACGATCGCTTTTTATACCAGCGTGAAGCGGATGCCTGGAAAATAAACCGTCTCGCTCCATAACGCCCGGGATTTATTGCGTTAAGCGCTGGCACTCCGTGGGCTGGCGCTTTATTCTATGTCCCCTCAAGAAATTAACTTCTTTCGCCACAGGGCGAAAAGCCGTGTACCGGCAAAGGTGCAGTCGTAAATACATGGAGAATTTGATGGCAAGCATCAATCTGATAAAACAATTGCAAGAGCGGGGCCTGGTGGCTCAGGTAACGGATGAGGACGCGTTAGCGCAGCGCCTGGCGCAAGGGCCAATCGCGCTCTATTGCGGCTTCGATCCTACCGCTGACAGCTTGCACTTGGGCCATCTGGTTCCACTGCTGTGTCTGAAACGTTTCCAGGAAGCCGGCCACAAGCCTGTGGCTCTGGTGGGTGGCGCAACGGGTCTGATTGGCGATCCGAGCTTTAAAGCCGTTGAGCGCAAACTCAATACCGAAGATACGGTTCACGAGTGGGTAGAAAAAATCCGCCGCCAGGTCGCGCCTTTCCTCGATTTTGACTGCGGTGAAAACTCGGCCATCGCGGCCAACAACTACGACTGGTTCGGCGGCATGAACGTGCTGACTTTCCTGCGAGATATCGGCAAGCACTTCTCCGTTAACCAGATGATTAACAAAGAAGCGGTAAAACAGCGCCTGAACCGCGACGACGTGGGCATCTCCTTTACCGAGTTCTCCTACAACCTGCTGCAGGGCTACGACTTTGCGTGCCTGAACAAACTGCACGGCGTGGTGCTGCAAATCGGCGGCTCCGACCAGTGGGGCAACATTACCTCCGGTATCGACCTGACTCGCCGTCTGCACCAGCAGCAGGCGTTTGGCCTGACCGTTCCGCTGATCACCAAATCCGACGGCACCAAGTTCGGCAAAACCGAAGGCGGCGCGGTGTGGCTTGATCCGAAGAAAACCAGCCCTTACAAATTCTATCAGTTCTGGATCAACACCGCCGATGCGGACGTCTACCGCTTCCTGAAGTTCTTCACCTTCATGAGCCTTGAAGAGATCAATGCGCTGGAAGAAGAAGACAAAAACAGCGGCTCCGCCCCTCGCGCGCAGTACGTGCTGGCTGAGCAGGTGACTCGTCTGGTACACGGCGAAGAGGGTCTGGTCGCCGCTAAACGTATTACCAGCAGCCTGTTTAACGGCAACCTGAGCGATCTGACCGAGGCCGACTTTGCGCAGCTGGCGCAGGACGGCGTGCCGATGGTTGAGCTGGATCGCGGCGCAGACCTGCAGCAGGCGCTGGTCGATTCCGAACTACAGCCGTCACGCGGGCAGGCCCGGAAAACCATCGCGCAGAACGCTATCACCATCAACGGTGAAAAGCAGGCCGACCCGGAATACACCTTTGCCGACAGCGACGTTCTCTTCGGTCGCTACACCTTGCTGCGTCGGGGTAAGAAAAATTACTGCCTCGTCTGCTGGAAGTAATTAAGAAAGACCGGAAGGGCGCTGGACTGCAATCCACGCCCTTTATTTTTGCCACCAACACAACAAGCTGTCGATCCGGATTAGAAATGAAAAATATCCTCGCCATCCAGTCTCATGTGGTATTCGGTCACGCGGGCAACAGCGCCGCCGAATTCCCGATGCGCCGGCTGGGCGCCAACGTCTGGCCGTTGAATACGGTGCAGTTTTCCAATCACACCCAGTACGGGAAATGGACCGGCAGCGTGATGCCTGCCAGCCACCTCAGTGATATCGTGCAGGGGATTGCGGATATCGGCCAGCTTCAGCGCTGTGACGCGGTGCTGAGCGGCTATCTGGGCTCAGCCGAGCAGGGCGAGCATATTCTTTCTGTTGTTCGCCAGGTGAAGGCGGCAAATCCGAACGCGAAGTATTTCTGCGATCCCGTAATGGGCCACCCGGAAAAAGGCTGCATCGTGGCGCCGGGCGTGGCAGAGTTCCATACGCGCAGCGCGTTGCCCGCAAGCGACATTATTGCGCCCAACCTGCTGGAGCTTGAGATCCTGAGCGGCCATGCCGTCAACTCGGTTGAAGAAGCGGTAAGCACCGCGCGTGAGCTTATCGCCCTGGGGCCGCAAATCGTGCTGGTGAAGCATCTGGCGCGGGCGGGCTATCAGCAGGATCGTTTCGAAATGCTGCTGGTGACGGCGGATGAAGCCTGGCATATCCATCGCCCGCTGGTGGACTTCGGCGAGCGCCAGCCGGTCGGCGTGGGCGACGTCACCAGCGGCCTGCTGCTGGTTAAACTGTTACAGGGCGCCACGCTGCGCGAAGCGCTGGAGCACGTTACCGCCGCGGTTTATGACGTAATGGTGGTTACTAAAAAAATGGCAGAGTACGAGCTTCAGCTGGTGGCCGCGCAGGACGGCATTGCGAAGCCGGAGCACTATTTTACAGCGGTCAAACTATAAAAATAACGCCCTCATCACGAGGGCGTTTTCAGGTTAAATCCCTTCCGCAGCCAGCGCCGCTTCGACAGCCGGACGCGCCTTCATGCGCTCCATAAACGCCTCGATATTGCTCAGGCCGCTCATCTCAAGCTTCACGCCATACGCCCAGCGCAGCACGGTAAACAGATAGGCGTCCGCCACGCTAAAACGCAGCCCCATCAGCCACTGTTTGTCATTCAGCTCTTCGTTTACGTACCGCAGTTTTTTCTCCAGCACTTTGCGGGTCAGCGTCTTGAACTCATCCGGCGTCGCCGGGTTGAACAGCGGGCTAAAGCCCTTATGCAGCTCGGTGGCGATGTAGTTCAGCCATTCCAGCGTGTGGTAGCGCGTCATGCTGCCGGCAGGTGCAAGGAGCTGGCGATCGGGAACCTTGTCTGCCAGAAACTGCACGATGGCGACGCCTTCGGTCAGCAGCGAACCGTCATCCAGCACCAGCGCCGGGACCTGGCCTTTGGCGTTAACCTCAAGGTAATCATCCCCCGCTTCAGTTTTCTTACTCGCTAAATCGACTTTGACCAGCGAGAAGTCAATGCCTGTTTCGCGCAGGATAATATGAGGGGAAAGGGAACAGGCACCAGCTTTATAATACAGTTTCATTACTAAACTCCTGTGGGCGCTAAGGAACCTTATGTTAGTCCGCATACAGGCAAAAAAAAAGCCGTTAAGCATAAAGCCAACGGCTGAAAATCAAAAGTTTCCCGCTACATCATGCGGTGGCGGTTTCCGTGACGGTTTCGTTTTCGTCGCTGAGCGTCATGCGGTTCAGCTTTGGCGCGATGGCAAACATCAGCGCGGCGATAACTGCGGTAGCAATACCAATCTGCATGAAGACATGACCGTACACCACCAGAGACTGCAGCGGATCGGTCACGTTCTCCGGCACGGCCATCAGGTTCGCCACTTTACCGGCGATGATAGCGGCGCCGGCGGTAGTCAGGAACCAGCTGCCCATGATAAAGCCCATCAGGCGCTGCGGCACCAGCTGAGCCACCATTGCCAGACCCAGACCGGAAATCATCAGCTCGCCGATACTCTGCAACGCGTAGCTCAGGATCAGCCAGCTTACGGAGACGATACCCGCATCAGAGGCAAATTTCGCCCCGACGGGCAGCACGAGGAACGCAAGAGAGCACAGCGCCATGCCGATAGCGAACTTGTGCGGCATCGGCAGACGGTCGCCCATCTTGTTATAGATAGCGGCCAGAATCGGGCTACCAACCATGATCCAGAACGGGTTCAGCGCCTGGAACTGCTCCGGCTGGAACGTGATGCCCAGGATCGCATGTTCAACGTTACGGATAGCGAAGAAGTTCAGGGAAGTCGGCATCTGGCTGTAGAGCACGAAGAACACGATAGCCTGCACCATCAGCACGAAAGCGACAATCATCTTACGGCGCGCGGTGCCTTTCATCGCAGCGGCTTCTTTAGCGAAGATAATCACGATACCCAGCGCAACCAGGCCCAGTACCATGCGTGCGATACCCTGATTATGCAGCAGCCAGGTAGCGATAACGGCCAGCACCACGATGCCCGCAATAGTCGCAATCAGCTTACCGAAGTGAACCGGTTCGAAGTCAGGTTTGGAGCCGTAGTCTTTAACCCACTTCTTACAGAACATGAAGTTCACAAGCGTAATCAGCATGCCCACAAAGCTCAGTGAGAAAGCGACGCTCCAGCCAAACTTCGCGGCGAGCCACGGCGTGGCCAGCATGGAGAAGAAGGAGCCGATATTGATGGACATGTAGTACATGGTAAAGGCGCCATCAAGACGCGGGTCATCTTTCTCATAGCAGGTAGAAAGCAGGGCAGACGGGTTAGCCTTAAACAGGCCGTTACCGACGGCGATAGTCGCCATGCCCATATAGACGAGAGCGGCATCGTGTCCGGAGTACGCGACAAGCGCATAGCCGATAGCCAGTACGATAGTACCGAGCATAATGACACGTTTGGTGCCGAGCACTTTATCGCCCAGCCAGCCGCCGATAGCCACAAGGCCATATACCAGGGCGCTGAACGATGAGAACAGCGTGATGGAGTCCGCTTCGGACATCCCAAGCATCTTGACCAGGTAGACGGCCATGATGCCTTGCAGGCCGTAGTAACCAAAACGCTCCCACAGCTCGATGGAAAAGATCAGATAGAACGATTTCGGTTGTTTGAAAGCGTTCAGGCTGACGCTTTCTGCTGGTTTATTGTTTGCAGTCGACACATATACCTCTTTTTTTACATCCCACTTTAACAGGAGTTTTATAAGCGTGATGTCCGATGACATTCACTTTATTTTTATTAAGGGAGGGGGAAACGGCGGGTAATGTTCACTATCTGGCAGCATCAGGCAAGGGGTTTGCAATACTCTGTTACATATATCCTTCATGGAATAATGCGCGGGAGTATGAATTGTTATTCAGCGTTAAATTTCAATAATCTCGTCTTTACCGAGCAAATGTTTTTAACTACAGGCAAAATTATCGCTATCAGTGATATGCCCTGCTGTTAAGGCGATATCCCAGTGATATGAACCAGCTATTGATAAACATCCAGTCTAATCTATTGGCTAAGATCCGCTATAAATAACGATCGCCGTGGTTTATCGATAATAAACCGGGCAAAAATTAACATCATGTTATCAAAGTGATCTCTGTCACATATTTATAGAAAATTCTTATCGTAAAAAAATGATTAACCTGGTGAGTCGGTTAATAACCGCATGATGTTGTCGCTCTGAGCGCCATTAGCGGAACAAATAGTTGTTTTCAGGTGTGTTTACGACAGGTGAAGAAAACGGGGAGTGATAACCCGTCGGTTACCCGACGGGAAGGCGGGGATCAAAAGTCGGTTTTATCTTTGTATTCGCACAGATCTTCAATGATGCATGAGCCACAGCGCGGCTTGCGGGCGACGCAGGTATAACGGCCGTGCAAAATCAACCAGTGATGACAGTCAACTTTAAATGCTGCCGGAACAACGCTAAGCAGTTTTTCTTCCACCTGCTCGACGTTTTTGCCTGGCGCAAAGTTTGTGCGGTTACAGACGCGGAAAATATGGGTATCCACGGCGATGGTTGGCCATCCGAATGCGGTATTCAGCACCACGTTGGCGGTTTTACGGCCGACGCCGGGAAGCGCTTCCAGCGCCGCACGATCTTCCGGAACCTCGCCGTGGTGAAGCTCCAGCAGCATGCGGCAGGTTTTAATCACGTTTTCCGCTTTGCTGTTAAACAGGCCGATGGTTTTGATGTAGGCCTTCACGCCTTCCACCCCCAGGTCGAGCATCGCCTGCGGCGTGTTGGCCACGGGATAGAGCTTCGCCGTAGCCTTATTGACGCTTACATCCGTTGCCTGCGCGGAAAGCAGCACGGCGATCAACAGCTCGAAGGGGGAGCTGAACTGCAGTTCAGTGGTGGGATGGGGATTGTCATCGCGCAGACGCGCGAGGATTTCCAGCCGCTTTGCTTTATTCATTATGCTTCCTTATACCTGCTCTGCATTTCCTTTCACGGCCACGCTCCTGGCAGCGCGACGAGCCTTCATCTTTTCATCGATAAGATATTTTACCGCCAGCATCAGGCCGAGGCCTATAAAGGCGCCCGGCGGCAACATAGCCAGCAGGAAAGGCGTGTCCGTGTGGAAAACCTCTATGCGCAGCACTTTTGCCCAGCTGCCGAGCAGACTGTCCGCGCCATCAAACAGCGTGCCGTTACCGATAATTTCACGCAGGGAGCCCAGCACGAACATCGCGCTGGTAGCGCCCAGGCCGATGGCAAAGCCGTCCAGAGCGGCCAGCGGCACGCTGCTCCTGGCGGCAAAAGCCTCCGCGCGCCCAATCACAATACAGTTAGTAACAATCAGCGGGATAAAAATGCCAAGCGACTGATACAGCCCAAACGCGTAGGCGTTGATAAGCATCTGCACGGCGCTGACCACCGAGGCGATAATCATCACGTAGATAGGGATGCGAATTTCTGAAGGCACCCAGCGGCGCAGAGCAGAAACGGCAACGTTGGTTAAGGTGAGCACCAGCGTGGTTGCCAGGCCCAGACCCAGAGCATTGGTCGCCGTAGAGGTAACGGCAAGCAGCGGGCAAAGCCCCAGCAGCTGAACGAGGGCCGAGTTATTCTTCCACAGGCCCTGCACCAGAATATCTTTTACATCGCTCATGGTTGCGCTCCGCAGGATGATAATTGTGCCAGACGCGGCGGTAGCGTTGTTGCGAAAAGTCCCGCGCGCCTGACCGCGTTGACCACCGCACGCGGCGTAATGGTCGCGCCGGTAAACTGATCGAACTGCCCGCCGTCTTTCTTCACCGCCCAGGCAGCGTCATCCTTACCCTGAATGGTTTTGCCGGAGAAGTGGGTGATCCAGTCGCTCAGGCGGAGCTCGATTTTATCGCCAAGGCCCGGCGTCTCATGATGCTCAGTGACGCGGGCACCCAGCATTTTTCCGCTGAAATCCGCGCCAACCAGCAGCTGGATAGCTCCGGAATAGCCGTCGGGAGCGGTCGCTTCCATCACTACGGCAACCGGCTCGTCGCCCTTGCGTGCAACGTACATATGACGCTCGCCCGCGCCCAGTTGCGGATCGCTGACAAGAACGCAGCTCTGCTGAATATCGTTGTCGTACATATCGGCAGGCAAAACCTGATCGAACAATAATTTTTGCTGCAGCGCGGCCTGGCGGTCGATAGTCGGTTTCGTCAGCTCGTTGACTACCGCGGTCAGGCCGGTTGCCAGAGCGGCGAAAATAGCCAGCGTAACGCCATGTTTTTGCATTGTTTTCAGCATGACTATTCCTTAACGATGGCCGTAAACGCGCGGACGGGTGTAGTAATCAATCAGCGGCACGGTAATATTCGCCAGCAGCACCGCGAACGCCACCCCGTCCGGGTAGCCGCCCCAGGTACGAATCAGCCACACCAGCAAGCCTGCCAGCGCGCCAAAAAGCAGCCGACCGCGATTCGTTGTCGAGGCGGTAACCGGATCGGTAAGAATAAAGAACGCGCCGAACATCGTCGCGCCTGAGAAAAGGTGAACGGCAGGCGAAACGCACAGCTCCGGTGAAAGTAGCCAGCCGAGAGTCGCACAGGCCGTCAGCGTCAGCAGGAAACTGACCGGAATATGCCAGCGGATAGTGCCGCGCCATAGCAGAAACAGGCCGCCCGCCATAAAGGCCACGTTAATCCACTGCCAGCCAAGCCCGGCCAGCACGCCGCTATAAATTGGGCTATTGAGCAAATCTGCAGCCGAATGGCCCGCGCGAATGCCTGTTTTGAAGGTATCGAGCGGCGTTGCCTGGCTTATTCCGTCCACCCCGATGCGCAGCTGCGTCATGGTATCGCCCATCGCGGTGCTGCCGGTGAAGATAACATGCAGAACGTCAGAGAGGCTCGGGATGGTCGCGGCGATAGACTGCGGCGGCAGCCACGCCGTCATCTGCACAGGAAAGGCGATCAGCAGGACAACGTAGCCTACCATTGCCGGATTAAACGGGTTGTGGCCCAGCCCGCCGTAAAGCTGCTTTGCGATAATCACCGCAAAAACTGTCCCGAGAATGACCATCCACCACGGCGCGAGAGGAGGAATACTCATCCCCAGCAGCAGACCGGTCAGCGCGGCAGAATTATCCCCGAGCGTCAGACGCAGCGACTGTTTACGCAGCTTTACCACCACAGCTTCGGCAGCAACCGCGCTGAGAATGCCAAGCGCAATCTGCATCAGGCTGCCCCAGCCAAACCAGAAGCACAGCGCCGCGATGCCCGGCAAGGCGGCACAGCAAACCTGCAGCATGATCCTGGCGGTGCTGCGCTGGTTGTGGGTATAAGGAGAGCTTGCGATTTTAAAAACCATTTATTCCTCTGGCACCATCTGCTGAGCGGCTTTACGTGCCTGTACGCGGGCGATGGCCGCAGCGACAGCCGCTTTTTTTGGGTCTTGTTGTTCTGTGGAAGCGGCCTCGTTGGCTTTTTCCTGTTGGGCTAACTTACGCGCCTTGGCGCGGGCAATAGCGGCCTCGACGGCAGCTTTGCGTGGATCAACCGGCTCGGCAGGCGTAGCTTCTTCGGCAGGCGCACTGGTTGCCTGCGCCGCCTTACGCGCTTTAACGCGAGCGATAGCAGCCTCGACGGCGGCTTTGCGCGGATCAACCGGCTCGGCAGGCGTAGCTTCTTCGGCAGGCGCACTGTTCGCCTGCGCCGCCTTGCGCGCCTTAGCACGGGCGATAGCAGCCTCGACGGCGGCCTTGCGCGGATCAACCGGCTCGGCAGGCGTAGCTTCTTCGGCAGGCGCACTGGTTGCCTGCGCCGCCTTGCGCGCCTTGGCGCGGGCGATAGCGGCCTCGACGGCGGCCTTGCGCGGATCAACCGGCTCGGCTGGCGCCGCTTCTTCGGCAGGCTCACTGTTTGCCTGCGCAGCCTTGCGCGCCTTGGCACGGGCGATAGCGGCCTCGACGGCGGCTTTGCGCGGATCAACCGGCTCGGCTGGCGCCGCTTCTTCGGCAGGCTCACTGTTTGCCTGCGCCACCTTGCGTCCCTTGGCGCGGGCAATAGCGGCCTCGACGGCAGCTTTGCGTGGATCAACCGGTTCGGCTGATCCAGCTTCTTCGGCAGCTTTTGCCTGCTGCGCTTTTTCAGCCTGTTTCGCGCGCGCCTGGGCTTTGCGGGCTTCGCGTGCGGCGGCCATCTCGCTGTTATCCGGCTTGCTTCCGGCCTGGACAATAACAGGCTCGCTGCCGTCGGCTTTCTTGCTCTTCACGCGGGCAAGCGCGGCCTGAATCGCATCGTTATCTTTGGACGTAGGCTGAACCGCCGCCTGTTTATGACGCTCAAGGCGCGCCGCTTTTTCACGTTCAAGCCGGGCCTGGCGCGCCTCAAAGCGTGCTTTAGCTTCTGCCGTACGTTTCGCTTCCAGCGCAATTTCGCGGATCTCGGCTTTTTCCTGGCGGAAATACTGCACCAGCGGAATATTGCTTGGGCAAACGTAAGCGCAGGCGCCGCACTCTATGCAGTCTTTAAGATTGTGCGCGGTGGCTTTGTCGTGCTGCTGACCTTTGCTGAACCAGTACAGCTGCTGCGGCAGCAGATCCGCAGGGCAGGCGTCCGCGCAGGCGCTACAGCGGATGCAGCTTTGCTCTTCCTGCGCTTCGCCCATTTCATTTGCCGAAGGGGCCAGCAGGCAGTTGGTGATTTTTACCACCGGCACGTCAAGCCAGGGCAGGCTAAAGCCCATCAGCGGGCCGCCCATAATGACCTGCTGGTCATGGGCCGGACGGAACCCGGCGAAATCTAACAGATGACGAACCGGAGTACCCAGACGCGCCCAGACGTTGCCCGGCCGGGCAACTGCTTCACCCGTTAAGGTCATCACGCGCTCGGTCAGCGGCTCGCCGTCAATAACGGCGCGTTTTACCGCATAGGCCGTACCGACGTTCTGCATCAGTACGCCGATATCCGATGAGCGTCCGCCGTGCGGAACCTGTTTTCCCGTGAGGAGCTGCGTAAGCTGCTTTGCGCCGCCAGAGGGATATTTGGTTGGGACCACGCGTAGCTGAATGTCGCAGGCATCGGCCAGCACCGCGCGCAGCATGGAAATCGCCTGCGGCTTGTTATCTTCAATACCGATTAATACACGCTGCGGCTGCAGAATATGGGCAAGAATGCGGATGCCTTCCACAATCTGCGCCGCGCACTCCTGCATCAGGCGATCGTCCGCTGTGATGTACGGTTCGCATTCTGCGGCGTTAATAATCAGCGTATCGATCTTATCGCCGCCGCCCAGCAATTTATTCCCGGTTGGAAAACCTGCGCCGCCCAGGCCCGCCACGCCGAACTGGTGAATGCGTTCGATTAACGCCTCGCGGCTACGGCTGCGGTAATCAGCCCAGCCGTCCCGGTCAATCCAGGCGTCTTTACCGTCGGCGTCGATAATGACGCTCAGTTCCGCAAGCGCAGAAGGGTGCGCCGTTGAGTGCGGGGCGATTGCCGTAACGGTGCCTGAGGTTGGCGCATGAACCGGCAGCATTCTGCCGCGTCCTTTGGTCAGCGGCTGGCCGCGCAGTACGGCGTCGCCCGCTTTCACGCACAGCTCGCCCTCAGCGCCGATATGCTGCTTAAGAGGAAGAACAAGCTGCGCAGGTAAGGGAACCAGGCGCAGCGGCGTGCCGCTGGACTGGCTTTTCATCTCCGGCGGATGAATGCCGCCGTCGAAATCCCAGATTCTGTCTTTATTAAAGCGTCTGAAGAAGTTAAGCATGTTGCTCCACCGGAATATTACGTACCGGAATGGTCTGGAGATCCCATTTCCAGCTCTCAGTGGTGGCGGCGACCGGAACAAGATCGATGCAGCTTGTCGGGCAGGGGTCCACACACAGATTGCAGCCGGTGCAAAGGTCGCTCATTACCGTGTGCATGGCACGCGTTGCGCCCACGATGGCATCGACAGGGCAGGCCTGGATGCATTTCGTGCAGCCGATGCAGTTGGCTTCGTCAATCACCGCCAGCATGCGCACGGGAGCGAGCGCCGCCTCATCGCCTTCGATAGGCTGTGGATCGACGTTCAGCAGGGTGGCAATTTTTTGCATCACCGCTTCGCCGCCGGGGGCGCAGAGATTTATTTTTGCGCCGTTATTTCCCACCGCCTCGGCATACGGACGGCAGCCGGGATAACCGCACTGCCCGCACTGGCTCTGCGGCAGCACTTCTTCGATTTTCTCGACAATCGGATCTTCTTCAACGGCGAACCGGCGCGAGGCGTACCCCAGGATCAGACCAAAGGCCAGTCCCATCAGGGTAAGCGCAATAACAGCAATCCATACGGTACTCATCAGAACTTCACCAGCCCGCTGAAGCCCATAAACGCCAGAGACATCAAACCGGCGGTAATCAGGGCGATCGCATTGCCTTTAAACGGGGCCGGCACGTCGGAGACGGCAAGACGTTCACGAATTGCTGCGAACAGCACCATCACCAGCGAAAAACCAATCGCCGCGGAGAAGCCATACAACGCCGACTGCAGAAAATTATGGCCGAGATTGATGTTCAGCAGCGCCACGCCCAGCACCGCGCAGTTGGTGGTGATAAGCGGTAAAAATATCCCTAATAAGCGATAGAGCGCAGGGCTGGTTTTTCTGACCACCATTTCGGTGAACTGCACCACGACGGCGATAACCAGAATAAAAGCAAGGGTGCGCAGATAGACCAGATCCAAAGGGATAAGGATCAGGTCATTAATAACCCAGGCGCAGATGGAGGCCAGCGTTAATACAAAAGTGGTCGCCAGCCCCATGCCGATAGCCGTCTCCAGTTTTTTGGAAACGCCCATAAACGGACACAGCCCCAGAAACTTCACCAGCACGAAGTTATTGACCAGCACCGTACCAACAAAGAGCAGCAAATAATCTGTCATTTTCTAACCTGAAACGAAAAAAGCCGTCCATTATCGGCGAAAAAATAAGCGACGACAACAGGATATTTAAGGATGATTACGGATTAATAAAAGTTTGCTTCACGCGCTGCGAACGTCTGAAGTAAGGCGCCAGCAGGGAAGCTGCAAGCAGCGGGAATAAAAGCTGGCGCAGGGCGAGCTCGTCGCTGACCGGGGAGAAAGCAAAGGCTTTCAGGGCCAGCAGCACCGAAATCAGCAGCCAGAGAATATAGTGGCGGACAACTTTTTTGCGGCGTTTGAAAAACGCCAGGGTCAGCCAGACGGTATAACCCCACATGGCGATGGCGCAGGCCACCGAGAAGTACCAGAAGAGCACCATATTGTGCCCCTGCGCATTCATTAAGCGATGGCTTTCAGGAGAGATCAGCATCATTAAATAGATGGCCAGCGCGATGGAGCTGCTGAGCAAAGTCAGCAGCAGCCAGGCGAGAGGGGCGATAAGCCAGCCTGCAATACGCGGCGCTTGCGTGATAGTCATGTAGCCTCCCGAATGCAAAATAACCAAATGCGTTTCTTATGTGTGACATAAGGCGGGTGGATTATAAGACTTTTTACGCGTAATGCTACCCGCAAGCGGTTACACAACGTAACGCCAGAGGGTTTTCTTTAGTGCGTTTAGCGATCGTCCGCTTGTGCGGGACAGAAAAATAGATCGGGCGACGGTACGCCGCCCGATTTAAAGGGTTATTTATCGCTTTTCACCGCGGCTGGCGATCAGCTCCTGATACCAGAAGAAACTTTTCTTACGTTTGCGCGCAAGCCCGTTTTGATGGTCAACGTAAACAAAGCCGTACTGCTTCTGGTAGCCGTTGAGCCAGCTGAGCAAATCGATAAACGACCAGGGGTAGTAGCCCCGCACGTCAGCGCCCTGCTGCATGGCGGCCTCAACGGCATCGATATGTATTTTTAGATAGTCGATGCGCGGGTCGTCAACGATTTCGCCGTCGATAACAGGATCTTTGGCGCCAAGACCATTTTCGGTGATATACAGCGGAATATCGCCATAGCGCGCTTTGATCTGCAAAATTCCCTCGGTTAACCCCTGCGGATATATTTCCCAGTCCCAGTCGGTATAAACCCCGTCGGGGTTACGCACAAATTTAAATAAATCTTTAAACCCAAACTCATGGCCGCTATTACGCTCGCCGCTGTGATTGGCCTGTAAATGCGTTTGCTGCTTATTTGCGGCAACGGTTTCGCGTTTGTAATAGTTAAGCCCGATAAAGTCGCAGATATTTTCCTTAAGTAACTGCTCATCGCCTGCGGCAAAGCGCGGCACGTTCCACAGCGCCTGAGTTTTGGCTAACAGCTCAGCAGGGTATTCGCCTTTTAGTACGGGATCGTAAAGCCAGTGGGTCCAGATCCCATCGGCCAGCGCTGCGGCCTGCCTGTCTTCCGGGGAGTCCGTTAACGGCGTATGGGTTTGTAAGACATTCACAAAGCCGATTGTCCCGGCAATCTGGCTTGCGCGAAACGCTTTCACCGCCGCGGCATGCGCAACAAATACGTGGTGGCAGGCCTGAATGGCACGGGCGGGATCGCGCACCGAAGGCGGGTGGCTACCGGTAATATAACCGTGACCAATGAATACCACGGTTTCGTTAAACGTTGACCAGAGCTTCACGCGGTCGCCAAAACGGGCATAGCACAGGCGGGCGTAGTCAACGAAGGCCTCGGCGGTGGCTCTGTTTTCCCAGCCGCCTTCATCCTGTAAAGCCTGCGGCAGATCCCAGTGGTAAAGGGTGATCATGGGTTCAATATTGTTTTCTACCAGGCAATCTATTAACTCGCTGTAGAACTTCACCCCGGCTTCGTTGACTTCACCGCGTCCCTGCGGGAACAGGCGTGGCCAGGAGAGAGAAAATCGGTAGCTCTGCAAACCCTGCTCGGCCATTAAAGCAACGTCTTCACGGAAGCGGTGATAGTGATCGACGGCGACATCGCCGTTGGTGCCCTGATAAGTAGTGCCGGGCTGATGGGCAAAGCTATCCCAGATTGACGGGCCTTTGCCATCGGCATCGTGACCGCCCTCAACCTGATACGCCGCGGTTGCAGCGCCCCAAAGAAAGTGTTGCGGAAAAGCTGACATGACTACGCTCCTTGAGTTGACTCGACCCGGGCAGTGTAGGCAAGCCCAGCGAAGGGCTGCAACCGGTTTCCGAAACCGGTTTCATATTTGCGAAGTGAATCACTTTTGCGCACTTAGCGGCGGCGGCTGGCAAGTATTCCGCCGGCAGCCAGCAAGTAAGCTACCTGTTGTTACACTGTAGGGGATGGTGTCAAATGGGAGCGTCCATAAAAGTGAGGAATACAAATGAGTGATAATATTCGTGTCGGACTAATCGGTTACGGTTATGCCAGTAAAACTTTCCATGCGCCGCTCATCGTTGGCACGCCGGGGATGGAGCTTGCGGCGGTATCCAGCAGCGACGAAGCTAAAGTCCATGCGGACTGGCCGAACATGCCCGTTGTTTCCGACCCGCACCATCTGTTTAACGATCCTGATATCGATCTCATTGTGGTGCCTACCCCCAATGATACCCACTTCCCGCTGGCGAGAGCTGCGCTGGAGGCGGGCAAACATGTGGTGGTCGATAAGCCCTTCACCGTGACGTTGTCACAGGCACGCGAACTGGATGCGCTGGCGAAAAGCCGCGGCCTGCTGCTGTCCGTCTTCCATAACCGCCGCTGGGACAGCGATTTCCTGACGCTGAAAACCTTGCTTGCTGACGGCACGCTGGGGGAAGTCGCCTATTTCGAATCGCATTTCGATCGCTTTCGTCCGCAGGTGCGTAACCGCTGGCGGGAGCAGGCGGGCGTTGGCAGCGGCATCTGGTACGATCTCGGGCCGCATCTTATCGACCAGGCCATAAATCTTTTCGGCCTGCCGGTGAGTTTAACCGTCGATCTGGCCCAGCTTCGTCCGGGCGCTCAGGCAACGGACTATTTCCACGCCGTGCTGGCCTACCCGCAACGCCGAGTCGTGCTGCACGGCTCGCTGCTGGCTGCTGCTGAATCTGCGCGTTATATCGTGCACGGCACCCGCGGCAGCTACATTAAATATGGCCTTGATCCGCAGGAGGATCGTCTGAAATCAGGCGAGCGTCTGCCGCAGGAGGACTGGGGCTACGATATGCGTGACGGCGTGCTGACCCTGGCGCAGGGCGAGGTGATGGCGGAACAGACGCTGCTGACCGTTCCGGGCAATTACCCGGCTTACTACGCCGCGATTCGCGATGCGTTGACGGGCCACGGTGAAAACCCGGTGCCGGCCGCGCAGGCGATTCAGGTAATGGAGCTGATTGAGCTGGGCATTGAGTCGGCGAAAAAGCGCGCGACGCTGAATCTGGCTTAACCGGCCTGGCCCTCGTCCGGCTAAGACGAGGGTCAGATTTTAACGCAGGTTGTTAAAATTACAGATAAACGTCAGTCACGCTTATTGCTGTCGGCCAGAGGCGGGCGCCTTCAGCGGCCAGGGCGCAATGTTTATTATCAACCTGCATCACGCCCGCAGCGGCGGAAGCCAGGCGCTTCGATCCCCTGACGTACCGCCATCCCAAACCATCTCCGCTCCGGCGTTATTTCCGCTAACAGAATTGTTTTGCGGCGTATTACGCGAGCCGCCGCCATCTCCATTGCGGGCGGAAAGAGAAATGGCAAGCAGTATATTCACCGCAGCAGCGCTGAGGTGGTCCGGGTTATTTGTGGGCATACTCATACGCCACTGAATAAACATCCGCATGGCGTGGTAATGAGTGTGAGCAACTTTTCCTTAGCTACCAGAAAATAATTTTTTTGTCATAGGATAATGTGGAATGCGCTCATGCAGATAAAGATGGTGATTTAATTTTCTGTCCGGTATTTTTAATGTTTTAATTTCAATAGTATAAAGATATTTCCCTGCGTTTAAAGGGGTTTTGTTTTAATTCAGCCTGAATTTATAAATAATGAATCATGAAGCTGTTTAATTGAGGTTATTTTTAAAGCGAATCGCTGGCCGTTAACAGTGACTCATTCCAGCTTAAATTAAAGGCGATTGAAAAACAGGCGATAACATAACTAAACGTAATTGCAACGGCTCTTTAAACGGCTAAATCCGGCTCGCAAGTTATAAAAAATTAATGCAAAGTAGAGAAAAGAAATCGTATTAAAAAGCAAGGATATGGAATGGGCTGGCTGCAGCGTCTGAAAATCGATAATTTTTTACTGGTGATGATCGCCGTGGTGGTGGTGGCCTCGCTGTTTCCCTGTGAAGGAATAGTCAAAACGGGTTTTGAATATCTGACCACGGCTGCCATTGCGCTGCTGTTTTTCATGCACGGCGCAAAGCTTTCCCGCGCGGCGATTGTGGCCGGGATGGGGCACTGGAAACTTCATCTGGTGGTGTTCCTCAGCACCTTTGTACTCTTTCCTCTGCTTGGCCTGGCAATGGGCTTCCTGACGCCGGCTATTCTCAACCAGCCGCTGTACATGGGCTTCCTTTATCTCTGCGCGCTGCCGGCGACGGTGCAGTCGGCTATTGCCTTCACCTCCGTTGCCGGCGGTAACGTGGCGGCGGCGGTTTGCAGCGCCTCGGCATCCAGTATCCTGGGCATTTTCCTGTCGCCGGTGCTGGTTGGCGCCCTGATGAATACTCAGGAAGGGACGACGGATACGCTGCATGCGATTGGCAAAATCATCATGCAGCTGATGGTGCCCTTTATCATCGGCCATCTGTCGCGCCCGCTGATAAGCCGCTGGGTGGAGAAACATAAAAAGCTCGTCAACCTGACGGATCGCTCTTCTATTCTGCTGGTGGTATATGTGGCGTTCAGCGAAGCGGTGGTCGAGGGCATCTGGCATCAGGTTAACGGCATCGCCCTGTTAGCCATTCTGGGGTGTTCGGTAGTGCTGCTGGCGATTGTGCTGGTGGTGAATACCTGGGCGGCAAGGCTGCTGGGTTTTAATACCGCCGATGAAATCACCATCGTTTTCTGCGGCTCGAAGAAGAGCCTCGCCAACGGCGTGCCGATGGCAAACGTTCTGTTTCCTGCGAGCGCCGTGGGGATGATGGTGCTGCCGCTGATGATTTTCCACCAGATCCAGCTTATGGTCTGTGCGGTGCTGGCGCAGCGCTATGCGCGCAAAGCGGCAAAGGAAAAACGGCAGCCTGAGTCAGCTTCCTGACCAGCCGCCGTGGGTGGGTTAAGCGGCGCGTACTTTAGCGAGTAGCGCCTGCTTTTCAGCCTCGCTCAGAAAGGCAATTTTTAAACCATTCTCCTGGGCGGTACGAATCTGTGCCGGGCTCAGACCCGCACGCGGCGCCGCAACGGTATATTCATGCACGATGTCGATACCCTGAACCGCCGGGTCGTCGGTATTAATCGTTGCCAGCACGCCGCGATCGAGGAATTTGATCAGCGGATGCTTGTCCAGCGACGGCACGGTGCTGGTCTGAATGTTGGAGGTCAGGCAGGATTCGATACCGATGCCTTGCTCGGCCAGGAAGTCCATCAGGGCAGGATCTTCAGTCGCCTTGACGCCGTGGCCGATACGCTCGGCGCCCAGCTCGCGAATGGCCTGCCAGATGCTTTCCGGTCCGGCCGCTTCGCCCGCGTGCACGGTGATATGCCAGCCTGCATCGCGCGCGCGATTAAAATGGCTCAGGAACAGGCTGCCGGGGAAACCGAGCTCGTCGCCAGCCAGATCCAGGGCGGTAATATGGTCGCGGTGGGCGAGCAGGGCTTCCAGCTCAGCCTGACAGGCGGCTTCGCCGAAGGTGCGGCTCATAATGCCAATCAGACGAGCCTCGACGCCAAAATCACGACAGCCTTCACGCACGCCTTCGATAACGGCTTCTACGACGCCCGCAACCGGCAGGTTGTGGGCCATTGCCATATAACCCGGTGAGAAACGCAGCTCGACATAATGCAGGCCGTTACGGGCGGCATCTTCAATATTTTCCCAGGCTACGCGGCGGCAGGCGTCAAGAGTGGCAAGCATCTTCACGCCCCAGTCCAGCTTCGACAGGAAGCTCACCAGATCCGGCGCGGACTCAACAACCTGCACGTGCGGGATTAAATCCTCAATGGAAGCTGCCGGAAGCGGCAAATTATACTGGCGGCCCAGATCGAGAATGGTTTGTGCACGAATATTGCCATCAAGGTGGCGGTGCAAATCGGTTAACGGCAGGGTGGTATCAATCATGGTCGCACTCTTTTTTTGCTTCAAGTGCGTAACAGTATAAAAACATTCACCGGCAAATTGCTATCTGCCGGCAATAATAAGTTGCGCAAATGAAAGGGAATCTGCCTCCCCGAATCTTATTGCAGCGATTTAATGGCGGCGATCAAACGTTTTACGCCTTCTTCCAGCTTCGCTCGCGGGCATCCGGCGTTGAGGCGGATAAAGCCTTTTCCCTCTTCACCGTAGGTATATCCCGGCATGATGGCGACTTTTTGCTGCTCAATCAGCGCCTTTTGCAGCCTCCGATCGTCCATGCCAAGCGGGCGGAGATCGATCCACGCCAGATAGGTTGCCTGCGGCGGCTGCCAGTTAAGTTGCGCAAACTCGCTGTTCAGCGTATCGGCGACGTACTCAAGGTTGCTCTGGAGATAAGCGCGCAGGGCATCAAGCCACGGCTCTCCTTCCCGATAGGCGGCAATATGCGCAACCAGCGCCAGCACCGCAGGAGAGGAAAGCCCGTCCTGGCCTTTCAGGACGTTCAGATAGTCCTGTCGGTCGCGTTCATCGCTAATCAGGCCGTACGCGCCGGTTAGCGCGGGAATATTGAAGCTCTTTGAAGCCGAGGTAACCAGCGCCCAGGCGCCTTTGCCCACCTCGCACCAGGGCGTGTGCTGGCGGCCTTCCCAGACCATATCCATATGAATTTCATCGCTGATTACGCGCACGTTATGGCGTTCACACAGCTTCGCCATGATTTCCAGCTCTTCGCGCGTCCAGACCTTGCCCGTCGGATTTTGCGGACTGCACAGCAGCATGATTTTACATTCTGGTTTGGCAAGCTGGCCTTCAAGGGCGGCCATGTCGCACGTCCAGCCTGCGGCGGAATTATACAGCGGCGCGCTGAATACCTGGCGCTTATTGCCTGCAATCGCTTTATAAAATGCGTCATAGGCGGGGGTATGGATAAGCACCGCGTCGCCCGGTTCTGACCACTGGCGTATCAGCTGTGAAACTATATAAATAACGGACGGGCCGTAAACCAGGCTTTCGGCATCGATAGCGCTGTTAAAGCGTTGCTGATACCAGTGCGCCACGGCGCCGATGAAATCGTCATTTTTCCAGCGGCTGTAGCCGAGCACGCCGTGGGCCAGACGTTGATGCAGCGCCGAGAGAATAGCCGGGGCGGTCGGAAAATCCATATCGGAGATGGTAAAGGGAAGCAAATCCGCCGCGCCAAAACGATCTGCCACATAATCCCACTGGGTGCACCACGTGCCGTGGCGATCGACCGGAACAGAAAAATCGAACATAGAACCTCACAGCAAAAGGGCGCTGCTGCGCCCTTGAGACAATCAACAAAATATTATTGCGCTTAAAGGGGCGTTAATCCTGACGAATAAAAGTCGGAAATTATATTAGCCGGTTTATGCCTGCGCCGTGCTCATCAGGCTTGCCATCTCATCCTTAACCGACTGCACCTGCGGCCCGATAACCACCTGCAGGTTGTGCTGATTTAGCTGCACCACGCCGATGGCGCGGAGGTTTTTCAGCGCGGCGCTGTCAACCAGCGACATATCTTTCACCGTCATCCGCAGGCGGGTAATGCAGTTGTCCAGCGTGACGACGTTTTCTGCCCCGCCAAGCGCTGTCAGCATCGCCGGAACATTGTAGCCGGATTTGCCCACCTGGCCTGCCAGCGCTTTTTCTGCGCTGCTGGTGGTGTCGATATCGCGACCCGGCGTTTTGATGTTAAAGCGGGTAATGGCGAAGCGGAAGATACCGTAATAAACCGCGAACCACGCCGCCGCCACAACCGGCACCATGTACCATTTGGTCGACAGGCCGTGCAGGATACCGAATACCACGAAGTCGATAACGTTCCCGTCGGTGTTGCCGATAGTCACGCCCAGCACCGCCATCATGGTAAAGCCAAGCCCGGTCAGCAGGGCGTGAATGAGATAGAGCACCGGGGCCACGAACAGGAACAGGAACTCCAGCGGTTCTGTGGTGCCGCCAACCACGCAGGCAATGACGCCGGAAATCAGCAGGCCTTTAATTTTATGGCGGTTTTCAGGGCGCGCGCAGTGATACATCGCCAGTGCAGCACCGGGCAGGCCGCCCAGGAAGGCAGGCATTTTGCCCTGCGACAGGAAACGGGTCGCGCTTTCAGAGAAGCCGTGTACCGTTGGGCAGCTTAGCTGCGCCTGGAAGATAGTCAGCGCGCCGCTGACGCTATGGCCGCACACCGCCATCGTGCCGCCCGCTTCGGTAAAGCGGATCAGCGCCACCAGAATGTGTTGCAGGCCAAAGGGCAGCAGCAGACGTTCGCCGGTGCCGAAAATCATCGGGCCAAAAATGCCGGCGCTGTTAATCAGGTTACCAATGCCGGTGATGCCAGCCGCGAATACCGGCCAGATCAGCGGAATAACCAGACCGACCAGGCCCATCACAACGGTGGTGATAATCGGCACAAAGCGGGTGCCGCCGAAGAAGGCCAGCGCGTCCGGCAGGCGGATATTGTGGAAGCGCTTATGCAGCATCGCCACGATCACACCGGCGATAACGGCGCCAAGAATGCCGGTATCGATAGACTGAATGCCCAGCACGTTCTGAACGTTGTTCGCTTTCAGCAGCGCGGCATCGGTAGTTGGCAGAATGCCTTTGGCCGTCAGCCAGAAGTTAACCCCGAGGTTCATCACCACGTAACCGACAAAACCGGCGAAGGCGGCAACGCCTTTATTCTCGCTTGCCAGACCCAGCGGAATGGCGATACAGAACATCACCGGCAGGAAGCTGAAGGCGAACGAGCCGACTTTGCTCATCCAGATAAAGATTGGCTGCAGCACCGGATTACCCAGCGCAGGCAGCAGGGTGATAACGTCATGGCTGCTTAACGAGCTGCCGATACCGAGCATGATGCCGCAGAACGACAGCAGCGCCACCGGTAGCATGAAGGTTTTACCGAGGTTTTGAAAAAACTCCCAAAGCGTAACTTTTTGTGATGTATTAGCCGCCATAACGACTCCTGTACCCTGATGAATAAAAAGAGTGAAGTACGAAACAAGCCGGATGATAAAACGTTTTACCAAAGTATATTGCGCGGTAGTTCACAGATTAAAAAGGTGACAAAGCGCTTAATATGCGCATAGGGATAAAACGTTTTATCTTGCGTATTACCTGATTCACGGAGGACCCGTTCCGCGTATGACCACGATGGCAAAAAAAATCACTATTAACGACGTTGCCGATGCCGCAGGTGTATCGGTGACGACGGTCTCGCTCGTACTAAGCGGCAAAGGCAGAATCTCCGCGGCGACCGGAACGCGCGTAAATGAAGCTATTGAAAAACTCGGTTTTGTGCGCAACCGGCAGGCGGTATCGCTGCGGGGAGGGCAAAGCGGCGTTATTGGTCTGATAGTGCGGGATCTGTGTAATCCCTTTTATGCGGAGCTGACGGCGGGGCTGACGGACGAGCTGGAAAAGCAGGGCAAATTACTCTTCCTCACCCAAAGCGGCGCGAAAGGCCAGCATATGCAGCGCTGCTTCGAAACGCTTATCGCCCAGGGCGTGGACGGCATCATTATCGCCGGTGCGGCAGGTCAGGGGGCGGAGCTAAGGGAATTAGCCGAACAAAAGCAGCTGCCGCTGGTTTTCGCCTCCCGTGCCAGCTATCTCGACGAAGCGGACATAATTCGCCCGGATAATATGCAGGCCGCGCAGCTGGTGACCGAGCATTTAATTAAGCGGGGGCATCAGCGAATTGCTTGGATCGGCGGCCGGGGCTCTTCGTTGACGCGCGCAGAACGCCTCGGCGGCTATTGCTCAACGCTGTTAAAGTTTGGGCTGCCGTTCCACAGCGAGTGGATTATCGAATGCGAGTCCAGCCAGAAGCAGGCGGCGGACGCCATCACCGCTTTGCTGCACCATAACCCGACCATTACGGCCGTGCTCTGCCATAACAGCACCGTCGCCATGGGCGCCTGGTTCGGCCTGCTGCGCGCGGGAAGACAAAGCGGAGAAGGGAGCCTGGACAGCTATTACGACCGCCACGTCGCGCTTGCCGCCTTTGCAGAGGTGATGGACGAAGAGCTGGATGATTTACCGCTGACCTGGGTTTCCACGCCGGCAAGAGAAATAGGCCGCAGCGCGGGGCAACGCATCCTGACACGGGCGAAAAATGGCGATGATGAAGCGCGTAATCAGATAATGCCCGCGCGGCTGGTGCTGCGAAGCAGTTGAAAGCGTAAAGAAAAAACGCCAGCAGGAGAAATGTTCCGGCCCGGGTTGATTAGCGGAAGAAAACCATCCCGTCGTACGGGTTTTTCTGGCATGACTGAAGCCTTGTTTCCAGATTGCCGCTATGGGCTTCTAATCTGTGACCATCGGGATCGAGAAAGTAGATCGATGCGCCTTCACTTTTATTCTCTTTCCACTCGGCAACGCCTGCGGCCCGCAATTTCTCCCGGAAGCTCCCGATATGCTGCGCGGAAAGCGTAAAGGCGTAGTGGGTGTAATCTCGCCTGCCGTCCACATCGTCGAGCGATAAACACAACCAAAGCTCTCCCAAAGAGAGATAAGCCCTCCGACCATTTTGCTCGTGGCGTAAAGCCCAGCGTTTTCACGTAAAAATCAAAGCTGCGCGTCAGATCGCTAACCTCTAACCGGCAGCCTGAAAAAGCCTCCCGAAGGAGGCTTGCCAGATTTACTGCTGAGGCGCAGCCGGAGCAGGCGCTTCAAGCTCTGGCGCCGGAGGCGGTACGTCTGTGCCAGGCAGGCCAAACATGCCAATCAGATCGCTCAGGGACATTTTCTGACCGTTAAGCGTGGCCTGACCGTTGGCGTACTGCAGGCTGGAGACGATGTTGTTGTCTTGCATCGTGGTAACGCGGAACATCTGACCCATCGCCGCCAGGCCTTTGATCTGCTGGCTGGCCAGCTTCGCGGCGTCTTCCTCTTTATAGCCTTCGAGCTGCGCAACCTGCGTCATCAGGCTGGTGGCCATATCCATTGGGATCACAAGTTTGCTATCGAGAGATTTCAACACGCGGTCCAGCTGCTGCTCAGGCGTGGTTGCTTCACCCGTTGCCGCGGCCGGATCTTTTAAGAACAGCGACAGGTTGAAGGTGCTTTCGCCTTTGTCGTTTTTCCAGCTTAGCGGCGCAACGGTAACGACCGGGTTGCCCTTGAGCAGCAGCGGGAAATTGGCCGCAAAGACTTCAATCACTTTCTGCTGATAAATTTCCGGGTTCGCTGCCACGGCCGGATCGGCGAGCAGCTTCTGGGATTCCTCGTTATAGATCTTGCTGAATTCATGCATCGCGGCGCCGTCGATATTGCCGACTTTCAGCGTCAGTTTGCCGCTGCCCATATTTTGATTCTGTACTTTCAGCGCGTCGAGAGAGTAATCGATTTGCCCGGCAAGGTGCTTTTTATCATCCTGCACGTCTGATTTCGCATTGAGCGTGAAACCTTCAAGGACCGCCATTTCTTTGCCTTCAACGGCAATCGCCAGTTTTTCAATGGAGGCTTTTTGCTCGCCCACGCGCTCGTCGAATTCGCTGCGCTGGGTGCTGCCGTCGGTTTTCACGTTATTGAAAGTCATCTGTACATGCTGGCCGTACTGGTTGACCGTGTTAACCAGACCGCTTTTAGCTTCGCCGGAAAGGGCGATTTTATTGCCTTCACCGTCCACATCAGCCGTGAACTGGCCGCCGCTAAAGGCCACTTTCTCTTCGCCGTTTGCATAGTTCAGCGGCAGGAGCTCGATATCAGACGAGGTGGCGCCGCTGTAGCCCACGCGGGTTTGCGCATCGATAAAGGACTGGCCTTTGGTGGTGTCAAACAGCGGCTTAGTGGTTGGGTTACTAACCAGCACGGTGCGGATGGAAGCCATGGCTGGGATCAAATTGAATTTTTTTAACTGAGCAAAGGGGAAGGGACCGTGGTCGATGGTTTCAGCGAACACTACGCTTTGATCCGGTTTCAGAAGCGCGCTTTGCTTGCCCGCCGTCGGCTTAACGACTAACTGCATGCTGCTGTGGAACAGGCCGCGGTGGTACTCCTGGTAGCTCAGCGTCAGGCCGGCTTCGGGTGAGGCCCTGTTTAATTCGCTGTTCGCATTGCCGATCATTTCAGCCATACGTCCTTCAAGCTGTTTACCGGTATACCAGGCAGCGCCCGTCCACACCACGCCGAGCGCAACAATTACACCTACCGCAACCAGAGATTTTTTCATCTTGTCCTGTCCATTTTAAAGCGGCGGTCAGACATCCCCTGACCGTCGAATGAAAAACGCCCGCGGGCGTTTTGAAAACTATCGCTTAAGCTTAGCAATCCATAGGTAAAAGATCAGTAAGTTACTTAATTTCAGCATTTGTTATAGACGCGGGCGATACGGCCTACGCCGCTTGCGGAAACCGGCGATTCGTTTGCTGCGATAAAAGCTGACTCGCCGGGCTTAAGAACCAGCTGCTCTTCGCCTTTGCTGAGCACCGTTTCACCTTCCACGCAGAACACTATGGCTGCGCTGTCCTGCGCCAGCGCGGCAGGGGCGGCATGCAGATCGTGCAAAGAGAAAGCGAAATCGGCGACCGGAACGGGGAAGCTCAGCTCGTGGCCGTTGCGCTGCGGCTGGGTCAGCAGTTCGCCTGCTGGCTTCGGCTCGAACCGGACGTTTGCGACCAGCTCAGGAATATCGATATATTTTGGCGTCAGGCCCGCGCGCAGCACGTTATCTGAGTTGGCCATCACCTCCAGCGCCACGCCTTTAAGGTAGGCGTGAGGCGTTTCCGCGAACAGGAACATGGCTTCGCCCGGCTCGAGCTTAACTACGTTAAGCAGCAGCGGGGAGAACAGGCCGCTGTCGTCGGGATAAAATTCAGAAATTACGCGGATGGTTTCCCACGGCTCGCCCTGCTGGCCGTTCAGCGCGGCTTTCAGCACGGCTAACGCACGGGATTTTTCTTCGCCCTGCATATTCAGCAGGCTGGCAAACAGATGAGCTAAACGTTCAGCGCCCGGCTCCTGCAGGAAGTGGGCGATAGCGTTATGCGCGCCAGAAACCGGCTGCAGCAAAGAGACGATTTCAGAGAACTCGCGAAAGGCGTTCATGGCAAGGAACGGGGTCAGGGCGAAAACCAGCTCAGGCTTGTGGTTTGGATCTTTATAATTACGCTCGGCCGCGTCAAGCGGGATGCCGGCCGCATTTTCTTTTGCAAAGCCGGTTTCAGAGGCTTTTTTGTTTGGGTGCACCTGAATGGAGAGCGGCTGATCGGCACAGAGCACTTTAAAGAGGAACGGCAGCTCGCCAAATCGCTGCGCTACGGCCGCGCCCAGGGCAGCTGTTTGATCGGCGTCGATCAGCTCCCGTAACGCGTGCGGCTGGCCGTTTACCAGCACTTTTGAACTGCTTTTAGGATGCGCGCCCATCCACAGCTCCGCCATCGGCAGGTTGTCCGGATTTGGCATGCCGTAGAGTTCCGTTAAGGCAGTTTTACTTCCCCATGCATAGTTCTGCACTGAGTTGATTAATTTTTGCATTATCAAGCCCCGCTGTAATGTAGATAAAGTTGCGACTATTAAAGCAATTATCCATCGGGAAGTAACCAGGGGAGCAAAAAGTCGTATTAGTCTCAGTTTTTGTTAAAAAATTGTGTAGCATGTTGTGATTAAATTTTTAACCAAGCACGGAAGCCCGTGTCCGCAGCCAGAATAATTAACGTATCTGATGTCGTAAGTGAGAGAACAATGTCGAGTAAAGCCTTTCATTATCAAGAGCCGTTCCCGTTAAAAAAAGATGAAACTGAATACTATCTGCTCAGCAAGGATTACGTTTCAGTCTCCGAGTTCGAAGGGCAGGAAGTCCTGAAAGTTGACCCGAAAGCCCTGACCCTTGTTGCCCAACACGCCTTCCACGATGCCTCATTTATGCTGCGCCCGTCCCACCAGCAGCAGGTCGCCGATATCCTTTACGATCCCGAAGCCAGCGAAAACGACAGGTATGTTGCGCTACAGTTCCTGCGCAACTCGGAGATCGCCGCTAAAGGCATCCTGCCGACCTGCCAGGATACGGGTACCGCGATTATCGTGGGTAAAAAAGGCCAGCGCGTCTGGACCGGCGGCGGGGATGAAGCCGCGCTGTCGCAGGGCGTCTATAACACCTACATTGAAGATAACCTGCGCTATTCCCAGAATGCCGCGCTGGATATGTACAAAGAGGTGAATACCGGCACGAACCTGCCCGCGCAAATCGACCTCTACAGCGTGGACGGCGCGGAATACAAATTCCTCTGCATCGCCAAAGGCGGTGGTTCAGCGAACAAAACCTATCTTTACCAGGAGACCAAGGCGCTGCTCAGCCCTGGCAAGCTGAAAGATTATCTGGTGGAGAAAATGCGCAGCCTCGGCACAGCGGCCTGCCCGCCGTATCACGTGGCCTTTGTTATCGGGGGCACCTCTGCGGAATCCACCCTTAAGACGGTAAAACTCGCGTCCACTAAGTATTACGACGGCCTGCCGACGGAAGGTAACGAACACGGCCAGGCGTTCCGCGATATTCAACTGGAAGCAGAGCTGCTGAAAGAGGCGCAGAACCTCGGTCTTGGCGCGCAGTTCGGCGGCAAATACTTTGCCCATGATATTCGCGTTGTGCGCCTGCCGCGCCACGGCGCATCCTGCCCGGTCGGCATGGGCGTATCCTGCTCTGCGGACAGAAACATCAAAGCGAAGATCGACCGCGACGGTATCTGGCTGGAAAAGCTGGAGCACAATCCGGGCAAATTCATTCCGCAGGAGCTGCGCCAGGCGGGCGAGGGCGAGGCGGTTAAAGTCGATCTTAACCGTCCGATGAGCGAAATCCTCAAACAGCTTTCTCAGTACCCTGTTTCTACGCGTCTTTCCCTGAGCGGGACTATTATTGTGGCACGCGACATCGCCCACGCTAAGCTCAAAGAGCGTATCGACAGCGGCGAAGGCCTGCCGCAGTATGTGAAAGATCACCCGATCTACTATGCGGGCCCGGCCAAAACGCCGGACGGTTATGCTTCTGGTTCGCTTGGCCCAACCACGGCAGGGCGCATGGACTCCTATGTGGATCTGCTGCAGGCCAACGGCGGCAGCATGGTGATGCTGGCGAAAGGCAACCGCAGCCAACAGGTGACGGACGCCTGCCATAAACACGGCGGCTTCTACCTGGGCAGCATCGGCGGCCCGGCGGCGGTACTGGCGCAACAAAGCATTAAAAGCCTGACCTGCGTGGAATATCCGGAGTTGGGTATGGAGGCTATCTGGAAAATCGAAGTAGAAGATTTCCCGGCTTTCATTCTGGTCGATGACAAGGGCAACGATTTCTTCCAGAAAATTCACGCCTCGCAGTGCGCAAGGTGCGTGAAATAAACCGCTGAAACCGCCCGCCTGGGCGGTTTTTTTTAAGCTCGAAAGGAGAGACAAATGGCATCCAGTCGTATCGAAAAAGATTCTATGGGCCCCATTGATGTTCCGGCAGACAAACTCTGGGGCGCGCAAACGCAACGTTCGCTTGAGCATTTCCGCATCTCCACGGAAAAAATGCCGGTGGCGCTGATTCAGGCGCTGGCATTGACCAAGCGTGCGGCGGCGAAAGTGAACATGGATCTCGGCCTGCTCCCTGCTGAACGCGGTAAAGCGATCCTGGCCGCCGCGGACGAAGTGCTGGAAGGCAGGCATCCTGATGAGTTCCCGCTTGCTATCTGGCAGACGGGGTCCGGCACCCAAAGCAACATGAATATGAACGAGGTGCTGGCAAACCGGGCGAGCGAGCTGCTCGGCGGCGTGCGCGGCATGGACCGCGTGGTGCATCCAAACGATGATGTGAACAAGAGCCAGAGTTCTAACGACGTGTTCCCGACGGCGATGCATGTCGCGGCGGTTAAAGCGCTCCGCGAACAGCTTATTCCGCAGCTCACCGTGCTGAAAGAGACGCTGCAGGCGAAAGCGGAGGCGTTCCGCGACATTGTTAAAATCGGCCGCACGCATCTTCAGGACGCCACGCCGTTGACGCTCGGCCAGGAGATTTCCGGCTGGGTGGCGATGCTGGAACACAACCTTAAGCATCTCGAACAAAGCGTGCCCCACGTGGCGGAGCTGGCGCTGGGCGGCACCGCCGTCGGTACGGGGTTAAATACGCATCCTGAATACGCGGTGCGTGTGGCGAAGGAGCTGGCTGACATCACCGGGCAGCCTTTCGTAACCGCGCCTAATAAATTCGAGGCGCTGGCCACCTGCGACGCGCTGGTTCACGCGCACGGCGCGCTAAAAGGCCTGGCTGCAGCGCTGATGAAAATCGCCAACGACGTGCGCTGGTTGTCCTCAGGCCCGCGCTGCGGCATCGGCGAAATCGCCATCCCGGAAAACGAACCGGGAAGCTCCATCATGCCGGGGAAAGTGAACCCGACGCAGTGCGAAGCGATGACCATGCTGTGCTGCCAGGTCATGGGGAATGATGTAGCGGTAAATATCGGCGGCGCCTCCGGCAACTTTGAGCTGAACGTCTATCGCCCGATGATTATCCACAACGTCCTGCAATCGATTCGCCTGCTGGCGGACGGCATGGAAAGCTTCAACGAGCACTGCGCCATCGGCATCGAGCCGAACCGCGACCGTATCAGCCAGCTGCTGAATGAATCGCTGATGCTGGTGACCGCGCTTAATACGCACATCGGCTACGATAAAGCGGCGGAGATTGCCAAAAAAGCGCATAAAGAAGGGCTGACGCTCAAAGCCGCGGCGTTAAAGCTGGGCTATCTCACAGAAGATGAGTTTGACGCCTGGGTGCGGCCAGAGGAGATGGTCGGCAGCATGAAGTCTTAACGCTTTGAACTCGCTGCCAAAGTCTATTGCTCTTAAGCGCATTAGCCGGGGCGAATAAAAGCAAAAAATTGCTTCTTCCGGTTCATCCCAGGCACACGGAAAACGCGTTTTCAGGTGTTTGCCAGCAATCTGAGCGCCTCTAAGAAGGCGCTTTTTACTCCTCGCAATAGAGATGCAAACGCGGGATCAGCAGCCGCAGCGCCTGAGCTTCGGGCTTGTAGCGGTGACGGATATTGTCCGCATCGTAGTTCAGCAGCTCGCCAATCTCCGGCGGCGCCTCGCCGGAATCCCGCTGGCACAGAACAATCAGGGGCGAAGGGCAGGCGAGCTGCACCTGCTTTTGCTGCTCCTGATACCAGACCCGCGCAACCGGCTGCACTTTCACCGGCCGCTTAATCTTCAGTCTGACGCTGTCGGACAGCATGGCCACGTTGTTCAGCTCCCGTTCGATCTGCTCCGCCCACTGTTCGCGCGTCCAGGGCGGCACGGCGCGGTTTGCCTTCAGGCTCTTCTCAAGCATCGCCATCACTTCACGGCGGGTCAGGTTTTTGATTATCTGCTTATTCGCCCAGCCAAAGCGCAGCGTGGAGGGCGTATCGACAAGCGTAATCGCGCGGTAGGCGTTGAGCGTAATCAGGCCCGGAATATGACGATGCACCCACTCAAAGCGCTGCACGCTCGGCAGGCCAGAATCAACGCTGATAATCTTTTCCAGCGCCAGTTTGCGCTGGTTAATGCGGGCGATCAGATCGCCTGTCTGCCGGTACTCTTCGGCGGTTACGGCATAACAAACGGCGCCGGGAAGGCGCACCGCGGCCTTGCTGCTGATGTTTTCTGACTGCTGCTGGATGAAGAGACGGGTAAAGTGCGCAAGCGTTGCCTCGTGGGCCTCTTTGCCGATCCGCTGCGTCACTTCAATATGCATTAACGGCTCGTGCTCCTGACCCTTTTCAATTTCCGGCAGGGTAAATACGCGCCCGACCAGCAGGCGGCAGCTCTCCAGCCGGTCGCGAAGCTGGTGCAGATCCCGCTCAAGCTCGCGAAACGTAGCGGTCAGTCTTTCAATCAGATCGTAATCGGCCATACAGCACCCTCTTTAGTTACAACATACTTATAATTTATAACACAACAAAACCTACCTGACCAACAGCATCACCATCAGTCAGGCAGAGAAGAATGGTTTTATGCGACGGGCGAGGCCTGAGGTTCGAAAGTATTAACCGGCCAGCTAAAACGGATGCGGGCTCCGCCAAGGGAGCTGCTGTTTACGCTAACGGAGCCACCCATAGCTACCGCAACGGAGCGCACAATCGCCAGCCCCAGACCGCAGCCGCCGGTGGCTCTGTCGCGGCTTGGGTCAAGGCGAACAAACGGCTGAAAAACGTGCTCGCGTTCTGCCGCAGGAATGCCCGGACCGTCGTCTTCAACCTGCAGCACGGCCGTCTGTTCCTCCAGGCACAGGCTGACGCGCAGCTTTTGCCGGCTGTAACGAAGGGCATTATTAATGAGATTGTCGATGACTCGCTCCATAAGCCGTAAATCAATCTGCCCGAAAATAGAGGCAGCAGGGCATTCCAGTGCGATATCCCGGTGGGGATGGATGAGCCGGACATCCGCAATATGGTTTTGCAGCCAGTGCGGGAGATCGACCGAGGTAAGATGCAGCTCGGTTTGCGGCCGATCGAGGCGGGCATAGGTCAACAGCTCATCGATAAGCCCTTCAAGCTGGCCTATATCCCGGTTAAGCGCCTGGGACTCTTCCGCGGCAAGATTATCGCTCATTTCCAGCCGGTAACGCAGGCGAACCAGCGGCGTGCGCAACTCGTGGGCGATACCGTCTATCAGCAGTTTTTTACTGGCAATCAGCGCGTTAATGTCATCCGCCATCTGATTAAAGGCGACGCCTAAACGGTCGAAACTGGAGGCGCTGTCGAAGTGAAGCCGCTCGTCCAGATACCCCTTGCCGAGCCGCTGGGCTGCGGTTTCCAGTTTCAGCATGTCCTGCCAGTGCGGCCGCATCCAGATAAATACGGGGAAGGCGAGCGAGATGGCAATAAAAGCCATCAGCGCTACGTCAAGCAGGCGCATCTGATGCAAAAAGAACAGGTACGGAATTGGGCCGACGGCCAGCACGTAATGGCTGCGGGGAATACGCTGGATAAACGTATATTCATCATCGAGTGCGACGATCTCCCCTTCGCGCAGGCGGCGAGTGGCGATGTCGTCGAGCTTAAATTTGCTCATCGGCTCGATGTTTAACTTAAACGATAAGTTGAGATCGAGATCGTTGATGGTTTTGTTCCAGTCCCTGGGCGGAATTTCCCGCAGTTCGCTCCGCATCAGATACAGCGAGCTTTTCATCAGGTCATCCAGCGACTGTCGGCCCGCGCGCTCGGCGGTGAATTTATAGACCAGCCCGACCAGCATCGTCATCACAAGAAAGCAGACAAACAGCAGGAGATAAAACTGAATAAACAGCTTTTTCATTAAAAATTACCAATCTATCAGTTAACTGGCTCTGCCTCCTGAAATCGGGGGCGCTATGGGCCACAAGTATGCTCGCGTTCTCGTCGGCTGACCAGATGCAGGACTTTCGCCAGGTTTTGTTGTTATGTTATAACGTAAAAATAAAATGCGAATGACCAACAGGAGAGAGTCACAATCATGAAGAACGCCGCTATTTTACTGGGACTGGGAGTATTACTGAGCAGCTCGCACGCTTTCGCGCATGCACATCATCATGGCGCGCCTTTAACGGAGACGGAACAAAAAGCCAGTGAAGGGGTGTTTGACGATAAAAACGTCAAGGATCGCGCGTTGAGCGACTGGGACGGCATCTGGCAGTCACTCAATCCTTACTTACTGAAGGGCGACCTGGCTCCGGTCCTGGAAAAAAAGGCGAAAAAAAGCGGCGAATCGCTTGCTGAGGTAGAGGCCTATTACAAAAAAGGTTACGCAACCGACATCGACACCATCGGCATTGAGAATAACGTCATGGAATTTCACGTCGGGAAAGAGGTGAGGTCCTGCGAATACCGGTATGCCGGCTTTAAAATCCTGAACTACGTCTCGGGGAAGAAGGGCGTGCGTTACCTGTTTGAATGTAAGGATAGCCAGTCTGCGGCGCCGAAATATGTTCAGTTCAGCGATCATATTATCAGCCCCCGCAAATCACAGCATTTCCATATCTTTATGGGTAATACATCCCAGGAAGCGCTGCTGAAAGAGATGGATAACTGGCCTACTTTCTATCCTTACAACATGACTACCGCGCAGGTAGTGGATGAAATGCTGCATCACTAAAAGGAGAGATGCCGCTTTCAGGCGGCATCCCTGTTTCATCACGCTGTGCTTTCCCAGGCATGGGGGGCAAAAAGATAGCCTTTGTTGCGTACGGTTTTGATGCGAAACGGTTCCGTGGCGCTGTCGTACAATTTTTTGCGCAGCCGGGATATGGCGACATCCACGCTTCTGTCCATGCCGTCGTAGCTTACGCCGCGCAAGTTTTTCAGCAGCGCGTCCCTGTCCATAATTTGCCCGGCATGCGTGGCCAGCTCCCATAGCAAATCAAAATCTGCGGTAGAAAGCGCGATATGTTCATTGCCGAGCGTAACCTGCCGGTTCAGCGGGTCGATACAAAGCGCGCCAAACCGCATCGCCTTATGCGGTTTAAGCGCGGCTGGCGTGGTTTCAACGGTGTGCTGGGCCGATATGCGCTGGCGAAGATGCAGCCTTAAGCGCGCCAGCAACACGGCGGGAGGGGTAGTTTTCAGAATGTAATCGTTAGCGCCCATTTCCAGCGACAGAATATGGTTCATGTCGCTGTCGAGAGAGGTCAGCAGAACGATGGGGCCGTCCCACTGCGGGCGCAGGTCGCGACATAGCGTCATGCCGTCTTTACCTGGCAGCATGACGTCCAGAAGCACCAGGTCGGGCTGCTGCTGTTTAATCACCGCTTCGGCGCAATCGCCGCGGCTTTCGACAATCACATCAATGTCGTGTTTTCCCAGGTAAGCTGCAATCAGCGCGCCCACTTCCGGGTCATCTTCCACGTATACGATTTTGTTCATAACCCGGCACGTCAGGTAAAAATGGCAACATACACTGAGCGAATCAATTACGCCATCAATGACTGGTAAACAGATTTATCGAAGGGGTCGGCCGCCGTCCACGGCATGGGAACGCCCGGTTACGTACCTGCTTTCCAGCAGATAATTTACCAGGGCGACGATCTCTTTTTCGCCCGGCGCCACCTTCATCAAAGATTTATTCAGCGCGGCTTTGCGGTACTGCGCATCGTCGTGTTCGTTGAATAAAATCATTGCCGGGGCGATAGAGTTGACCTTCACCTCAGGGGCCAGCTTACGGGCGAAAGAGCGCGTCAGGTTATCTAGCGCGGCTTTACTGGCGGCGTAGGCGATATGTTTGTCGCTGCCGCGCTCAACCACATAATCGGTGAAGTGAATAATGTCCGAACCGGCGTGGCCATGTCCGCGCAATAAAGGTTCAAGCAGATGATTCATCAGGTAAGGCGCATTGACGTGAATTTGCAGCATGGCCGCAAGCGTATCGCTATGCGCAACCGACGAAGATTCGGCCTGCCAGGCGCTGGCATTATGAATAATGGCGCGCAGGCCATTGCAGCGCTGCATAACGCTATCCGCAAAAGCCTTGATCCCTTCATCCGTAGAGAAATCGCCGAACAGGCAAAGCGCGCCCGCCCGTTCAAGCTCGTCAATGGAAGGGTAGCGAGTCCTGAAGCTGACAATGACCTGCTGCCTGCGCGCCAGAAAATCTTTCGCCAGCGCAAGGCCAATACGGCGGCCAGCGCCGGTAATCAGCACGGGCCGGCCAGAAAACGTTTTATCCATCGTTCGGTTCTCCATACTTGCGGTTCAGGCGTCGTTATCGCACCAGCATCCATGTCGCTGGAAACGAAGCAAGCAGCATAGCTGCAATAATCGCTCTTTCCTGCATGTTCAGGCTGGCCTCATGAGTATGCGTGCTGCGGGCGTACATAAAAACAAGCAATCCAGGGGCATACAGTACCACCGACAGCAGGAGGTGCATCGGGCCTGATGCATAAAGTAGCCACAGGCCATAAAGGCATGCGCCGAGGCCGATGGCTTTATGCAGCGGACGCGCAGCCACTTTTAATAAATAGGCGCCCACCAGGAAATAGGGCACGAGGATCATCTCTGATGCGATGGTCAGCAGGGTATTGTAATCAGATCCCGTAAGCCAGATCAGCACCAGACAAAGCTGTACGCTGATATTAGTCAGCCACAGCGATGCCGAAGGAGCGTTATTTTTATTCTGGCGCGCAAAAATTTTCGGAAACGCTTTATACGTAGCGGCGAGCAAAGGTACTTCTGCGGCCATAATAGTCCAGCTCAGGTAGGCGCCGCACACGGAAACGATAAGGCCCGCGGCAATGATGACCTCGCCCCATGGGCCCATCATCTCAACCATGATGCCCGCCATGGACGGGTTGCGCATCGTCGCCAGCTCCGGACGGGCCACCACGCCAAGAGAAAGCAGCGTTACCAGCAGATAGACGCCCAGCGCGGCAATGACGGCGAGCAGGGTTGCGCGTCCTACATCTTTTTTATTGCGCGCCCGCGCGGAAACGACCACGGCGC